>NZ_JBWKEE010000015.1:0-196886 GCF_056435605.1 Streptomyces sp. NPDC043896
ACGCCTCGCCGGTGGCGAGGACGCGTCCGACGTCGTAGCGGATAGCGGGCCGCCGATTCTTTGAGCCGGGCGGCCTGCCGGGGCCGGGGCGGGTGAGTTTTGGTGCACCGGCTGGCGTGCCGGTCTTCGCGCGCAGGTTCCTGAACCCGCGGCGGACCCGAGCAGGGGTGAGTCTGTTCGGTTCCGCCGGCCTCTCCCACGGGCCGCGAAGATCACGCGTGAGGGGGCGGGCGAGGCGGAGCTGAGCGTGCGCGGCCAGGCAGGAAGGACTGCCAACACCGATCGACGTCCTGGGTGGTGGCAGCGGTGCCGGACCACCACAGCCAGACGGGCTTGTTCACTCCGCCGCTGGGCAGCTTCTCGACCGTCAACCGGATCACGGCCTCGATGACCGGCAGAGGGCCTTCGTGATCACCCCAGGCTGCCCTACGGGTCAGCCGGGGGTGGAGCCGGTCCCAGCCCTGCGCGGTCGCCACCCCGTACCGGGAGGTGTTGGTGACGGTCACCGCGGTGACCTCGCCCCATGTGGCCTCGTCGCCGAAGACGAACTCACCGCCGTGCTTGGGCGGCCGTCCACCCTGCGGCGGGCAGATCCACGGAACCGGCACGGGCTTGCGCATCACCCGGTCGGAGCGGAGCCTGCCCAGAACCTCCACGGGCAGGTCGGCCAGGAGGTGGGCGATGCGGGGCGCGTCGTAGCCCGCGTCCAGCACGACCAAGACTTCCGGGTCCCCGTCCCGCCACTGGCCAGCATCCACAAGACGTTGGACGACATCACGGACTTGGCTGGCGGTGACCGCGGCCAAGTCGGCGCCGGGCTCCAGCCGGATCGCATCCAGCAGCGCGGTCCACGAAGTCCGGCCTCTCTCCAACGCGGCGACGATCGAGTACGGCCAGCCGGGCACCATCTGATGCTTGCCCGACCGAAGGTGTGGCAGAAGGAGCGGTCTGAGGAGGTGTCGGCGTCCGGCCGCAACCATGGTGAGACGTCCACCGCCAGCACCAGCCGACCGTCGCCGGCTCGGGGAAGCGGGACACCAGTCTGCCCGCCGCAGCCGGGCGACATCGAACCGACCGTGGTTGATCCCGGAGTACAAGGCTCCGTGCCCGCGCCGGTGCTCGGGAGCGAGCGCCAGGTCCACGAGGGTGCGGACCAAACCGTCGGTGCACAGCAGCGCGTCGCACAGCTCGAACAGGGCGTCGCTCCGCGCAGTCAGGCACGCGTACAACTCGGACCTGAACTCCGTCACCACCGACAAGGCGTCTCTTTGAACCTTGTGCCCGACCCGTCCCACGCTCCCGGCCTCCGTGCTCCGTTGTCGCTCAGCACAGGACCGGCCCGCGACCCCTCACACATCTGGTGAACTGGGAAAACACCGAACGAGCTCGATCCCCGTTCGATGGTGGACCAGCTACCAGCGGTGCGGGGCCCACGGGTCGTCGTACCCCACCGGATCGGACGCTTCGGGGTGGAGCATCTTTCGGATGCAGCGCCGCAGACCTGTCTCGCCGGATTCGCCGGCGGCGGCCATCCAGGGCAGGGCGTCCATGGTGTGGGCGCGCTCGTCGGTGGCGAGGTCGTCGACGGCGGCGCGCAAGTCGTCGGAGGCGGGTTCCTCGGTGAGGCAGAGCCAGCCGATCGCGGCTGCCAGCCGGACCTCGGGCGCCTGTCTTCGGTCCCGCCACCGCTCCCCTATCCACTCGGCGGTCGGCGGGTGGGGGTGAGCGCGGGTGGCTTCGGCGGTGGCGAGGACCAGGGCGGCGCGGACGATCGGATCCTGCTCGGCGGCCAACCGGATGCGGAAGGCTGCACGGACCGCGCGCTCGGGGTCGGCGTCGGTGGCCAGGGCGTAAGCGGCGCGGATCCTGATTGCAGGGTCGGCGTCGTCGAGAAGGGGCTTCAGAAGGGCGGTGTCGGCAGTGATCGCGGCCCGGGCAGCTGCGACCGACCAGCCCGCCGGGTAGCCGCTCACCTCGACGCCGTAGCCGTCGTAGAGGTCGTCGTGGGTCTCGGCGCGATGGAGCAGTAGTTGGCCGCGGGACGCGACGCCGAAGTAACCGGCGCGGGCCGGGCAGGACACTTCGGCGAGCGCGTCGGCACGGTGAGGGTGGCCGGTATCGGCGGCGATCCGGATCAGAGACGGGACGGCGAGCACGGCAGCAGCCCGCATGTCGTTGGCGCACATGCCGCTCACCACGCCCGTTCCGGTGCGACCGGGCGAGTCGCCGGTACGCAGCAGGCGGACGACCTCCCTGACACGATTCCCCTCAGGGAAGTGCTCCCAGGGAACTTCGCCGAGCAGAAATCCATGCTTGGCTTCGGGCCGGATGTCGGCCATCACCGCCCGCACGTCGAACGGCCCGCCCACGAACGGGGACAGCTCGGCCCCGTCCACCAGCGCCCGGCACATCGCGAACGTAGGATCAGTCCGCCACTCACCCACCCCGCACCGCCCCATCGCAAAGTCCGATCCGAGCTGATCATGCCCGAGCGGACCGACATCGGTGTCGACGTACTGCCCTCGCGCCGCGGGGTAGACACGAGGCCGACCCTTCCCGAGGCAGGCCCGTGAACGGTGCACGTCAGGCCCGCCTATTCGGAGCCGGACGTTAAACGACAAGGTCAGGGCAGTCGGCTCGAAGGGAAACACGGTGCAGCCGTGTCGGCTGGTGTGCGAGTCTCCGCGGGCGTCACCCACGAGAGCCAGGGGCTCGAGCCTCGTGCGCGGCATCCCGCCCATCCGCTCCCGTAGCGGACCCCCGTCGACGGCGGCCCGCCAAACTCCATGCGGACAAGGGGTACGACTATGACCACCTGCGCCGGTGGCTGCGCTCCCTGAGTATCACCCTGCGTATCGCACGCAAGGGCATAGAGTCCTCCCAGCGGCTGGGGCGCCGCCGCTGGACCGTGGAGCGGACAGCGGCATGGCTGGCCGGGTGCCGTCGCCTGCACCGCCGCTACGAACGCAAGGCCGAGCACTTCCTCGCCTTCGCCGGGATCGCCGCCGCCCTGATCTGCTACCGCAGGCTGGCATGATCCGTACTGTCATTCGAACAGTCCTGCCCGGCGCTGGCCTGCCGCTGAGCATCGGGCCAGGCACCCACACCGACGAGGTACCCCATGACCGACTACCTGGCCGCCGCCATGGCAATGCTCGGACCGGCCCAGAACCGCTACGCGGACCCGTCCGCCTGGGACCGGCTTCACAAAGACCTCGGGGTGTACTTGCCGTCTGACTACCAGGTCCTCATCGACGCCTACGCTCCGGTCAAGCTCAACAGTCACCTGTACCTCCATCACCCGGCAACCGCGCGGTGGAACCTGGGCGCCGAGATACGGAACACTGCCCAGGCTTGGTCACAGGTGGCCTGGGATGCCGCCGACCCGGACGAGAACCCGCGTGTCCTGTTCGGCCTGGAGGAGCTTGCGTTCGGGACCGAGAACGGCCTGTGGCCGATCATCAGCAGTGACCGAGGCGAGACAGTGTTCCTTGTCCAAGGGCCGAATGCTCCCTACCTCCTCGTGGAGGACGGGGAAGGCGGATGGTGGCAGTACAGCATGGGCTTTGCCGAATGGCTGTACCGCTACCTGATCGGCGAGGACATGGCCGGTCCCAACAGCTCCGCCTTCTACCCAGGCCCGGTGAAGCTGCAGCACCTCCCGATGTCCGCTGGCGAACGCCCCAAGTCTTGGTACGGCCCAGACCGCGGAATGTGATGCACCGATATCACAGCCAGCCCCAAACGAGATGGCTCTTAGCGGAAGCTTGCCCAGCCGATCAGGAGGCTTGCCTGCGGCGGAAGCGGGAGCGCCGGGTGCGGCCTTCGCGGCGGTCGCGGCGTCTCCGATCCAAGTCTCTGCGGCCAGCGAATCCGCAGGCCAGACATCCTGAATGACGGTTCTTCAGCGGGGATGGCGAGGGCCCGCCGACCGGGACTTGCGGGGCTAACCACCACGCGGGGCACCCTCATCCCACAATGGCGGACGGCCCCAGTGTCAAGTCCTCGCGAATCCGTGTTCTTAAGCCCTCTGACCAGGCGCAGGACGGATATTCGCGAGAGCTGGGCCGCACCCGGTCCGCAGTCGCACTGTTGCTCGCACTCACCCACTCCGGCCTCGTCCTGCGCAGCTACCCGCCCAAGTCGCTTTCGGTGGCGCCGTAGACCGCGCCCAGGCCCTCGGACGTCTGAGGGCCGGGGCTCGAAGGCCGAAGGCGCGGGCTCTCACCCCTTGTAGGAGTCGATGAGCCTGGACAGGTGCTCACCCGCGACCGTCAGCGGGGTCTCGCTCCTGGAGACCTGTGCGGTGAGCTCGGCGCCTTCGAGGGTGCTGATGACGGTGCTGGCCAGGTCGTGCGCGTCACCCTCCGGGAACCCGGCTGCGCGAAGCCTGTCTGCCACCATGTCCCGCCAGTGCTGGAAGGCTTGGGCAACGGCCTGCTCGATGGCGGAGGCTCGCCCGACGGTTTCCAGCGCGGTCGCACTGATCGGGCAGCCGTCCATCCACTCGGAGTCGCGCAGGTGGCGGGCAAGCGCGCGGGCGCAGGCGGCCACGGCCTTGGCCGGGTCGGCTTCCGCGGACAGCGACGCCGCCAGCAGATCGGCGAACTCCTGGTCGGCGTGCTGGACTGCCGCCACGCCCACGGCCTGCTTGCCGCCGGGGAAGAAGTGGTAGACCGAGCCGAGCGTGGCCTGGGCCTCCTGGGCGACCTGCTTGATGCCGGTCCCCTCGTACCCCTGCCGCTGCATCAGCAGGGAGGCCGCACGGACGATGCGCTCGCGGGTACCCGGCTGTGGTGTGTTCGCCATACCGCCGAGCTTACTAGATAAAGCGTTCGTTCTAGCTTGTGGGCCGCGTGACCGCCGTGCTAGCTTCCGACTCGTTAGAACGTTCTTTTTAGAAGTTCTCGAAGACGAGGAGCTGGTGATGGAACACAAGCGGATCACCGTCAACGGCCTGGACCTGGCCTACGTCGACGCAGGGGAAGGGCCGCTCGCCCTGATGCTGCACGGCTTCGACACACCCAGGCTCTACCGGTACCTCATGCCTGCGCTGGCCGAGGCGGGATACCACGCCGTAGTCCCCACCATGCGGGGCTTCGCCCCCTCCCAGGTGCCGCCGGACGGCAGCATGCGCCTTCCCGACCTGATCGCCGACGCCAACGCCCTGCACGACGCGCTCGGCGGCGGCTCCGACGCGGTCCTGATTGGGCACGACTGGGGCGGCTTTACCACCTGGGGAGCCGCCGCGGCCGCACCTGAGCGGTGGGCGAAGGTGGTCGTCAACGACGTCCCGCCGCTGCCGTTCTACGAACGCGACAGCGCGGATCCCGGCAGGATCGAGCGGTACGTCCACTTCTACTTCTTCCAGATGGCCATCGCCGACCAGCTCGTCGCAGCCAACGACCTCGCCTACCTCGACTGGCTCTGGGACCACTGGACGGGAACCGTCCCCGGCTACGACTCCGCCGAGGACCGCAAGGCCATGAAGGAAGGACTCAACACGCCCGAGAGGCTCCACCTCGGCCTGGAGCTGTACCGACAGAACTTCCCCGCCGCAACCTTCGGCACCCCGCAATGGGAAATGACCCGCGTCCTGGACAAGCTGCCCTCCCAGCCCACCCTCTACCTCCACGGAACCGAGGACCCCGTGGTCGACGAGGAGGCCCTCGCCGACATCATCGCCATGCTGCCCCCCGGATCGGACGGCGCGATGATCGAAGGCGCCGGCCACCACCTCCTCGCCGAGAAACCGCAGGAAGTCAACGAGCGCATCCTCGCCTTCCTGGCGCGCTGATCACCCCTGCGGCGCAGGCCGTCCGCCTCCCGAAGGCCGGCCTGCGTCGTGGCGAGCAGCACATCCACCGGAAGCCGGGCCTGCGCACGAGGCCCGGTGAACCCGCCCTCGAAGGCCAGCTCGACTGGACCGGCCCCACCGCCTGGCCCGGTCTCATCGGGCAGGCCATCCTCGGCCCCCGCTCCGCCGCCACCCAGGCCGGCATCGGCCGCCAGGTCCTCATCGGCGACTTCTCCCCCGAGGACTGCCTCTACCTCGACCTCGCCGTCCTCCGCTCCCTCGAACTCCGCCGCACCGGCCGCACCCCTCCCCCGACGAACCCCACCTCCTCAGGTCCGTCCTGCTGGACGCCTTCGACCTCCCCTCGCCACCGCCAGCCTCTCCCACCAGGCCGCCGCCGCCCGCCTCGCCGACGTTCCTTCGTCCGCGAGAACCCGTACGGGCTGTGGCCGTACCACCTGCCCGCAATTACGCTGGCGCCACCGCCGGTCCGGGCCTCACCGGGAGGACAGAGGGCCTGGACCGACACGCACGACGTCGTCGGCCTGGGCTGCCTTCGGAGCGACATCGTCATGCACAGAATCACGAGGCGCTTCATCTTGCCTCGGGCCTTCGAGGTTCTCAGCAGTTCGTGGTCGGGGGCTTAGCAGACGCCCTTGGCCCTCAGCGGTCGTGTTGTTGAAGACGGCGCGGATGCGGGGGTGGTCCGGGTGCTCAGGCACGGCCAGGTGGGGCGGCAGGGGAGCCGGTCGGCGAGGCCGGTGACGGTCGTGCGTGAGGTTCGTGTTGACCCAGTCGATGATCTTGCCCGTTACCGGGGTCGGAGGCCACCCGCAGTGGTGGAGGGGTCAGGGGGGCGCGGGCAAGGTGCGACGGAGCCGGTCGAGCCGGCGGATGGCCGGGGTGGCGGCTACCCCGTGCAGGACCACAGACAGCAGCACCGTGAACGCGGTGGTGGCCCACAACAGCGTGGCGTGCCTGTCGAAGCGGGCGCTGTGGCCGAGAGCGTACGCAAGGTAGAACAACGAGCCGATCCCGCGGATACCGAACACTGACGTCACCAGGCGCTCCCGAGGGCCGGCACTCGTACCGAGCAGGCTCAGCCACGCGGTAGCGGGGCGTACGAGAAGAATGAGAAGGAGTGCGACGGCGGCGGCCTGCCAGGTCAGGTGGGCCAGCCCGTGGGTGACGAGGTAGCCGCCGAGGAGGAAGAGCAGGAAGACCGTCAGCAGCCGTTCGATCTGTTCGGTGAACTCGTGCAGGACCTTGTGGTAGCCGTGGCTGCGTTCGGCGGCGCGGATAGTGCAGGCAGTGACGAAGACGGCGAGGAAGCCGTATCCGTGCAGCAGTTCTGCCGCCCCGTAGGCAACGAACGTCGCGCCCAGGGCGACGAATCCCTCCATGTGCTCGGAGAGCCGCAGTGCCGAGGGCCGGGCGCGGAAGAACAGCAGGCCCAGTAGCCATCCGGCGACCATGCCGACCGTGATACCGATGGCCGTCCGGGCCAGCAGGTCGACGAGGAACCAGTGCCCAATCCAATCCGTCGACGCCCCGCCCGCTGGGACCGCGGCAACGGCGAGGGCGGCCAGGACGAAGGGGAAGGCCAGTCCGTCGTTCAGGCCTGCCTCGGCGGTCAGGGAGAAGCGGACTTCGTCCTCGTCGTCTTCCGCGTCGGTAGGCTCGCCCACTCTGACCTCGGCCGCCAGCACGGGGTCGGTGGGCGAGAGTACGGCGGCCAGGAGGAACGCCGGCGCGAGCGGCCAGCCCAGGAGCAGCGCCGCCAGGGCGGCGGTTGCCGCGATGGTCAGGGGCAGGGCGATGCCCAACAGCCGCCAGGGACCCATCCACCGCCGCCACCCGATGGGCCGGTTGAGGGCGAGTCCGGCGCCCATCAGGGAGACGATCACGCACAGCTCGGTGGCGTGCTCGACCCAGAGCCGGTGCCGCGCCGGTTCCACCACCGGGCCCGCCACCGGAAGCACAGCGACCAGCATCCCTGCCGCGAGGAACACCATCGGCATGGACAGCGGCCGGCGAAAAACGAGCCGGGGGAGGACGGCCGCGCCGAGCGCGCCGATTCCCATGGCCAGATACACGGCTTCGGAGAGCGTCACCCGGGCCATCCTGTCCGACATCCGCCTTCGCAAGCCGGACCACGGCCCTCCCACGCCGCAGTTCCTGCGAGCACCGGCACCCGAAGCGGTAGGAGCCCTCGCCGGGAAGGCGTCCGGATGAGTGCACGCGGCGTGGCGCCGTGGCCAGCTGGCCAGGCCGCCAAGCCCGTGGGTCAGCAAGGTCGCGAAGACAGGGAGGATGAGGGTGCCGGCGGTCGCCGTCATGTAGCCGGGGTTGCCGCCCACGTCTCCGCGCAGCCGCCCGGGCACCTCCTCACCCAGGCCACCGCGCTCACCGTGGAAGCAGGCGCAGATGGCCAGCCTCGCCAGCGCGCTGAACCAGGCGCTGCGCGACGCGATGGCCTACGGCGGTGTCTTCCCTGTCACCAACGGGCTGGCCGCGCACTTCGGTCCCAGGCGGTGTTTCGACACCCCGCTGTCGGAGTCCGGCATCGTCGGC
Source organism: Streptomyces sp. NPDC043896 (assembly GCF_056435605.1). Lineage (NCBI taxonomy): Bacteria > Bacillati > Actinomycetota > Actinomycetes > Kitasatosporales > Streptomycetaceae > Streptomyces > Streptomyces sp. NPDC043896. Next base: position 8,372 of record NZ_JBWKEE010000015.1, read on the forward strand.
TGCGCGGTCGGCATGGCCATGAACGAGCTTCTGCCCGTGGTGGAGATCCAGTTCGACGCGTTCGTTTACCCGGTCTTCGGAGCAGATCACCAGCCACGTCGCCAAGATGCGCAACGCACGATCGGTCGCGTCGGCCTCCCGATGGTCATCCGGATCCCGTACGGCGGCGGGATCGGGGCCGTCGAGCACCACAGCGACTCTTCCGAGGCGTACTACACGCACACCCCCGGCCTGACCGTCATCACGCCCTCCACCGTCACCGATGCCTACTCGCTGCTGCGGGAGGCCATCGATTATCCCGACCCGGTGATCTTCCTCGAACCCAAGCGCCCGTACTGGTCCGCGGACGACACCCCGCACCCACGGCGGACCGAGCCGTTCGGGCAGGCCGTCGTCCGCCGCCGCGGCACCAACGCCACGCTCATCGCCTATGGCCCCACCGTCGACATCGCCCTCAATGCCGCCGGGCACGGCAGGGCATCCGGCTGGGACCTGGAGGTCATAGACCTGCGCACGCTTGTCCCGCTCGACGAGCACACCCTGGCGGCCAGCATCCGCCGGACCGGACGAGCGGACGTGATTCACGAGGCAGCCGGTTTCAGCGGCTTCGGCGCCGAACTCGCCGCCCGGCCTACCGAATCCTGCTTCTGCCACCTCGAAGCGCCGATCCGGCGCGTCACCGGCCGGGACACCCCCTACCCGGCGCCCCGGCTGGAGGAGTACTACCTTCCAGACCCCGACCGCGTCCTGGACGCAGCTCGCTTCCTGTTGGAGTACACGTGAATCCCCGCCCCGGGCCGTCAGCGGTCCTTGACGGTGACACCCAGCGCCTGCGCGAACGCCGGTGCGAGGTCCAGCAGCTGACCGTGGTCGATCGTGGCGCCCTTGAGGGCCTCGACGCCTTCGCTGATCCCCAGGGCCGCGCCGCGCAGATCGACCTTCCTCAGCTGGGCCTTGCCCAGCCGCACTCCCTCCAGGGTCGAGCCCGGGAAGGTCACGTTCGTGAGCGTGGCGCCGCCGAAGTCCACATCTCGCAGCAAGCAGTCCACGAAGCGGACCTCCTGCAGGGTGGCTGTGCGCCAGTTCACCGAGTCGAACTTGCAGTTGAAGAACGTCACCCGGCGCATCTCGGCGCTGAACGCCTCCACTCCGGCCAGCGCCCCGCAGACGACCTCGGCGTCCAGCCAGTTCGTCTCCGCCAGGTCGGTGCCCACCCAGCGCACGGTGTGGAACCACACCTCGTTGAACCGGGCCCGCCGCATCCGCCCGCCGTTGAACGTCACCGACGTGAACGCCGCCTCGGTGAACCGCGCGCTGCCGGCATCCGCCTCCTCGAACGTGCTGCCGTCGGCGTGGACGGTGTCGTAGTCGCCTTCCCGCTCCAAGTCGCCGCGCAGCGGCTCCAGGTAGCTCGCGTAGGGCAGATCGGCCAGTGCACGGCGGGCGGCAGACACTGCGGACCTCACAGACATCGAAGAAGGCACACGGCACCGGTCGGACCCGGCGACGGCCTCGCACACCGGGCCCCGGCAGGAGATCCCGACTCTATCGGCGTACCCCTCGGCCAGGACACCAAATGAGCCAACACCTCGCCACCACGAGCCGCCTCGCCGACTCTTCCCTGCACTAGCATCAGTCCGGTCCGTGGAAGCCGGCGGCCGCAACGGTCGAGCACGCGGGGGTCGACGTGCTCGAATGGACCCGGACGAACCTGTCTACCATGCGCGGCCTACTCACCGGCTACGGCGCCCAAGGGGCTGGGGCTCCCCGGCCTGCGGGTCGGCTGGTGCTTCGCTCCGGAGGAGCTCATCGAGGAACTCGTGGTCTTGCGCGGACTACACCACCCTGGCCCTGTCGCCCCTGGTGGAGACAGCCGCGCTGCACGCGGTGCGGGGCGCGGACGCCTTGCTGGAGCCGAAGATGCGCCTCGTGCGCGAGGACGTGGAGCGGGTCGCCGCTTGGGTGGACGACCACCAGGAGCACGTCGGCCGGGTGCGCCCGCACGGCGGTGCCGTGGCCTTCCCCCGACTTCACGGAGTCGACGACGAGGTCTTCTGCGACCGGCTCATGCGGGAACAGGGCGTCCTCCTCGTCCCCGGCAGCTGCTTCGGTTCACCCGGCCACGTCCGGCTGGGATTCGGCGTTCCGGCCGACCAGCTCGACAACGGTCTGCTCGCCATGCCCGGCCTCCTGCGGCAGGGCCTGGGGACCTAGTGCTGCTCCGCGGAAGTTCGTGGCGGGGCGGTCAGTAGGATCGGGCGATGTTCAAGTTCGAGGTGGCTGCTGAGGGTCTGGACCCGCTGATCGTCCAGTTCGAACCAGCGGGTAACGAGATGGTTGTGGCCCCGGGGGACCACATCACTATTGAGTGGCCGGAGATCTATCCAGGTCGAACCGGGGTGGGGACCTTTGTGCACGGCCCCGGTCGGTTGACCATCCTTGAGCCGAACTTTCTGCCAGGCCAGTGTTGGGCGCGAGTGTGGAACTCTGACGGTGAAGAGATCACGTACTGACGGCCCTTGCTCTGCCTGTGGGGATGGGACTGGTCAGCTGGTCTTGAGTGGAGCGCCGTCGTAGGTCCAGCGGTAGGGCTTCGCGGTCTCGTTGTGCTGGATGACGTAGGTGTCCATCTTGTCGATGAGGTCGTCGCGGCTGCGGAAGTCGCCGTGTCGCAGGGCGCGGCGGGTCAGCGCGGAGAAGAACAGCTCGACCTGGTTGAGCCAGGAGGCGTGCGGGGGTGTCCAGTGGACATGCCATCGCGGGTGGGCGGCCAGCCAAGCTTTGGTGTGTCCGGCGGTGTGTGAAGAGCCGTTGTCCAGCACGACGTGTATCTCCTTGCCGGGGTCGATGACGGTATCGAGCCAGGCGAGGAAGGCGGTAGATGTTGCCGCGTCGTTCCGGGTGATGGTCTCGGTGAGGACCTGCCCGCTGGTGATGTCCAGGGCCGCAACGATGCAGGCGGTGCCGTGCCGGCGGTACTCGAACTCCTGCCGGACCGGCACGCCAGGCGCAGGCGCCTGGCCCGGATGGCGGCGGGAACGGGCCGCGATCGCCGTCTTCTCGTCGATGGACAGGACCACCGCGCCATCGGGCGGGTCAAGGTAGAGGCCGCACACATCGGCGACGCGGTCCCAGAAGTCCGGAGTGTCCCGGCGGGTGAGCCAGCCCCGCACCCGATGCGGCTGGGACGGTGAGACCGCAGCGAAGACCGTGCCCGCGACCTGCGCGGCGATCGCCCGGTGGGACCAGGTCGACTCCGGATGTGGAGGAGCACTGGTGGCAGCGGCGACGAGGGCAACCCGCACTTCGGGGCCATAACGCCGTGGACGGCCCGGACGGGCGGCATCAGCCAGCCCGTCCAGGACCAGAACGGCGAACCGGCCCCGCCACTTGCGGACCGTGTTCACGCTCACTCCCAGCTCCCGGGCAATGGCCCCATTGCTCTCCCCAGCCGCCGCGGCAAGCACGATCCGGGCCCGCAGCACCTGCCGGACCTGGGACTTCACCGCGGTCACCGTGTGGATCAGCCGCTGGCGGACCCCCGCATCCAGCTCGACCACGACCGCTTGCCCGCTTCCCGCCATCCCCCCGCCCTACGACCACCCCGAGAGGCGATCATGGCGTGAGGCCGACGGGCCGGGCAGGATGGGGGCCGTGCCGAAGAACCCGCCCGAGTCCATGCAGCACCACCTCCGCCAACGCCTGACGGCCCACGCGAAGGAACACTGGCCGCAGCTGAACGGCGTCACCGTCCGCTTCCGCACCGGATTCGCCTACGTGGACGGTCAGTTGCCGGCACGGGAATCACTGCCCCTGTGCCGGCTGCGATTCGGTGGAGTCCTGCACACCTGGGGATTCGCGCTCTACCTCGCCAGCAGCGGTCGCTACGAGGACAACATCCTGCCCAGCGGCTTGCCCTCCGGCTCACCCGAAGAGGCCCTCGACTGCGCATGCACCCTCTACCTCGGCGAACCCCTCACCTGACCAACACCCCTCCACGAACTTCCGCGGAGCAGCACTTTCTTACCGTTCATCTGATCGTTGGTTGATGTGTGTCGTTGACTGACGCGCAGTGGGCGCGGATCGAGCCGTTGCTGCCGGACCGGACGCCTCGGCGGGGTGGGCGGTGGCGTGATCACCGCCAGGTGATCGACGCGATCGCGTTCAAGCACCGCACCGGAACGCCGTGGATGGATCTGCCCGAGCGCTTCGGTTCGTGGAAGGGCGCCTACAGCAGGCCGCGGATGTGGGCGATCGACGGCACGTGGGAACGTGTCTTCGCCGCCCTGCTGGCCCAGGCCGACGCCGAAGGCGACCTGGACTGGGTCGTCGCGGTCGATTCCACGATCGTCCGTGCTCGTCAGCACGCCGCCGGGGCCCGTCAAAAGGGGCTCCGGCCGGCGAGCCGGCCGACCATGCCCTCGGGCGGTCCCGCGGCGGACTGACCACGAGAATCCACCTTGCCGCCGATGGCCGCTGGCCTTCGTCCTCGCTCCCGGCCAGGCTGGTGACGCACCGGCGTTCACCCAGGCCATGGCCGCAATCCGGGTGGTGAGGCCCAGAGCCAGGCCGCGAACCCGGCGCGCCGTCGTGCTGGCTGACAAGGCGTACCGGGGGGACTTGCCCACGGCCTCTGACCTGGGCAAACGAAAGATCGCCGGATTCGGGCGTTGCCACCTCCGGTCAGTCCTACGGTCTCCCTCCGAGTGCAACCGTGCAGACAACCCTCCAGCCGCCCTCCGGTGCAACCCTTTCCTTGCCTCAGCGCGACCGGTGCTGGACCGCGTACGTGTCGTACGGCACGACAGGCCCCATCGGGGGCAGGTTGGTCAGTGGTGCCGGTGCGGGTGAAGCCGGTTTGACCAGGACGCGGCCGGAGGCCGGGTTGGCGGGGCGGTGCATGGATTCCACCCGTTCCAGGCCGGCGGTGGTAAAGGCGAAGGCGACGGACCTGATGGGCGGCGTCGGTGGCGTAGCCGTTTGCCCACGTCCGTTGTGGGAGTAGATCCGGGCAGCGCGGCTTCGACCTTGCGCCCTCGTCCGCATGACCGCCGGCGCCCAGCCTGCCCGTGGCCTCGACGGGGGAGCCGACCGGGCGAGCCGCGGCAGCTCGGTGCGCGCGACGCGGGTCACAGGAACGCTCGCAGCGGACCGACCTGCGCACAGGCCGCCAGTTCCGCCCCGGCGTACGGGAAACGCGCGAGTTCCCCGATTCCTGCACCGCTCGCAGTGGAACCCGTCCGGACATCGGACTACCGTCTCTGGGGAGCCGACAGGTTCCTCAGATCAGTGCTGGCTCGATCCATGGGCCGCAGGGTGGTCACCTTGGCCTCGTTGCCGTTTGGCCTGGCTGCGCTTGGGCCCCCGGCAACGCTGCGTCCACCTGTCGTCGCCGGGGCGGGCCAAGCACATCCCTGATGCCAGCCCAGACACGGATCGGGGCCGCGCGGCAAGAGCTGCGCGGCCCCGATCTCGGTCTTCCCACCTCCGACCGCCGCTCGCGCCTGACGCTTCGAGCGCGGTCGCCGAATCTGCGGGCGGTGGTGGAGACGGTCAGGCCAGGTTGATGTTCTCCGCCTGCGGGCCCTTCTGGCCCTGGGTGACGTCGAACGTCACGGCCTGGCCCTCCTGGAGCTCACGGAAGCCAGAGGAGTTGATCGCCGAGTAGTGGGCGAAGACGTCCGGACCGCCACCGTCCTGCGCGATGAAGCCGAAGCCCTTCTCCGCGTTGAACCACTTCACAGTGCCCGTAGCCATATCCATGCCTTCCAGTCGATGTACGCCTCCGCGACGTGCGGAAGGCGGAGGTGATCGCCCTGGTCCCTGCGGCACAGCACAGCAAAATGCCCACGCCTCGGCGCGGGCACAACGGCAACCTACGAACCACGACAGCTAACCCAGACGGTACACGCACACACATCCTGTCACCAGACCAGAAAGGTCGCGTCATAGCAGCGCCACGCGCCGGGCTCTGACGACGGTAGGCCGCTTCAGGATGCGGCGGGCGGCCTCGCTTCTTCGGCTGCCCGGCGGTATTCGGCGTTGAGTCGCTGAGCCTCTTCGAGCTGGTCCTCGAGGATGACGATCCGGCAGGCGGCCTCGATCGGGGTGCCCTGGTCGACGAGCTCCCGGGCCCGGGCGGCGATCCGCAGCTGGTAGCGGGAGTAGCGCCGGTGTCCTCCGGCGGAACGGAGCGGGGTGATGAGGCGGGCTTCGCCGATGGCGCGGAGGAAGCCCTGGGTGGTGCCGAGCATGTCGGCGGCCCGGCCCATGGTGTAGGCGGGGTAGTCGTCGTCGTCCAGGTGGCCGTCGAGGGGGCCTGTCGGATCCGGTGCTGTCATGGAACCTCTCTCGTGGAACGCGTGGAGGGGCCCTGGCGCCTATGGCACCAGGGCCCCGAAGGAACTGCTACACCATCTGCCGACCCTGATACTGCGTCGGCCTTCTGTGTCCGCCTGCCCGACCGGAATGCTGTCGGGGCTGCGGGGATCGCGGTTGCTTGACCGGAGACCACCTCACTATCGATGTCCTGCGGTACCCGGGCTCCAACTTCCGCCCGGGCGATCCTGATGGCGTCCCGTTCCTCCGTTCTTCCCTCGGTGATCAACTTCTTCAACTGCGGGTACTGCGAACTACTTGTCTTGCCGGTACTGCGTACTGCTCGTGGCCTGATCCAGCGCCACGTTCCGGCGGCCGGCCCCGTCGCCCGTCCTGCGTCTGCTCGGGCTGGATTCCCACTGCCGGACCTCCCGGTGCGCGCGCCCGCAGCCGACGCCTTCACCGAGGTAACGCTCACTGACCTTCACTGCGGGGTACTGCGAACTGCATTTACTGCGGGTACTGCCACTGCATCAACTGCGGCACTGCTTGCGGCAGCCCCTGATTGTGCGGGCCACCGGGTGCGGTCACCAGTCCCGTCGCCGTCCTGCAACCAGCCTGGCTCCGAAACTCCGTCACCGCACCGTCCAACCAACTGCAACTGCGGGTGTTGCGGTCCTGCTGCCCGGCAGTTCGTCTCTGCCGGGCCCTTCGATCTCTTTGGGCTACGAGAGAAACCATACCGGTGCCGCACCTCAATGTCTACTTCAGCCAACATAGATTTTTGTGGATTCGAAGACGAGGTAATCGGTCTCGAACAGCGACACCGAGGGGACGCGGAGGCGACCGATGCCGGCTGGCCCACCCACGGCCGGGGCGCGAGCACCGCGCGGACAAGCCCGGCACGGGAGCAGGTCAAGGGCGACGCCCCCAGGCCAAGGGGAAGATCAAGGACACCTTCAAGCACTGAGACTCCGCCTCAGGCGACGGGTCCGGGACCGCGGTAGCGGTCCCGGACCCGTTTCTCATGCGCCCGCGCGCCGGGGCGCCGGTCAGGCGGCGGCGGGCTGGGGGTGGCCGAAGAGGAGGTCGTAACCGGGCGGGAGCTGGAGGAGGACCTCGCGGGTGAGGACGTCACCGGCTGCGGCGGCAGCGGTGGACAGAACCGCGCCGATGTCCCACAGGGCGGTCTCCTCGGTGGCGCCCTCGATCCAGGCCGCCGTCGCCCGCACGAACCGTTCGGGAGAGAGTGGTTCGGCGGCCTGCAGCGGGTTGAGGAGGATCAGGGCGTATGTCTCGGGGAGCCGGGCGGCGAGCTCGGCCCGAACTGTTCCGACCAAGTGAGCGCCGAGCAGGGCCAGGACGACACGGGCAACGCGGTCGGCTTCCTCAGCGGTTGCGTACTCGCCGCGTTCCCGGACGTGGGCCAGGAACGACTCCCTGCGCATCGACATCGACATCACCTCCGGGGAGGGGTGAGAAAGATCAGGGTGGTGACGGAGGGCGGGTACCGGAGGGGGATCGGCGCTTCCCCGCCCTCCGCTGACTGCGGGTGCGCCTCAGGCGGAGATCTGCTTCGGACCGGCGTCGGCGCGGATGCTGATCTTCCGCGGCTTGGCGCGCTCGGCGATCGGGATCCGCAGGGTCAGGACACCCGCGTCGTAGTCCGCCTCGATGTGCTCGGTGTCCAGGGTGTCGGCCAGCATGATCTGGCGGGAGAAGACACCCAGCGGCCGCTCGGAGAGTTCCATCTTCACGGAGTCGGCCTTCAGGGCCGGGCGGCGCTCCGCCTTCACGGTCAGCATGTTCCGCTCGACGTCGATGTCGATCGCGTCGGTGCTCACACCGGGCAGGTCGAACGCGATCACGTACGCGTCGCCGTCGCGGTAGGCGTCCATCGGCATGACCGACGGCTTCGACCACGTCCCGGACGTACCCGACAGCTGCTGGACGATCCGGTCCATCTCGCGGAACGGGTCGGTGCGCATCAACATCGCGAAACACCTCCAGTTGGTTCAGGCAGAAACTGCCAATGCGCTTCAACGTGCCACCGTTGTAACATGTCATCGGAACGATGACAAACAGGACGTCATCTGGAGGATGACAAGACGACGGAGTACGCCGTGACCCCAGCAGATACACCCCCCGCACCCGTGTCCTTCCACGCCGCCGCAGCAGCCCTGGAGGCCATCAACCGGTCCGTGGAGCAGGCACAGCAGCCCTCAACAGCAGCCCCGGCCGCAGCGCCTCCCGGCGCGGCCTCCGGTCCGCACCCGGCGCTGGCCGCGCTGCTGATGCTGCGCGAGGTCCGCGAGCAGCTCGCCGGCTGGGAGAGCTCACTGATCGAAACCGCTCGGGGGCAGGGCGCCAGCTGGGCTGACCTCGCGGGCCCCCTGGGCGTGGCCAGTCGGCAGGCCGCCGAACGCCGCTACCTGCGCCTGCGCCCCGGCACCGCCGGAAGCACCGGCGAGGAACGCGTCCAGGCCACCCGCGACACCCGCGCCGGCGACCGCACCGTCAACGCCTGGGCCAGAGACAACGCAGCCGACCTGCGCCGCCTCGCCGGACAGATCACCGCCCTCACCGGCCTCCCCGCCAGCGCCGGCCCCTCAGTCTGCGAGCTGAACCAGGCCCTCGCCGACAACGACGCCGCCCGCCTGGTGCAACCCCTGGCCGCCACACGGACACACCTGCGGCCCCAGGACGCGCACCTCGCCGAACGCATCGACGCCCTCACCCGGCACACCGAGCAGCTCCGGCAGGACACACGCGACCGGCGGAGCACGTGAAACACCCCCTCGCCTCCCCGCCCGCAGCAGCGGGCAGTACGCGAACTCCGCTCCGAGAGACACCGCTCACGACGCCTGCCCCGTCCCCACGACCTCCGGTGACGCACCCACCGGGTGCCCAGAACTCATACTGAAGTCGCCACCGGACCGATGGCGGGTGCCGGCCAGATCAGCTTCTCCCGAAGCCCGCCCGCACCGCCGACCACATCACACACGCCTCGACGGAGGAGTTGGTGCTGGTGTTGGCGGGAGCGGGCGTACGGTCCACGGCATGCTCCTGGTACTCGGGGGAAGTGGTCGGGCCGGTGGTCACGCAGCCGGCCCCGGCGGAGGGCCGGGGCCGGCGGGGCGAGCGCCAGAGACGCGCGGCCCGGGGCGGTCCGGGATGTCCGGTCCGCCCCCCGCGGGGGTTCGTTTTCGCGGTACGGTCAGCGGGCGGCCCGCCCCCGCTTCTCTCGGGGACGGGCCGCTGCGCGTACCGGGGGCGGTCAGACGCCTTCGGGTCGGTAACCCTCGGCGATCTTCTCGGCGGCCCACTTCTGGCGGATCCGACCGCCAGGGCGAACGGCTCGGGAGCGTACGGCCCGTGCTCAGAACTCGACCGCAACCCGGAAGAGTGCGGGATGGGCGATGGCGAAGTCAGGGGAGGTGGCCAGGCGCTGTTGGAAGCGGGGGTCGTTGACTGCTGTGCGCCATGCGTCGGGGCTGTCCCAGTGCGCGATGCTGACCAGCTGGAAGCGAGCGTCCGGGTTCACCGCACGGTGCAACCGGCTGTCCCGGAAGCCGGGCGCCTCGCTCATCAGCTCTGCGCGGCCGAACCAGTACGGCAGGAATTCATCGATCCGCTCGGCAGGCAGCTCGAAGGCATTGACGAAGGTCACTCCCGGCCCTCCGCCCGAGCCGTTTCCCACCGTGCGGAATTCGGCCGCCACCTCGTACCAGCCGCCGTGCACGGTGGCATAGCCGGCCGCGGTGGCTGCCGACGCGGTGAAGCCGGGATCCGCCAGCGCTTCGTCCCGGGCTTCGATGCTGTCCCAGTGCGCCACGTTGACCAGGCCGAGCCGGGACTCCGCAGACAGTCTGCGATGCAGCCGCGCGTCCCGGAAACCGGGGGCGGCGTGGATGAGCCCGACGCGTTCCCGCCAGCGTCCGATGGACTCGTCGATCCGGTCCTCGGGCAGTTCCCACGCGTCGATCAGGGTGATTCCGGAATCAGTCACCGCACCATCATGAAACCTCAACCACGGTTCAGGTCAAGGGGATCCGGTCACGCCACCGGACGAGCGACGCGACTACGTCCAGGACCTGCCTGCGCATGATGGGCCCGTCCCGGCCGGCGGCCGGATCCGCACGACCCGTTCTCATGCACGGGAGGCGCCAGGTCCGCTTCCCGAAGGACGTGGGCGCCTCGGTCAGGGAGGCGACGACAACGTGCACGGACGCGTCCAGCGGTGGCGACTTTTTGCCGGCTCCGGCTGCCTTGAGCATCTGGTACGCCCTCGCTGCGGGTCAGGAGCAGGAGCCGTCGCGACGCGCCCGGTCGGCGTCGGCCGACCGGGCGTGGAGAACCTCTGGGCGGGGCGGCGTTCGGGAGGGAAGTGGCCCTGCCGTCGGGCGGTCAGCGGTTGTCGCCGAGTTCTCGGTGCATCTGGGGTTGGTCGTCCTGGCCGTGGGTGAGCGCGGCCTTCTCCATGTCGCGGGACGCGGCGGAGGCGATGCCGAGGAGTTCCTCGTACGGGTGGGCTCCGGTGGCGTTCTCCGCGCTGCCGCCGAGAAGGGGGCCGCCGATCCCGCTGACGACCTTGTGTCCGGCGGCGATCGGCTTGCCCGCCGTGGCCAGGACGCTCTGGGGCAGGCCGGCCATGTCGGCGTGGTCGACAGCTGGATCCCGCAAGGACGCTTTCGTCAGCCCCGGTGAGTGCGCGGCGTGTCCCTGAGACGGGCAGGGTGTCACCTGGCCCGCTCAGCCGATCGCGGCTGCGGCCCACCGGGCGAAACCGGCCACATTGTGCGGGCAACGCCATCGGGACCCCTCCTCCGGGATCTGCTCGGGGTAGCGGTGAGTTCGGCGGCGTCGCGGCCGAGCCGCTTCATCTCGTACGCGGTGCAGATGACCCGGCAGTGCGGGGCGTGCGCCTCGGCCTCCCGCGCGGTGCGCACCGCCCTCCGGCACCTGGTCACCCTCGCCCGCTGGCCCTGCGGGCGAGGGATCCGGTCGACGGAACGCATGAAGATGCGCGGTCGGCCTGTGCCGGGCAGGGTGATGCACCCAGCCCTTTCGCATCGGAGGTACGACGGCGATGCCGCAGAAGGCCATCACGGTGCCGGGTCCCCCGACCGCCCGGACCGGCACCGTCGCGGTCCTCGGCCGTCCGGGCGACCTGGTCCGCCTGGGCTCGGTCGCCGCCGCATACGGCGTCGTCCAGCTCCTCCTCGTCGTACCGGGCACCGGGCTGGGGTGGGACGAGACGGTGTACGTCAGCCAGGTGTCCGCCCAGGCCCCGGCCGCGTTCTTCAGTGCCCCGCGCGCCCGCGGCGTCACCTACCTGGTGGCCCCGGTCACCGCGCTCACTTCCTCCGTAGTGGCGCTGCGGGTCTACCTGGCCTTGCTGTCGGCGGCGGGGTTGCTGCTCGCGCTGTGGGTGTGGCGGGGACTGCTGCCCACCCGCGTGCTCGCTCTGGCGGGCGGCGTGTTCGCGGGGCTGTGGATCACCCTCTTCTACGGTCCCCAGGCCATGCCCAATCTCTGGGTGGCCCTCGGCGCACTCTTCACCGTCGGGTGTTTCCTGAAGGCCGCACGCGATCCCGGGGACCGCCCCGCGGGGGTGGGTGCCGCCGCGGGGGCGGGTGCCGCCGCGGGGGTGGCGTTCGTCGCGCTCATGCGTCCCGGTGACGCGGTGTGGATGGTCCTGCCCCTGCTCTGCGCCGCGTTGGCGGTCCCCCGTCGGCGGGTCGTCCTCGTGGCGGCGCTGGTGGCCGGGCTCGTGGTGGGCGGCGCGGAGTGGGTCGTGGAGGCCCACCTCCGCTACGGCGGTCTCCTGCCCAGGCTCCGCAGAGCGAGCGAGATCCAGGGCGGCCTGGGCTGGAACCCGGCCTTCGCCGACCAGCTGCGCGCACTCGGCGGGCGGACCCTGTGCCGTCCCTGCGACGTGCCGTGGTCGCGGCCCGTCACGGGCCTGTGGTGGTTCGCCCTGCCCCCGCTGGCCGCGGGCGGTCTCCTCGCCGCATACCGCGGTGGCATGGGGAAGCCCGTCGCCCTGCCCGCCGCGGTCGCGCTCTTCCTCGCCGTGCCCTACCTCCTGATGATCGGCTACGCGGCTCCCCGCTTCCTGCTGCCCTCGTACGCCCTGCTCGCGATCCCCGTCGCGCTGTGTCTGGACCGGCTGTTCGCCGCATGCCGGAGCCGCCCGCTGGCCCTGAGCGGGCTGTGCGCCATCCTGGTGGCCCATCTGGCCCTGCAGTGCCTCATCGCCGGCGGCGCGGCCGCCCGCAGCCGCGCCGACCGGGCGGCGTTCACCGCAGTCGCCGGCGAACTGCGCCGTCTGGGCGTACGCCCGCCGTGCACCCTCAGCGGCACCGAGGCGGTCCGTGCCGCCTTCGCCACCGGCTGCGCCGCCCGTCAGGTGTACGGCGGCCACGACGGCAGCATCACCGCGCGCGAGCTCGTCTCCCTGGCGCGTACGCGGCCGACGGCGGTGCTCGTGTCGGGCAACTCCGCACCGCCCCGGTGGGCCCGCGCCTGGCGCCCCCGTCTCCTGCCCGACCTGCCGGGCCACCCCGGGTACCGCGCGTACCTGGCACCCGCGCCGTCCCCGGCACAGCGCGTTCGCTTCGTGGCGCTCGGCCGGCGGATGCCATCCGCTTACCCCGGGGCCCGCGGGGCCTTGCTACTTCTTCGCGGTCCGGCTGACGCCGGAAGCGATCTGAGAGACCCGCGGCATGGAAATGCCGAGGGCGTTGGCCACCTCGGCCAGGGACTTGGTGGCACGGAGCTCGACGACGGCGTCTTGCCGTGTCGCGCGCAGTTCGGCCTGGAGATCGGGGACGGCGTCAAGGACAGTGCCGACTGCGCGGGCGCGGTCGGTTGGGTCTGGAATGGCTGCAAGATCGGCGATCACGGAGCGGATCGCGTCTACGGCAGGCGAAGTCTCGATCATGAAAGTTAGGGTACCCCTAAGCAAAGAGTTAGGGGTACCCAAAATCAATGTCGGCGCGGACGGTGGTGGACTGCGCCGGTGTCACCTTCGTCGGCGTGGCCCTGGTACACGTACTCGCGCCGAGGCCGCGGCCGGCCGGGACCTGGTGCCGGGCGGGCCGCTGCCCTCGCGTCCGCCGCTTCTCCTGGAAGCCACCGACCCCACGAACGCCTTCACGGCGGCTCCCGCCCTCCAGCACGGCATCGGCGCCTGACCGCGACCAGCCCCGGGGTGGAAGGACGGGAGACGCCCGGTGTGGTGTTCGCTCCGGCCGTCCCCATTCGTCTGTGGGCTGGCTGCCGGGGCGTGGCGTCGTCGCGGCTGGTGAGGCCGTACGGTCGCGGGTGGGTCGGCACTGGGCCGCCCAGGCCTGGACGGGAGGCGTGCACGGCTCTCTTCTGCGGGCGGCCGCGGCCAGGGGCCAGCGGGAAGGCGAGGACCAGGAGGACGACACCGGCGCGGCCGCAGCGTCGGCGCTGCTGCACTTCTCCAGCCCGCCGCGTGACGCCGCCACGATCGCCACGTTTCTGCGCACCCGCCTCTACCGGCCGGAGTCGCTGGTGTGGCTGGAGGGCTACCCGTCCCTGATCCGGTGGCGGGCCGGGAACGAGATCGTCGGACTTCATGCCGTCCCTTGCGACGTCGAGGCCGGCGTCACCAAGGCGTTCCCGCTGGGGCGGTGGGTGTGCACCAGCAGCACAGGGCCCTGCGCACCGGGGAGCTCGAGGCGCGGCGCGAGACCCTGCTGGACGCGCCGGAGGCCGGGATGATCTGGGAAGCCGGCGAGGAGGCGTGGGAGGCCAGGCTCGCCGTGCTGAGGTCCTACCGGCGCGCTACCGAGCACCTGGCGCCGCACCCCGGCAGGACGCGGTGTGGGGCGAGGACGGCGCCATGGTGTCCGTCCGGCCAGTACATGACCAACTCCGGCGCAAGGGCGCCAGAAGACGGGCTCGGGAGGACGGGGACACCGCAGCGACCCGAGGCGCGCAGCTCGCCGCGATCGACAAGGACTGGAACTGCCCCTGGGCACTGGACTGGTGCAGGCACCAGCCCGTCCTGGCGAGCCGGGTCGACGCCGACGGCCAGCTGCCCGGTCGCGGCCAGCCGTACGGCGAAGGGCCCGAGCAAGGCGCGGCAGACATCCCAGCGCGGCCTGGCAGCCCTCGCCCAGTGGGTGGAACGGGAAGGCGCCCACCGGCCAGTACCCCGCGCCCACGGCGAGGAGATCACGGTCGAGGGCGAAGCGGAGCCGGTGATCGTGAAGCTGGGCGTATGGGTCGCGAACACTCAGAGCCGATGCGACGAACTCACCGCCGACCAGCTCGCCGCCCTCGCACAGGTGCAGCACCCTGGAAGCGTCAGTGATCCACCAGATCCGCTGCACGTGGGCAGGCCGTATCAGCCTTCCTCGCGCAGGACCCTGACACTGGTCGCGTGGGTGTCGACGGCATCTGGCACGACCATGCCGCTCTCGACGCCGGTACGGAGGTAGTTCAGGACGTCCGCGGTCAGTCGTTCACCGGGTAGGGCGGCTGGGATGCCGGGCGGGTAGGGAGTGAGCATCTCGGCGGCGATTCGCCCTTCGGCCCGTTCCCAAGGGACTTGCTCGGTAGGCCCGAAGAAGGCGTCCCTGGGCAGTGCCGCCTGCTCCAGCCGGAGTTCGGCGGGCGAGGGGACCTGCACGGGCTGTTCGGTGCGCAGTTGAGGGGCGCGGGCGGCGAAATCGGCGAGTGCGGTGAGCAGGGTGTCGGCTGTGTGGTCGTCGTCGGCGTGGGTGAGCTGGGCGCTGATGCGGCGGTGGTCGGATATGTGGAGGTTGATGCGGTGGTGCCTGCGCAGCCAGTCGGCGGCTCGGTATCCCGTGACCTGCAAGGCGCTGATGTCGATGATGATCTGGAGGGGGTCGAGGTCGGTGGCTTTTCCGGGGCCGCAGAAGTCGATGCGGTCGTGGACGTGGAGGCCCTCGATGTGAGAGATCCGGTCGCGGACCTGGCCTGCGAGGGCGAGCGCGTCGTCGTAGAGGGCTTTGCCGTGTTCGACCATCTGTCGTCGCCAGCCGTCGAGGGCCGCGTAGACGAGAACGGAGGGGCTGGTGGTCCCCAGCAGGTCCTCGCGGCTTTTGAGGACTTCGGGTGCCACCAGGTTGCCCTGGAGGTGGAAGACCGAGCTCTGTTCGATTCCGGAGCCCATCTTGTGGACCGAGGTGACGCAGACGTCGGCGCCGGCGTCCATCGCCCAGGTCGGCAGGTCGGGGTGGAAGGGCAGGTGGGCCCCCCACGCCTCGTCGACGATGAGGGGGACGCCGCGGCGGTGGCAGACCTCGGCGATGGCCGCGAGGTCCGAGCAGGTGCCGTAGGGCGTGGGGGTGGTGACCAGCGCGCCGCGTGCGCCTGGGTGGCGGGCCAGAGCCTCTTCGAACGCCTCGGCGGATGGAGGGTGGGCCAGGTGCCGTTCGGCGTCCCACTGCGGATCGACCCAGACGGGGCGGATGCCGGACAGGACCAACCCGGAGATCACCGACTTGTGGGCGTCCCGTCCCACCAGCAGCTCCTCGTGCGGCCCCGCAACAGAAAGCATGGCGGACTTGACGGACAGCGAACTGCCGCAGGTGGAGAAGAAGGCGTGCTCGGCGCCGACGGCGTCGGCCATGAGTGCCTGGGCTTCCTCGACAATCCCTTGGGAGGAAGTACGGTCGTCCAGGCCGCTGGTGGCCAGAATGTCCGAACGGAACACCCCGTCGCCGAGAACGGCGCGCACACGGGGGTCCGCACCCCGTCCCTGCTTGTGTCCGGGCGGAGTGAACGGCGTCTGGCCCGATGCGTGGTAGGTGGCCAATGCGTCCAGTACGGGTGTCCTCGACTGATCCATGCTTGCCCGCCTGCCCACCGCAATGGTGCGGAAACGGTGTTCTCACGCCCTCACTTGGTACTGGGGGATGTCCCGACCAGGGGTACTGCTTTCGACGGGGGAATCGCGCCCTGCTCCTTATGTGACGGACGAACCGCAGGGGCCCGCGACAGGTGATGAGCTGCGGAGGACGATGGCGAAGGCCGTGGCCCGGCTGAACGCTGAGGTCTCCCGCGTGCAGGACACCGTCTCAGCCTCGGCGGTGATCGAGCAGGCCAAGGGCGGCTTCCTGCTCCTGCACTCCGACGACAGCGTCACAGCAGGTACGGCCACCGTGATCCTGGCCCGCTACCAGCCCGGCACCCGCACCCTGACCTGGGCGCGGGCCGGCCATCTGCCGCCCCTGCTCGTTCACGACGGCCGAGCCCGCTACCTGGACCTACCGGAAGGCGTTTTCCTGGGCGCCACCCACGACGCCCGATACGCCGAAGCCACTCCCGCTCTGGGTTGGGGCGATGAGTTGCTCCTCTACACGGACGGCCTGACCGAAGGCCTGGCGAGGACCTCGGCGACAGCCTGGCCCGTCTGGTCCGCGCGGTCACCGCCACCCTCGGCTGGGACCGGCCTCAGCGATCTGGTGACCGCCCTGGCAGCCCCGGGCGAACGCCGGGACGATGTGTGCGTTCTCCGCATCACCTCCAGCCGGCGCCACGGGGCAAGGGGCGGTGAGGCGCCCGGACCACTCAGCGGTCAGGGGTGGAAGAGGACCTTCACCATGTTGTCCCGCTTCTTCTGGAAGTCCTCGTACGCCTGTGGGGCGTCGTCCAGGGGCAGGTGGTGGGTGGCGAAGCCCTCGACGCCGAGGGGGTCTGCGTCGGTCAGCAGGGGCAGCAGGTCGTCGACCCACCGGCGGACGTTGGCCTGGCCCATGCGCAGCTGGATCTGCTTGTCGGACAAGGTGAGCAGCGGCAGCGGATCGGCGGCTCCGCCGTAGACGCCGGAGAGGGAGACGGTGCCGCCGCGGCGTACGAGTTCGTCCGGCGGCTCTTCGGGAACCCGGATGGGGAGGGTGTCCGCGAAGGGGACGCGCAGGTACTCGGCCTGTCCGCCGGGCACCTGACCGTAGAGCTTCGTGTACCCGAAGAGGCTCGCGCCGCTGCCGTGCTCGCGGACCTGGGTCGTCTCGCACTGCGAGTGCAGGCCCCGCTCGCACATGAAGCACCTGCCGCAGGACACGTTGAACGGGACGACGACCCGGTCTCCGGCCTTCAGTTCCCGTGCCCCGGGCCCCACCTCGGCGACGACTCCCATCGGCTCGTGGCCGAGGACGTCCCCCGCGTCCAGGAACGGGCCGAGCACCTCGTACAGGTGCAGGTCCGATCCGCACAGGCCCGTCGTCGTCACTTCGATCACGGCGTCGGTGGGATCGACGATCCGCGGGTCCGGGACGGTCACCACCTCGATCTTGCGGCGGCTCTGCCAGGTCACGGCTCTCATCGCACCTCGCCTCCTCGGTCAGGTATGCGTGTTCCGCCGCCTCGCGCAGGCCCTGCAGGGCTCAGTGCGCCTTGCCGCCGT
This sequence comes from Streptomyces sp. NPDC043896, assembly GCF_056435605.1. Taxonomy (NCBI): domain Bacteria; kingdom Bacillati; phylum Actinomycetota; class Actinomycetes; order Kitasatosporales; family Streptomycetaceae; genus Streptomyces; species Streptomyces sp. NPDC043896. The sequence goes on from NZ_JBWKEE010000015.1 coordinate 26,100, forward strand.
GGGAGGGGTCCTTCGGGTCGACGCCGGTGACAGCGCTCGCGTCCCTGGTCCCGCTGGGACGCCGGCTGCGCCCCTTGGGGCCGGTGTCGTGCATACCCTCGTCACCGCCCCCGGCCTTGGCCTGCCGCTCGCCGCGGCGGCCCGAGCTGTCCACGGGCCGCCCGTGCGGGTTGCCGGCCTCCTCCTTGGAGACGCGGCGTCCGGCACCCCTCTGCGGAGCGTGCTCGTCCGGGTGGAACGAGCGCCGCGCGCTCGGGTTGTCCTGCGTGTGAGTCGCGTCCACATCGGGAGACCAGCCGTGCTGCGCGGTCCCCTTGTACGGACTGGCACCCTCACCGTGCTTGGGGTGGGACCTCGGTTCCTTCGTCATGACACTCGCCTTGCCTTCCGGCCCACGGTCTTCGCTGGGCCCGCGGATCTTCCAGTTGCCGAAGCGCGGATTCACAGCCGCTATGCGGCGGCTGTCCACTCACGGCCAGCCCATGCCTCCCGCGCTGTCAGTTGGAGAGGGCTTCGAGGAGTTCGCCGACCTGCGGGTCGGGCAGGGAGCGGGCGACGTCGGCCTGGGCGACGATGCCGACCAAGGTGTGGCCGTCGATCACGGGCAGGCGCCGGACCTTGTGCTCGGTCATGGTGCGCAGGATCTCGGCGGTGTCGTCGTCGGCGCCGATGGTGACCGCCTCGCCCTGGGCGAACTCGCCGGCGGTGCATGTGGCGGGGTTCTTGCCGGCGCCGAGGACCTTCACGACGATGTCGCGGTCGGTGAGCATGCCCCTCAGGCGCTGGTCGCTGCCACAGATCGGCAGCGCACCCACCCCGAGCTCGGTCATCTTCTTCGCCGCGTCCAGGATGCTGTCCTCAGCACCGATGCAGGTGGCGTCGGGGGTCATGATCTCGCGTGCGGTGGTCACGGTGTCTCCCGAGATTCCTCGGCCACCGGGCCGGCGGCCTGATATCCGCGCGCCTGCCCCTTACCGGACGTTCCAAGCGGCCCACGCCCGGCCCGTTCGACAGAGGCTCCCCGGACCGTGAGACGGGGGCCGCGCGGCGGGTGATGGAGGCGAAGCCGGGTAGGCGCGTACACAGGAAGGGTCGACGGACGGTGTGAGGAGGGTTGCGGCAGCCGAGAGACCGCTGGCCCACTACCACCGGCGCGTGCTGGAGCGCCGGGTGCCTGGTCCAGGGAGCGGCCGTCCGGAAGTCCGGCCCGGTTCGGACTGGATCGGCGAAGAGACGTCGACGGATGCGTTCTGCGCGACCGGCGCCGAACTCGTCGTACCCGATGCCACCGTGGCGGCCTTGGCCCGTCCCGTGAGCCGCAGCTCTTCTGCCACACCTGCGCTGCGCGTGTCGCCGCCTGTGGATCGCACCGTCAGATGCCCAGCACCTGCTCTGCCCTGCCCTGCCCTCGACCATGCCGCCGCTCTGCGCGTCCTACTCGGTCCCGCTCCCAAAGGCCAGCAGGTTGCCGACGGTGCCCCGCCTCGGATCCCGACGCCCCGTGCAACGACTGGAAGGACTGGGCGCACCCGCCGCCCGAGCAGGCACGAGTCGGGCTGGTCCACTCGGCTCCCACAACCTGCTACACCGCGTCACTGCCAGTGCGGCTCCGCGGCCGCTCGGCGACAGGCTGTCGGAGCACACAGCACGCCACAAGCCGAGGCGGACCGGCGGTCACGAGGGGGGCGCTGCCGTGTGGTCAGGGTGGTGGGGAGTTCGGCGGATCGTTTTGAGGCGGACCTCCAGGAGGTGGTCCCGCCCCCGCCCACCTCCTCGACGACTTACCGTTCCACTGCGGCGAAGGGCTGGTCGTAGGTGGAGTTGTATGCCTCGACGATCTGAAACGTCCAGTGGCCCGGGATGACTTGCGGCCCACGATTTCACGCTCCACCCGATCGGCCTGCTCCTCGTGCCCCGCCTCGCGCAGGAGCCGCACCGCGTCGCCGAGCTCGAAGTCCGCGGTCCCGGTCAGCTGGTGGAACCCGTAGAGGTGTCCACGGGCCCGCTCCGTGGTTTCCAGCGCCTTCGACAACTCACCCAGAGTGCGCACCGTCTTCTCGTCGAAACCGTCCGGACCGTGGTGCGCCGGATCCAGCTCGTGGTTGCTGTCCGCAACCGACGTTCTGCCCGTGGGACGCTCCACCGGTCGGAGGGTGGGGCCAAGTGGCACAAGAAAGTACCCCGGGATGCTTCGGCCACGACACGGATCCTTCGCACCATCGCATCATGCGGGCCGAATCCCCTGTCCAGCCATAGGACAAGAAGACGAAGAAGAATCGAATGCATGTCCCCTGTGTGCTCGGGCACATGCTGCTTCGGAGGTTGATACCTATGGTTCCCCTGCTTCTCGTTCTTCTGCTGGTCCTTCTCCTCTTCGGCGCGGGTTTCGCGGTGAAGATTCTCTGGTGGGTGGCTATCGCAGTCCTGATTCTTTGGCTGATCGGTTTCGTCGCCCGGCCCAAGGGTGGTAGCGGCCGCTGGTACCGCTGGTAGCCGGCCAGCAGTACCGCAGGTCAGACACACTGCGTGGTGGTGCCGGCACCACTTGGGCGAGGCCGCCCGGCCACCACCATGTCGTTGTCCGCACACCGTCGTGAACCCGGAACGACTGGCTGCGGACATCGGGGGCACGCGAAAAAGCAGCCAAGGCGGTCGCCGTGACACAGCGGGGACCTGCTCGCCTCCAAAGGCCGACGGCCGACCCGGTCCCGCATTTTTGTTTCGACCCGGGTGTGTGCAGCGGTGAAAGCGGGGCATGCGAGCGTCCGGGCGGAACGCAATACATCCGCCAAGTACAACGTACGAAACAAGAAAGATCGGCGGGAAGCGCTTTCCCGCCGTCCTCTATTGACCGAGGAGTTGTTTTCGCGTGACTGAACATGTGTGGAGTTACAAGTCGACGTCGGGCCACCTGGCCGGTACCGATCTGACCGGCTACAAGGTCGAGGCGACCGACGGCAGTATCGGCAAGGTCGACAAGCACTCCGACGAAGTCGGTGACGCCTACCTGGTGGTCGACACGGGCGTATGGATCTTCGGCAAGGAGGTCCTCCTGCCGGCGAGCACCGTCGTCAAGGTCGACCCTGAGGACAAGAAGGTCTTCGTCGACCGCTCCAAGGAACAAATCAAGAACGCCCCCGAATTCCACCGGGACAAGCACCTCGGTGACGCCGGCTACCGGGAGGAGCTGGGTACCTACTACGGAACCGGCGCCCCCTTCGGCGGCCGACCCGCCTGATCGCATCCCCGCATCACGAGGCCGGGCCCGGCACCCCTTGGGTGCCGGGCCCGGCCTCGTGACGGGTTCAACCACCCTCGCATTCGAAGACCTCGGCCAAGCCAGCCGCCCACCTCCCCCAACCACCCGTCGACACCGGTACTGCGCGGACGCGAATGTGGCCCTACAAGTCCATTTCGAATACTTCGTCGATGCTGACGTAGCGACATTCTCCGGATGCGGGATTCACTTCGATAGGCATGTTTCCCCCAAGTCCCCATGAATCCCCCAGGGTGGGGCGATAGCTGACGTAGAAATTCTCTCCGCGCACCTGAACGGCAGTAACGATGAAGCCATTCCCGATGAACGCCTGAGCCATTTCTTTGACCTCGGTTGTGTCCATTTTCAACCCTCATGAACATGTAGGCGTCATATAGTATAACATTCCGCGACGGACCTGACTGGGAATCAATAAGCATCACTTGGCCATTCCTGTTGATCACGTTGAAGAAATGGCCGACTCCTTCAGGGTTGGCCTGTGTTTTCTTTCGCTGCCCAAAGACTATACCTTGCGCGCCGCGACCAGCCCGATCGATCGACCAACCGACCGCACGATGCCGGCAAAGCTCTCTCGCTGTCGGAAGCGCTTGCCGAGAACTTTCTCGATGGACTGGTGATGCTGGGCGTGATGTCTGGTGCGGCTTTCCACCCTCTTCCCGCAAGTACGCTGTCTGATTCGATCGCGCAGACCATGCAATTGCTCTTTCCGCCGACCGAATTGATCAGTTTCTGCAGGCGCCCGAGCCAGATCCAAGGCTCCTGCACCACCGGCCAGTACAGCGCCGGTGCCGACGACATGAGGGTCGAGGTCGCCCGGCTGACCAACACCGGCGGACCTGGTGTCAAGGAGGGTGCCAAGGCCGCCCTCGCCGACGGCACTGGCAAGGCCCTTGCGACTTTCCTCCAGATCAACCAATACACGCAACGCCTTGATGACGGGAGGGTCATCGCCGCCCAGCTCGCCACCGCGGGCGGGGACGAGGTGCGGGCCGCCGCCAAGATCGCCACGGTCGGACGCCCAACCAACTGCACGAGTTCGTCGCCACCGGCCAGTACATGGCCCAGCGCAAGGACGGCCTCGCAGACCACCACAAGAACCAGATCGAAACGCTCCTCGCCGCAGGCGACGAGGGTCGTCGGCAAACTCGCCGCCAACGGCATCGAGGCAGTAATAGAGAACAGGAAGTTCCTGCGCTCGAAGGCTCAGATCAACCTGCCTGACGTTGGTGGCATCCGCCTAAAGTCGGATACGCCGTCAGGGAATGTGGCCGCATACGGCGGAATCAAGTATTGGATGCCTCAGACCCCAGAGCCCCCTGAGCGCCTCGACCGCTGCGGCACGTACCCCGGCATAGGGGCTCTGCGTGCTGATGTGCAGGACGCGCTGGCGTACGTCCTGCTGCTCGGCTTCCTTCCAGCGAGTGCGCAGGTAGTCCAGGACGTCCTGGTCGGTGCCGGCGAGCGCGCGGGCGGCGGCCTCCTGGTGCCAGGGGCTCAGGAGCTTCATCGCCTGCATCGCCGGCTCGCGGCCCTTCCTGGCCGTGGAGACGACGTCGACGTCGGGCCTGCCCACTTCCTGGGCGAGGAGGGTGGCTGTGTCCTGCAGTTCCAGGGCGTCGGCCTGGGAGGCGGCTGAGGCGGAGATGACCTGGTCCGTGGCGGACTTTGCCGAGCGGGCCCGCTCGATGGCAGCCTCAGTGCGAGTGGCCAGGTCGGCAGCTTCGTCCTCGTTGGCGAGATCAAGGACCTCCCGGGCCTTCTTCACCGCGGCCGTTGCTGCCTGCGCCGCGGTCTTGGCGGCCTCGGCGTTCTTCTTGGCCCGGTCCGCGTACGTGGCGGCGTTGCCGGCCTGACGGGCGGCTCCCTCCGCGAAGTCCGCGGCGTTCTCGGCTTGCGCGGCCGCGGAGTTCGCGGAGTGCTTCGCACTGTAGGCCGCGCTGGCCGAGCGGCTTGCCAACGAGGACGAGCGGTCGGCAGCGGCTCGCGCGGCGTTGGCGTGGCGACGTACTCACCCGCGGCCTGACGAGCCTCGCCCGAGTGGACGCCCGCCTGGTCGGCGTAGCCGTTCGCCTCCTCGGCGGCGGCCGCGGCGGCATCGGCGTTTGCCGCCGCGCCCTTGACCGCGCTTGACGCCTCACCAGCAGCTCTGACGGCCTTGCCCGCAGAATCCGCCGCGGCGGCAGACTCCCGTGCGAACTCGGCTGCGGCACGCGCGGAGCTCCGCCTCACAGCAGCCTCGGCTACCAAAGCCCAGCCCCCGTACGAAACGGACCGCAGCCTGACCAACACAGAGAACCTGTCCGCCAAACAGGAACAACCTCAAGTCCGCGTTCGCTGTGCGCGGCTCCGTTGAGGACTGCCCGCGGTGCGAGGACCAGTAGCCGGACGCAGCGCCCAGCGCTACGCCGTCGACGCTGCGGTGCCCGGCGTCTCCGAGGCGGAGCGCCGAGCGGCCGCGGTGCGCACCTCCGTGGCCTGTCGGCGTGTATGTCCCGCATGGCGGGCGGATCGGCCTCGTGCGCCCGCCCGCACCGCCTCCGCCCGCGACCAATACCGCCCGTACTGGCATCCGCCGGCGGGACCAAGCCGGTACGGGCCAGCCGGCCTCGTCACGAATACCGCTGGCCGACGGGGGCGACGGGGGCAGCGGGCCACAGTGCTGCGCACGGCGCCAGCTGCGTACCGGGCGATCCCTTGGCGGCGGGGGCCACCGACAGGGATAGCCCGATCATCCATGTCGCCACGCCGGGGCCGGGCCGGCGGTCTGGGTCCGGGATCGCGCGTGTCTAAGCCGCCCTTTCGGGTGTTCCCGGTGTCGCGGTTCGCGCGGTCTGGAGCAGTTCCTGGCGGGTGCCGCGCCGTGACATGAGGTGCAGCCGGTACCCGCCGGGCTTGTGCGCTTCGTCGGCCAGGTGCTTGACGACGCCCTTGCACACGAACTCCTTGAGCTTCGCGCCGGGCCCGCCGTCGATGTTGAACCGCACCGCGACGTCGAAGCGGTTGGCGAACTGGAAGATGCCGTCGTGTCGGCCCAGGCTGATGTACTGGGCGCCGAACGCCTGGTTGAGCCTCTCGGGCTGCGCGCCGGCGATGCGGCTGAGAACCGTGTCCGCGGCTCGCGCGCCCAGCGGCATCGCGGCCTGGCAGCTCATCCGCAGGGGCAGCCCCGAGGGCGCCGGCGAGTCTCCCGCCGCGATGATGCGTACGTCGTCCACGCTGGTGAGGGTCTCGTCGGTGAGCAGGCGGCCCAGGGCGTCGGTGCTCAGGCCGCTGCGGGTTGCCAGGTCGGGCACGCCGAAGCCGGCGGTCCAGATGGTGACCTCGCTGGGCAGTTCGCGGCCGTCGGCGAGGCGTACGGCGTTGCCGGTCACGGCCGTCACCTTGGTGTCGGCTCCGTCGATGACCGTCACACCGAGCTTGGCCAGACGTCCGCCGACGGAGCGCCGGCCACGGGTGTGGAGGTACGGGCCGAGTACGCCGCCGCAGACCAGGGTCACGCTGCGGCCGGCCTCCGCCAGCTCGGCGGCGGTCTCGATGCCGGTTGGGCCGGCGCCGACCACGGTGACCCGGGCGGCGGCGGGCGCGGCGTCGAGGACCGGGCGCAACCGCTGTGCCTCTTCCAGAGGGAGATCGGGTAGGCGAACTCTGCCGCTCCGGGCACGCTGGGGTCGGCGCTGCCGCTGCCCACCGCGTAGATCAGGTGGTCGTAACCGATCGTGGCGCCGGAGGCCACGGTCACGGTTCGGTTGGCCGCGTCGATCCGGGTTGCGGTATCGGTTCTCAGCCGGACGCCTTCGGCCAGGACGTCCGCGTAGTCGACAACGGCGGTGTCGGTCCCGCCGACCAGCTGGTGGAGGCGGATCCGGTGGACGAAGTCCGGGCGGGGGTTGATCAGCGTCACGGTGATGCCGGGGTGCTGCGTGAGGCGGTTGGCAGCCATGACGCCGGCGTATCCGCCGCCGATCACGACGACGTCGATGTTCTCGGTCATGGTGTTCTTCCTCCGGGTTTGACGAGAGCGGCATCCAGTCGCCGCATGATCATCGGATGTGACGGTCTGTATGGGCGATGGGCCGTCAGGCGTGAGGCTGGAGATGTCCTGGACCGGCCGGCCATGGGGCCCGGCCGGGGTCAGCGGGTTGCGGCGGCCGGGCCGCCGTGCGCTTCTGCCGAGAGGTCCTGCCAGTCGTCCCAGGTCTTGAGCCGGTCGGCGTAGACCTGCTGGAGCAGAGGGTGGAAGCCCTGTCCGAAGAGCACCCGCAGAGGCGGGTTGCCGGAGTCGACGATCTTGAGGAGTGCCTGGGCGGCGGCCGACGGGTCGCCGGCGGGCTGCTTGCTCATGACGGCGGCGAGGCTTCGACGCAGCCCGTCGTAAACCGGGTTGGGCTGTGCCATGTGGCCGTTGGCGAGGGGGTCGGGGTTCTCGCCGGACCTGGTGGCGAAGCCGGCGGGCTCGATCACGGTCACCTTGAGGGCAAGCTCGGCGACCTCTTCAACGAGCCGCCGGTCGAAGCGGCTCTCTCTGACCCCGCACTGGCCGACGACGCCGCCGGCCGGGTCGACACGCTGATCCGCACCTTGCTGAAGTACTCACCGGAGTCACTCCCCCTGGGCAGGAGGCTGATACGCCTGACCGTCGACCCTCCCGCGACCGACGGCGACGAACCGACCGGCCCCCGCCGCACCCAACGCCGGATCATGTGGCTGGAACAGGCCTGCGAACCCCTGCGCGCAACCCTGGGCGAGGAGGCGTTCGAGCGCCTGATCTCCGCCCTGACCATCGTCGTCGGCTGGGAAGCCCAGATCGCCCTGCGCGACGTACGCGGCCTCGACCCCCAGGCCGAAGAAGAAACCATCACCTGGGCCGCACGCGTCCTGGTGGAAGCAGCCATCAGGGAGAACGACCGTCGATAGCCGCCAGGCGTGATCAGCGCCCGCTCAGCCCCGGCCCGATCTGTGCGGGCGTGGTGCGCGGCATGCACGGCGACGGCCAACTCGGCGTCCGCCTCGCGGTCCGTACCGTCATCCTCTTCCACGCGGAGGACGCTGCCCGCGCCGGCTGTCTCGCCGAGCCTGCCGGCCCAGGCGGCGCCGCACCGATCAGAGAAACCGGAACGCACGCAACGCGGCGGGTCAGCCGTCCAGCTGACAGATCATCTGCGATCACTCGCGAGCCGGGTGTCAGCACGGCCGTGACCGTGTCCTTGGCAGCCTGCGTGCGGACGGCAGAGCCTGGAACCCGATGCCAGGCCTCAGATGTTCGAGGATTGCGCCGGCGGGGCTGGTCAGCCTTCGATGCCGGTGGTGGTGTGGGCGGCGCCGACCGGTTTGGATTCGGGGGAGCCGCGCTGGCGGAGGTAGATGGAGAGGACGACCATGGCGGCGACGGCGAGGAGTTCGGACTGCCAGTTCTGCAGGGTCCGGTTCCAGAAGTCGGGGGTGGCGATGTACCCGGCCCAGCTGACGGGGTCCTCGAGCCGGCGGAGCTGCTGGTCGTTGTAGGCGGCGGCGCCGGTGATGGACTGGGCCAGCAAGGACAGGATGAACAGGGTGCCCATGACGGCGCCCAGGGAGCGGGCGTAGAGGGTCTGGCGCCAGTCCTTGGTGCCCGCCCAGCGGGGCGAGTCGGAGCGGGCGTGGTCGCCCATGCGCTGCTCCTGCTCGCTTTCGATGCCGGTCTTGTGGACCTTCTTTGACTCCGGAGAACCGCGCTGGACGAGGTAGACGGTGCCGAAGACGTAGAGGAAGAACTGCAGGAACTCCGACTGCCAGTTCTCGGTGACGTCCACGGCGAAGTCCGAGGACGTCACGTACTCGCCGAAGCTGAGCGGCTGGAGGCCTTCGACCGTCATCTGCTCGTTGAAGTCGGCGTGCCCGGCGATCGCCTGGCAGACGAGCACCACCAGGAAGGCGATGCCGAAGGCGAGGGTCAGGCTGTTCTCCCGCCAGAACCCTCTGCGCGGTTCGCGGCCGTCGGTCATCGCTGGAGCACCCCGATGGTGATGAAGTAGCCCAGCCCTCCGAGGATGACCACCAGGGTCGTGACGAACAGGATCCGCACGCTTCACGCCCCCTTGATCAGACAGCTGTAGGGCCGACCCGGACGCGGTGTGCAGCCGGCGGCCACCACCTTCCAGCCGGTGGTGAACAGCGACAGGAACAAGGTGTCGCCTGCCATCCGCACCATCGCCTGCCGCCCGTACGCCTCGGTTTCCTGGATCCCGCGTGTCCTGGGCAGCTCCTGCGACGCGAATGCGGCGGGGCAGGCCTTCCGCTCGTCCTGCTCCAGCTGCTGACGTGTTTTCGGAGCCAGCAGCTCGCAGGCCCGGACGTGACCGCCGGCCGCCGCGGCGGCTTCGAAAGCGGCTGCCGCCGCGGCCGCGGCTTCCTGCCGCGGCCCCGGGCCTGCGCACCCCGTCGCTCCGAGCGCCACCGCGGCCGCCAGGAACAGCGCCCACCAGGGGCTGCCGGCTCCGGCCCGCCAAGGCCGCGACCGGGTCACTGCGAATCTGCGCCGGGGACGGCCGGCGGATCGCGCGGTGCCTGCTTCATCCCTGCCTCCGGCTCGTCGCCCGGTTCTGTGAGCCGGTTGCGGCCCATCCCCTTGCGGACCTCGGGGAACCAGTGCTGTTCCTCCTCCTCGACGTGGTGGCGGACCTGCTCCATGAGCACGCTCGTCTTCGCCTTGCACCGCTCGACGCCCGGGCCCATTTCCTTGATCTCCGGCAGCATCCACACCGCCGCGTGCTGTTCCTCGCTGCTCCTCGCCGCTCTCCAGGATGTGGTCCGTCGTGTCCGGTGCGGCCTCGCGGGCGGCCTCACGGGCGGCCGGGTCGAAGAACTTCTTCCCGATCCAGGCGTGGACGGTGACCTCCTCGATCACCTCGTCGGCGATCCGGCGGCGTTCGGCCGTGTCGTCGTCGGAGGTCTTCTCGGAGCGCGCGAACGGCTTCTCGACCGTCTTGTGGACTTCGCGCAGCAGCACGATCGCGTCCATGCGGGTGCTCGTGGTCAGGTGTTGACGCGGCTGTTGGCGCCGTCGTGGCCGTCGGCCTGGTCGTCGTCGAACCAGTAGTCGCCGGCCGCCAGGTAGCGGAAGGAGTGGCCGCTGTGCGCGGGCAGGACGACCGTGGCCGCACGCATGCCGTCGCCCCGGACCCGCAGCGGGTGCGCGGCGGGGTTCCAGTGGTTGAAGTCCCCGACGACACTGACCGGACCGTCCGGGTTGTCGGCGGGAAGTACGAAGGTGACCTGGGTGCGGCCCTTGAGCTGTTTGCGTTCGAGCACCTGGGGCACTCCTGGTGGGTGAGGCTGGCAGAGGCCCGAGCACCCTCGCACGGTGCATTCCGGTACCGCCCGGCACACGCCGCCGCAGGCGTCACCTTCACTCGCCTGGTGGCCGGACGCAGTCACCTCCCCCTGCCGGACCCATCGCGCCGGGGTGCGTTTCGACGTCGCTCCGTACCTGCCGATTGGCGAGTACGGCCCCTGCCCGTCGCGGTTGCGGCCGCAGTTCGAGGGCGGGATCCGGCGGTTCAGCACGCAAGCAAGCCCGTGTCCCGAGTCGGCGTCCGTCGGATCACCGCTCCGCCTGGTCGGGCGTGATCTTCACGTCTCCGTGGGCTCCTGATCGGTGTGTTCTTGTGCCTGCGCCCAGGTGATCGCCCATTCGTCGAGTGGACCGAGGGCTTCACGGAGGGCTGTCCCCAGCCGAGTCAGCTCGTAGCCATCGGCCGAGGGGGCGATGATCCCGCTCGATGCGAGTTCGCGGAGCCGCTGGTAGAGGACGCTGGATGACAGCCCTTCGCACCGTGCCAGCAGCGCGCGGGCGCCGAGCGGACCCGCACGCAGTTCCCAGAGAATTCGCAGCGCCCACCGACGGCCGAACAGGTCCAGCGCGGCCATGAGGGGACGGCCGGTAGTCGATCCGCGAACCGGTGTGCCTGGGCGCGGTGTCGGCATGGCCCTTACTCTCCTTGTGTTTCGTTATTCGAAACACTAGCATCCACCACCACTTTCGCGACTATTACGTGACCAACCACCTTCCGCTGGTCAAGAATTGGCCCGGCCCGCTTGCATGGCGCTACAGCTTCGACGTGGCGGCGACCGAGGGAGAAGCGGCGTATTTCGCGGTCTTCGAAGCCGACTTCGCCGACGTCGCCGCCATGGACGCGGCGCTGACGTCGCCGCACGGCGAGCGGCTGGCAGCCGATGTCGCCAACTACGCCACCGGCGGTGCGGTCATCATCCACTATCCGGTACAGGACGGCACCGGCTGAGGCAGGACGGTACGCTCCGGGACGCGTTCGGTCGGCCGCTTGTAGGGCTTTGTTAGACGGTCTTGTCACGTCGGGTGTCTGGTAGTGCGCTGGTTGTACGAGGGCTGGGGAGCTTGCTGCGGTTCGGGGCCGGTTGGAGGAGTTCGCTTCGGAGGTGTTCGCGCCGTTGGTGCGGCGGGACTGGCTGGAGAAGGGCCAGTTGTATCTGCGGGGTCTGCTGCTGGACGGCCGCAGGAAGTCGATGCAGCCGATGGCCGCACGTCTCGGGGTGGACCATCAGCGGTTGCAGCAGTTCTTGACGTCCTCGACCTGGCCGGTCGCCGGCGTGCGGGCCCGGCTGGCCTGGCGGGCAGTGGCCGTGGTCCGCCCTGAGGTGTGGGTGGTGGACGACACCGGTTTCCCCAAGGACGGTGTCTGTTCGCCCGGGGTGGCCCGGCAGTACTCCGGCACCCTAGGCAAGGTCGGCAACTGCCAGATCGGCGTCAGTGTCCACGCCGCCTCAGACACGGCCTCGTGCCCGTTGTCCTGGCGGCTGTTCCTGCCACAGTCGTGGGACAGACCCGAGGCGGCCGCACGCCGGGCTGCCTGCCGGATCCCCCAGGACGAGCATCACCGCCCGAAGTGGCAGCTTGCCCTGGAGATGCTGGACGAGCTGTCGGGGATCGGTCTGCGGCCCGCCGCGCTGGTCGCCGACACCGGCTACGGCGCGAACGCCGACTTCCGCCGCGGTCTGGAAGACCGTGGACTTGCCTACGTCCTGCAGGTGAAAGGCGAGATGACCGCCCACGGTGAGGAAGCGGTGCCGCATCAGGCGGCCTACTCGGGGCCCGGCCCCGAGACGCTGCCCCGTTACCGCACCCGGCCGGTCTCCTTACGCGAGCATGTGCCGGCCGCCGGACGCCGGCGGGGCCGGGCCGTGACCTGGCGCAAGGGCTCGAAAGCAGCGTTGAGCTCACACTTCGTCCTCCTGCGGGTCCGCCTCGCAGGCCGGCGGCCCAAGCCTGCCGAGGACGGCACGATCGGTCTGGTCTGGCTGATCGCGCAGTGGCCCGAGGGCGAGGCGGAACCGGTGAAGTACTGGATCTCGAACCTGCCCGCGAACATCCCCGCCAAAGACCTCGTGCGGCTGGCGAAGTCCCGGTGGCGGATCGAGCACGACTACCGCGTACTGAAGACAGCCTTGGGCCTGGACCATTTCGAGGGACGTTCGTTCATCGGCTGGCACCGGCACGTCACCCTGGTCACCGCCGCCCACCTGTTCCTGACCGAACAGCCGAGCAGCCCAAAAGCCCCTGCCAGAGCCTGACCCTCTACCAGGCCCTGGACCTCCTCCAACACCTCATCGCCACCTGGACCGGCACCTGCCCCACCTGCCAGCAGACCGTCCCACCGCAGCCCTACGACACCAGCTGACAAAGCACTAGTAAGGCGTGTATCGAAAGCACGGACAGGCCGGGCGGGGTGATGTCCCGGTCCGGCCCGTCCGCTCTCTGCCAAAGGTCGAGCTGAGATTGGTGTGTCGTGTGCGTGGGTGTGCAGCCGAGACCGTCGTTGACCCGTCGCATGTGCGCGTTGCTGTCGGCGGCGTCGGTCAGGAGGTCGCCGAGGTCCGGATAGTCCCTGTGGGCCTGTCGGATCTACTCGGCCTTCATCCATCGGCCGAGGCCGTGACCTCGGTGCTCGGCAGCACCCCCGTGCCGTAGTGCTGGCCGTCACCTGTGCCGTTGGCGGGGATGACAAGTTCGGTGAAGGCGGCGATCGCGCCGCATAGTTGAGCTCGGTCGCCTCTGACTGACTGACCCGATGGGGAACGCCGCGGCTTGCCGGGGCGTTTCCTCAGTTCAGCGCAAGCCGTCTGTGTCGTCGTGCTCTTCGCCAACTGGCAGTGGCCGACGGTCCTCCACCGGGTCATCGCTGTAGATGACCGCGGAGACCGCGCTGTCGTAGGCATCGTCGAGGCCGTTACCGCTTGCGCCGAGTATGTTCTCCCAGTCAATTCCCATACCTGCGAGCCTACCCGTAGTGTTCGAGGAACCGAGCGATGTGGTCGTTGAGCACGTCCGCCTGGGCAAAGATCGCAGCCGCTGCCGTCTTGTCGTAGCGAGTGGCCAGGCCGCGCCATCGCGGACAACTCGTCCTCCCCCTCCGCGTCGTCGGCGAGGACCAGGTGCGGGCCGTCGAGGCGGAACCGGACCGTGGGGCGGCCGGCGCCGACCACGGCCAGCGAGGCCGCCGGCATGCCCACAGGTACTTCGATCTTGTCGTGGGCGAGCAGCCACGCGACCACCGCCGACCGGTCGAACTGCGGGTGCACGTCCGTGCCGCCGGACGGGGCGGGGAAGTCGGCGTACTGGCGCCGCCAGGCGTCCACCGCAGCCCGGCCCACCCCAGCATCCGCGCCACCTCCGCCGGCAGCACCCAGTCCCGGCCCGGGACCACCGACTCCAGGCCAGCGAGCGGGGACCGGCTTCCCGCGCGGGCGGCGCGCACCCGCCTGCCAGTCGACCCAGGGGCGGACGACGGGGGGCAGGGCGACCTCCTCGGCGTTGAACAAGGGCACCGAGGTCACGCACCCTGCCGCTTGTAGTCGACCGTCACCGATCCCACGGGTGAGACGAAACCAAGTCGCACCGCGGCGTCGAAATCGACGCGGCGAACCCCCGATCCGGCGGGCGGCCTGGTTAGGGCCGAGGGGGACGTGCCGGTCGAGGAGGACCGGCAGGTCCCGGCGGCGGCCGGGGGCGGCCACCTGGTCCGGGTGGACGTCGGGGCACTCGGCGTCCCCGCCGAGGCGGACCAGCAGACCCGCGCGGGCAAGGTGACCGACCGCCGCCGCGGTGGGGGTCGTGGAACTCGTCCGTATACCAGTAGCGTCGCTCGTCCGTGAAGGCGATCAGCGCGTAGTGGACATGGAACAGCGCGACGTGTGTTCTGTCACCGGTGCCGATCGTCGCGCTGTGGAAGTTCTGCGGGTACCACTGCTCCGTGAAGTCCTCGACCTGTCCGCGGGCGGCCCGGGCCGTGGCCTATCAGGCGGCACGACAGTCTTTGAGGGCAACGCCAGGTAGCGGCACCTCGCTGACGTGACGGAACCCCGTCCATCCCCGCTCCAGGCGGAAGGCGCTCTGCGAGCCGTCCACCTCCACCCCCATCCCGAACAGGCCGCTTCGATGCACGAACCTACTGGTGAGCAATCTTCGACGGCACAGGGCTGCGCCGCCAGCTCCGCGACGACGGGTCCGGCAGGCCACCGCTCCGCGCGGAGCGGCGCAGAATCCTGTGGCAGTGCGTGCGTTCGGCCTCTACAGTCGCGGCATGGCCGGCGAGGACGCGAGCTCAAGGCAGCCGGGCATCACCGCGATGCTCAAGAACCAGACCAGTGCCTGCAAGGCAGCACGCGAGGCCATCGCCGCCGGCGGCGAAGTGAGGATCTACGACGGACAGGCGCCGGTGTGGATGGTCCTTGGCATCGCTGCGACCAGGCTGAGGCGGTCGCTCAAGATCGGCCGGACGACCCTCGGTCTCGACGAGAGTGTGGAGATCCTCCGTGCTCGGCACCGTGACGGGAAACTGCGTACCGGCAACATCGTCGCCGCAGACCGGTCCTGGTTCTTCACCCTGTACTTCGACGCCACCGGAACCGAGCTCCTGGCCTGCAGCGCCGTCAAGAGCCAGCCTCCCACGCGGCCCCCGGCCCGGTCACGGCCGACCGCCAGCTGACGGCCAGGAGCACCGTACTGCGTACCGGGCGGCTGCCCCTCCCCTGCGCCAAGCACGGGCCTGTGGATACCCCATGTCAGCGAGCAGGCGCCTTTAGTCCTCCAGCAGATCCTCCAGCGGCACACCCCGGTGCTGGGCAGCCTCGGCGATCATGCAGGCGCTCTGGCGGCCGAGTCCCGAGAGGACCTCCCCTGAACTCTGTCGTCATGATGTCGTGCATCAGCCCGGGAGCGGGAGACGAAGACTGCTTCGCCGAAAGCCGGTTCAGGCGACAGCACCCCGGCGGTGTCAGTGACTCCCTCTACGCTTCCAGCCGTGAACATGGATGATCTTTCATGGCAGTCCGGCAACTACGGAGGGCTTGCTCCCCGGAAAGTGGATCTCCTGCTGGAGCACGGTCACCTGGACCTGATGATCCGGGCTGCGAAGGATCGCGGTGAGTGGTTCTGCGCGGAGCGCGCGGCGCAGGAGTTGTGCCGGGCGAGCGCGTTCGCGCAGGCCGTGGAAGTTGTGGAGCCGTTCGCCGCTCTCGGCTGGCGGCCGGCCCTGTGGGCGAAGGCGGACGTTCTGTTGCGGGCGGGCCGGACAAACGAGGCCCTGTATCTGGTCCGTCCGGACGAGGAGGGACGTGCCTCGGAGTATGTGTGCCGGGACTTCGCCGAACTGCTCGTCAGAGCGGGGCGTGTTGACGAGGCCATCGATCTGCTCGTGCCGCATCTCGGGGGGTGGTGGATCCGGTCGGTACTGGTGGAGATCACAGAAGGGCAGGGCCGCGATGAGCGGGTACTGAAGCTGATCGCCTCGCACGCCGGTACCGCGCGGCAGGCGCTCGAGAAGGACCGTTGGGCGTCCACCGACGACCAGGCCCTGGTACTCCAGGCCCGGATGCTGGAACGCATGGGCCGCGTTGACGAGGCAGTCCGCGTCCTCGGTGCGGACATAGCCGCGAAACGCTACGGTACCCAGAACACCCTGACTGGCTATGCCGAACTGCTGTCACGCCACGACCGGCTCGACGACCTGCGCAATCTGGCCACCGGAAAATACGCACACGCCGTCCTGGACATCTTCGCCGGTGCCCTCCGCGACCGCGGCCGGGCCGACGAGGCCGAGGCGGTGATGCGTGAGGCCATCGCCAGGGACGACTGGGTTGGGTATCGGGCCTGGCTCTCCTCGACCCTGCTCCAGGACGGCCGGCTGGACGACGCGATCACCGTGGCCGAACCCGGCTTCAGCTGGTACGACTGCTCCAACCTCCTGGCCCCACTTGTCCACGCACTTTCCGACCGCCCCGAGGAACTGCTCTACCTCCTGGACCACCCCCTCACGGTTCCCCACCACGGCCACGAAGAGTTCCGCCACGCATGGCGGGCCCTCGCCCTCGCCGGCCTCGGTCGCGCCGAGGAAGCGATCGCCGTGGTCGAAGCCCACCCGGACCCGTTCAACGACCCCCGCCTCGTCAGAGCCGACCTCCTCAGTACCGCCGGCCACCTCGCACAAGCCGCGGCGGAACTGCGGGACCTGAACACCGTCGAAGCACGTGAGGAACTGTTCGAGGTCCTGGTCAAGCAAGGGCGAGCGGCCGAGGCGATCACCGCCCACCCCACCGTCGCCGAACAGCGTGCCGCCAGGGCGAAGACCGCATCCGTCCCCCTGAGGGAGGACGGGTACTCCGCGGAACCCCCTTTCTAGACGACGCCTTCAATTGGTCTTGCTCGATGGATCATGGCGCCGTGATACACCGCCCGCCAGCCGCACCCTCCGCACCCGCCGCGCCCCGGCGGCTGGGTCACCTGGCCATGCCGGCCGCCGCGCTCGTCGACGCCGCCATCACCGGCATGGCCCGGGACACCTGGGCAGACGCCGACCCGCCGGCAGCCGTTCGTACGACTCGGCCAGCGACCCCCGCACCCTGCGCAGGTCATTCGGGTTGCTCTCCAGTGCGCGCCGAGTGCCGTGGTCAGGCCGCGGCTCCGCCGACGGGTACCGGACCGGAGAGGCTCTGCGCGAGCGGGTCCGGCACGCGGCGGCGCAGGGGCGCGAAAGCCAGCAGGTAGCACAGACCGCCGACCGGCATGAGGTCCAGGTTCGTCGCCATCGCGGCCGTGCCCACGACGAAGAGCAGCGCCGAGCGGATGGCGCCCGGGCCCCTGAGCGTGGCGAGCAGCGTGATCATTCCGAGGTAGAGGAAGAGCGGCCCGACGGTGTAAACGGCCGGCATCACCCCTGGGATGTCCTGGATCCGGGCGAAGATCTCCTGCATCTCCGGCTTGTCGTCAGCCCGGATTCCCGCGTACAGGTCGATCGCGGCCTGAGCGGCGGCCGCGCTCACGCCGACCAGCCCGGCGATCGCGCCCGCCCCCGCTGTCCGCCGCCGGGCCGGTCCGCCGGTAGCGGCCGCCGTGCGACGCAGCCCCTCGCAGGCCACCCCGAAGAACAACACGCCGAGGAGGAAGGCGAAGTGACCGACGACCCACGCGGTGCCGGGCTCCTTGGAGCCCTCCACCAGCAGGCGTACGGACCCGTACACGATGAGGAGTACGGGTGCCGCGATGAAAGAGAACCGGGTGAGTGCTGCCGCTCGCTGTGTCATGCCCCCACCCTGCCGCCCGTCCCGCCCCGCGACCATGGGTGATGACCCGGACACAGCCCTACCTGACAGGCAGGCTGACCTAGGGTCACCCTCAGGGGCATCGGGGCGGCTGACTCGATGGTGCACATGGCCGGTGCGGGCTGCGCTGTCGTTGTGCGCGACGGCGCCCGGATTCGGATCGTGCCCTCAGGCGCCGTACCGGCCGCGACGGGCGCGCGAAGCCGGGAGAAGAGGGTCGCGGCTCCTTATGCGCGCTAGGGGACGTGCGAAGGCGTACCTGCGGGTCGCGGGCTTTGTCGGCGTCGAAGGTCTGGCTGACCGCGGCGTGGGCCCCGCGGCGGCGGCGCGGACCCCGCATCGTGGAGCAGGGTGTCGAGGCTCCGCGGGTGTCAGGGGCCTGAGCTCGCTCAGAGGGCGACGACCGATCCACGGGGGGCGGCACCCTTCCCGGATCCGGAGCCCGCTATCGGCCGCGCCCCTGACACGGCGTCGGCGTGGACTGCTGCCGGTGCGCAGGCACCGCCGGCTCCGTCGGGGCCGCTTGCCCCGGCGCGGGCCCAGCGGTGGTGGTGGCGGGAACGGGGGCGGGCCGGTGGAACGCGGGGCTGGTGTCCTCGACAGGCCGGATGGTGAGCGGGTGGCGTCGGGGGTCAGGTGCGCGGGCGGCTGTTGTGCCCGCCCCGCACCCTGCCGCCACCGGTCCCGCTTGGTGGTTTCGCGGACACCGGCGACACCGGGACGGTAGTGAGAGACGAGGCGGGGTATGAGCCGGGCGTGAGCGTGGAGGGACGGCGCGGGCCGGACCCGCAGGAAGCCCTGCTGGCGGGCCTGAGTGTGGACGCGAGCCGGCCCGAGCAGCCCGTACTGCTCGACGGGGCCGGACGGCCGATTCGCACCTGGCGGGAGAACTACCCCTATGACCGCAAGATCCGGAGGTCCGAGTACGAGCGGAGCAAGCGGATCCTGCAGATCGAGCTGCTGAAGCTGCAGCGCTGGGTCAAGGACACCGGAGCGCGGGTCGTGGTGGTCTGCGAGGGGCGGGACGCGGCGGGCAAGGGCGGCACGATCCAGCGTTTCACCGAACGCCTCAACCCGCGCGGGGCGCGGATCGTGGCCCTGGACAAGCCGAGCGAGCGGCAGGCCGGCCAGTGGTACTTCCAGCGCTACGTCGCCCATCTGCCCGGCCCCGGGGAGATCGTCTTCTTCGACCGGTCCTGGTACAACCGGGCCGGTGTGGAGAAGGTCATGGGTTTCTGCAGCGACGAGCAGTACCGCCTCTTCCTCCACCAGTGCCCGGCCTTCGAGGCCATGCTCGTCGAGGACGGCATCCTGCTGGTCAAGTTCTGGTTCTCCGTCTCCCGCGCCGAGCAGCGCACCCGCTTCGCCATCCGCCGGGTCGACCCCGTGCGCCAGTGGAAGCTCTCACCCACCGACCTGGCCTCCCTGGACCGGTGGGACGCCTACACCACCGCCAAAGTGGAGATGTTCCGTGCCACGGACACGGCCCATGCCCCCTGGACCGTGGTGAAGAGCAATGACAAGCGCCGCGCCCGCCTGGAAGCGATGCGCAGCCTGCTGTGGCGGGTCGATTACGCCAACAAGGACGTAACGGCGGCCGGCCGCCCGGACCCCTTGATCGTCGGAGCCGCCAACACCCTCCTCGAAGCCGGCGAGGACCCCGCCGGGCTGTCCCCCACACCTTTGGCAGGCCTGACCGACGGCCCCGGCCACCACCCAGCGGCGCCCGACGGTCCGCCACGGGACAGCACACCCCCCGGCCCAGCCCCCTTCTGAAGCGTCGTTCTCCTCCGCCGCAGCCGTGTACTAGTTCTTCCGCACCCGTCACGCACGTGCGCGCTCCCGCCTGATTACCCCGTCACCGTTCGCGCCCCCTGGGCCCCGGACCGCGAGCACACCGGCGCGCCAGGGGGCCCGTGCGTCCGGGCGGAGGTAAAGGCTGCGGCCGGAGCCCGCATCATCACCGCAGGTCAGGCGCCCAGGCTCCCACGATGGCAGGACGTACGTTCGACAGCGGGTGGTGGGGTACCTGTCAGTGGGGTAGGTATGAGGTAGCCATTGGCGATATCCGCGCTGCCGCGTCCCCGCTCTCGGGGGGCACCCCGGTACGGGCCTCCTCAATCACGCGGCCCCTGCGCCGCGCACTTCTTTCCCGCGGTAGCGCGCGGAAGGGGAGGGCTCCGGACCACACCCAGGGCGGCAGCCATGCACGCCAGGCACCCCGATGCCCCCGTCACATCCTGCACCGGCACCCCGGCCTCCGATGGCCGGCCTGCTGCCGAGGCAGTCTGCTGGAAGCAGCCCCACCACACCCTGGTCCGCGCACACGGGGAGTTCGACCGGGAGACCGCCCACATTCTGCGCGACGCCCTGAGCGCCCTCGACGGAGAGGCCACCGTCGTCGACCTCAGCCAGGTCACCTTCGCCGACACCGCCCTCCTCCATGTCCTCCTCGACGCCCGTGCCGACCACGAGCTCGTCCTCGCCGGCCCCCTCCCCCACCACCTCCACCTGCTCCTCGACACAAGCGGCACCCGCGACTGCTTCGCCTACACCCCCGACACCGCGCCCGACACCACGTCCGCGTCCTCGGGCCCGGGCCCGGGCCGCCACTGATCTACACCAGGAAGCCGACCTGACCCACGAGGAGGCACCGGCCTGGTCGTCGTCGGCGACGCAGGCAGTGGCGGGGGCGGCCGACGACGCGCCGTTCGCCGGCCCCACGGCGCATGCTCCGCACCGCGCATACCCCGATCCTTCCGTACTTACGGTCATCAACCGAAGTGGGGCGCGGCCCGGTCGGACGAATCGTGACCGCCACCAGGCGGCCGTCCTGGTCATGGACCGCGATCACGCAGCCGCCGTCGCACGGTATCCGGCACCATCGGTCGGCCGTGCGCGGTCCGCCTCCGTTCCCTTCGCCGTCCAGGGCCGCCTTCACCTCGTCGTGGTCCATCCCGAACCGCAGCGGCCCCACGGCCCCCAGAGGATCGAGCACCCAACGCGCCCGCTCCTCCGGCTTCCTGCCCCATCAGCCCATTCCGGCTCCCTCCCCCGCCACCTCAGGCGTCCACTGCCTCGTGGTCCTCTGGAGGCTGCGCAGCTCTTCTGACAACGCCGCTGGTCAGCAAGTCACCGGGAAACGGCACGTACCTGATGCCGACGCGAGCAGTCCGCGCACGATCTAGGTCCGCCATTGTCCTCATTGGGCCCTACGGTCGTCACATTGCGAGGGAGACGACGAAAGGACGAGACCGATGAGGCACTCTGCACCCGAGGGTTACACCAGCGTCGCGCCGTGGGTGGTCACCGATGACACGGGGGCGCTGCTCAACTTCATCACCAATGCCTTCGACGGCGAGGAACTCGCACGGGTGCCGGTGGAGGACGGCACCATCGGCCACGGTGAGATCCGAGTCGGCGACACGGTGGTCCTGGCCTTCGACCGACGGCCCGACTGGCCAGTGATGCCCTCGCTGCTGAGGATCTACGTCCCGGACGCGGACGCCGCCATGGCCGCTGCCGTCGCACACGGGGCGCAGGTGATCACCGAGCCCGCTGACAGCGCCTGGGGTGATCGTGGCGGCCGGGTGCGGGATCCGTTCGGCAACATCTGGTGGGTGGTGAGCCGGGTCGAGGACGTCGCACCGGACCGCGCCTGGGAGCGCATGTCCGAGCCGAGGTACGCCGAGGCGATGCGTCTCGCCCAGGAGACGCTGGACGCGACGCTGAGCGGACGGGACTCAGGGGTGGCGAGTGCCCCGCGGCGCCCGGCACAGTGAACCCTTCCGGGCTCGTGGTGGCGACTGCGAGCCCGGACAGGCCCGCACGGCAGCGAGGGCCCTTGGTGGGCGGGTTCGAGCCGAGGGGATCAACGGGGTGACGGGGTGCCCGCGTTGCATCGCCGTGGGGTCGGCGAGCAGCCGGGAGGCCGGCCGCGGCAAGGAACTGCTTTCACGGTTTTCGTCATGCCCGAGGGCGGTGCTCCGTCTTCCGTGTCGAGGGCGTGGGAACAGCGCCCTCCGCACCGGTCCGCGTGGATACGACGCCACCGCGGCCGTAACGAAGGAGTACCAGCATGGCGCTTCACCGCCGTGTCAGAAGCAGGTCCGTGAAGATCGCCGCAGGGGTGACCGCCCTCACGGGCGGCGTCCTGGCGGCCGGGCTGACCGTTGGCCCGGCCGGCGCGGCGGCACCCGGGAGCGTGTGCGTCCGCGGCTCGCTCGCCTTCGACGCCGTCGATTCGGAGACCGCGGGCAAGCCGCTGGTCACCTCGGTCGCCCGCAACGCCAACGGGGAGCTGTGGGGCAGGGCCACGGCGTCCGGGCCGGAATCCCGTCTGGCCACCCCGGGCTGACCTCGTACAAGGACGGCACCTTCAACGCCTGCCACACCACCGCCGGCAAGCCGGTGAAGGAGCTGCGGGTGAGGTTCCTGTCGTCGTCCACCCGTAGCTGGAGGGTCGTCAGCGACGCGAAGACACTGCAGGAGTACAGCTTCTTCTCCGCGGCCCGCCCCGGCTCCTCCGCCGTGCAGGACCTGGGCACGGTGAAGGTGCCCACCGACATGGCCCTGGCCTGGAAGACCGTCGACACCACCGACAAGCTGTGGTGGAAGCGCGCGAACACCCAGGCTCCGTGCTGGACCCGCAACGAGACCGCCGGCGAGTGCACCACTTTAACGTACGTGTGGAAGAACGGCGGCAGGAAGGGTTCCTGGTGGGACGGCGGTACCGGCTACGTCACGCTCGCCGGACTCGACCCGTTCAGACAGCGGGACGGCGGGCGTGGAAGAGGCCCCAGCGCAGCAGGCTGCGGCGGCTGATGTCGACCCAGAGGGGGAGGTTGTCCAGAAGTCCGTCGAGGTAGGCGTCGCTGATGACCTCGCGCAGTTCGCCGCTGCGGCGGCGTACCTCCTGATCGAGGCGTGCGTAGTGGGTGACCAGGTGCTCGGTGCGGTCTTCGAAGTCGGCCTTCAGGCCGAGCTTCGACAGGTGCTCCTGGTAGAACGACGGGGTGGCGAGGTCCTCGACCCCGAGCCGGGAGAGCGCGGGCCGCAGGTCCTGGGCCGGGGCCCCCTCGGCGGCCATGATGTCGGAGAACACCAGCGCTCCGCCCGGCTTGAGGACCCGCGCCGCCTCACGCAGCGCACCGGCCCGGTCGGCCACGTGGCACAGGACCTCCAGCGACCAGACCGCGTCGAAGCGACCGCTCTCGTAGGGGAGGTGGCTCACGGAGCCGGTCTCGACCTCGATCAGACGGTCGAGCCCTTGCCGGGCGTTGGCGGCGCGGTGGCGGCGGTTGTGCGCCTCGCTGAGGTCCAGGGCCACCACCCGGCAGCCGAAGCGCTCGGCGAGCGCGCGGGACGAGCCTCCGTACCCGGAACCGAGGTCGAGCACCGTCGCGTTCGGGCCCAGCAGGTCCGCGATGCGGTCCGCGGCGTGCTCCACCGTGCGGCGCGAGGCGTCCGCGATCGCCTCTCCCGGGTGGGCGTACACGCCGATGTGGATGTCCTCACCGCCCCAGACCGCGTCATAGAAGGCATCGACATCGCCGGTGTCGTAGTAGAGACGGGTGGCCGCCTCATGGGCAGGAGTGGTGGCCGCGTACGTGGCGTCATCGGTCATGAGGGGTGCATTCCCCACATCCGGCGCCGTCGACCCCCATCGGCCGGCCAATCACCCACAGACCGGCAGACCGGTCCCCACCGCGCGGGGCGGCCCGGTTCGTCGTGTGAGTCCGGCCGTGGTAGCCGGGCAGGCAGGGGGCCACACCGCTGGGGACCGTTGCCTCACCACGCTCGCCGTCCGGTGGGCGCCGTCATGCATTCGATGAGGTAGTCGCCCGATTCAGGGTCGGTGACGACACCGTGGGCCTCGCTGCCGAAGCCGGGGAAGGCCCGGTCGAAGGCTTCGAGGGCGGTGAGGTAGCGCAGCAGGGGGCCTTCGGGGGTGCCGAGGGATTCGCCGGGCATCAGGACGGGGATTCCGGGCGGTGTGACGGTGACCATGGCCGCCGCGATCCTTCCGGCGGCGTCGGCCAGGCGGACGCGTTCGGTGCCGCCGCGGATGAGCTGCTGGTAGCAGTGGCGGGGCGGGTGGACAGGGGTGGGCAGGTCGTGGAAGGCCTCGTCAAGAGCGGTGATGAACGCGCCGCGGGTGAGATGCTGGTGCATCTGCGTGCACAGTTCGCGCAGGGTGGTGTCGCGGTAGCGGGACCGGTGGCGTTCCGTGAGGGCGGGCAGGACCCGGTCGAGGGGTGCGTCGGTGTCGTAGAGGGCTTTGAAGTCCATCAGGGCGTCCATGAGGGTGCCCCACTTGCCCTTGGTGATGCCCATGGAGAACAGGACGAGGGTGGTGTAGCTGTCGGTCTTCTCGACGACGATGCCGCGGGTGGCGAGGTATTCGGTCAGGACCCGGGCGGGGATGCCCCAGTCCTGGGTCTGGCCGGTGGCGGTGACTCCGGGGCAGGTGAGGGTGACCTTGACGGGGTCGAGGAGGCAGTGTCCGTCGGTGAGACCGTCGAAGCCGTGCCAGGCGGCGCCGGGTTCGAGCTTCCAGCAGGCGGGCTCTGTGGTCAGGAGGGCGACGGGCGCGTCAACGAGGGGGAGGCGGCCTCCGGTCGCGGGGTCGGTGACGTGTTCGGGCTGCCAGACGCCGAAGAACCAGTCCGGGCGGTCCGCGGCGGCGGTGATGCGTCGGGTGGTGCGGACGACCGCCTGGCGGAAGCGGATCGCCTCGGTGACGGCCTCGTCGATCAGCCACCGGCCCTGCGGGCCGTCCATCATCGCGGCGGCCACGTCGAGGGAGGCGATGGCGGGATAGAAGGCGGAGGTGGTGCCGTGCATCATGAACGCCTCGTTGAAGCGGTCGTGTTCCACCGGCGCGCGCGGGGCAGGGCGGACGTAGACCATCGCGCACTGGGAGAGCGCGGCGAGGAGCTTGTGGGTGGAGTGGGTGGCGAACACGGTGGGACGGTCGTCGGCCGGGAGCGTGTCCGCGCTCACGGCCATGCCGTAGCGCCCCTCGTAGAGGGGGTGGAAGCGGGCGTAGGCGAACCACGCCTCGTCGAAGTGGAGCCGCGGGGTGACGGGGGCGAGGGCGCGGGCGGTGGCCACGGTGTCGTAGCACAGTCCGTCGTACGTGGAGTTGGTGAGGACCGCGTACTGAGCGTCGGGCGAGACGGCGGCTTCGGTGAACGGGTTGGCGGCGATACGGGCGGCGATGGCGTCCGGGGCGATGGCGGCGGGCGGGAGCGGTCCGGCGAGTCCGTATCCGTTACGGGTGGGCACCAGGTAGACGGGGCGGGCGCCGGAGACGACCAGGCCGTGCAGTACGGACTTGTGGCAGTTGCGGTCGACCAGGGCGATCTCGTCTGCGGTGACGCTGTAGTGGCCGACCATGCGGTTGCACGTGGAGTCGCCGTGCAGAACGAAGTAGGTGCGCTCGGCACCGAAGACCCGGGCGGCATTGCGTTCGGCCTCGCCGATAGGACCGCTGTGCTCGTAGAGCGAGCCGAGCTCTCCGACGGAGATCGACAGGTCGGTACGGAAGAGGCGCTCACCGTAGTAGTCGAAGAACGCCCGGCCGGCCGGCGACTTCAGGAACGCAACCCCACCCGAGTGGGCGGGGGTGTGCCACGAGTACTCGTGTGCGTCCTCGAAGCGCTTCAGGGCCCGGAAGAACGGAGGCAGGACGTCCGTCACGTAGGTGCGGGCGGCGGCCGCGACACGGCCCGCGATGAAGACGGGGTGTCCTCCAACGGCCAGATGTATCCGACGACCGTCTCCGATACCCACAAGGGAAGGTGCTCCAGGTCGTGGTCGGAGCTGTCGGTCATCAGCAGGAACACGGGCAGATCCTTGAAACGGTGCCGGATCCGGTCCAGCACCTCGGCCCCGCCCGTCGGCATCCGGCGCCCGTCGGGCGCCGCTCCCGCCGCTCCCTCCGGCTCGCGGTCGACGGGGCCGGGCCGGGAGGGGAGGTCCCAGGCCACCACCGCGGCCGCGATGCCCGATTCCGTCTGCAGCATCGCCCGGGCGTCACGCGCGTCGCCGGCCCGCCGCAGCTCCAGGCCCCGGTTCTCCAACTCCTTGCCGATCCGCCTCAACTGCTCGGCACTCACCCCGCCACCCAGGGAGTCCTCCCGCACCGCCAGCAGCACCGTGCCGTTCGCCATCGATCCGCCCGCCTTCCCGCACACACGAGCACCCCTGTCAGGCCGGGGCGAAGAACCACCCCGGCACCGGTCGGAGCAAATGTGCAGGGCGCAACCAGTCTGGTCCGCCGATACGCACCGCAGACGACCTGGACGGAGGGTTTCACCCGCACGGGGACGGGAATCGCACGGCGATTTGACCAGGCCACGCCCACTCCGGGCGGGTGGCGGGACCGCCCCAGGGCCGCCGCCCCGGCCCTCCTGGGCAGACGCCCCGGACGACACCGCTGACTCCCGGCCGGCGGCAGCCACGACGCATCGGAGTCCGCGGAGTGGCCGGCCTCCCGGCGACATGCTCCACACCGTGCGCCGCCGTCGTGCAGGGTGTTCGCTCTGTGGGGCCGGGCGAGCAGGGCCTTCGATCAGGCCGGGGGCTTCGCCGCGCATGGTCCCGTGGACCGCGCTATCCGGGTGGCGCCGTTACGGCCCCGGGAAACGGTCCGGTTTAGAGGTACTCGATATACAGGTTCTCGGCGTAGCCGCCCCAGCCGCAGTCCCACACGGAGGCCTGCTCGGTGACGTTGTTGCGGTACGCCTTGCTGCCGTAGAACCTGGCGGCACCCTGGAGATTGGCGCACACGCCGACGACCCGGAAGTACCCGGCGCCGCCGCTGCACCAACCGACGGCCTTGTGACCGCTGTTCGCCGTATAGGTGGTGCAACCCGTCAGCCCTGCGGCCTGCGCCTGGGCCTGGGGTGCCAGGGCAGTCGTCGTCCCCAGCAGCGCGGTCAACGCGAGTCCTGAGGCACCAAGTAACTTCGCGATCTTCTGCATGTCGTCGCCCCTTCGAATCCGTGAACTCGAACTCTTCACGCGGTCCGGCCGCTCGCCGGACACCCGGCGCGCCAAGCTAGCAACGACGGCGTGAGTACGTCTTCCGCTCCGGAGGTCCTCTCGGAGATGCACACAATCGGAACCTCCGGCATCGGCGGAAGGCGACCGGAGGGACAGCGCTTGACCGCCGCCCTCGTAGCCGCGGTACTGAGGGCGTCCCCGCTGGCGCCGTCGTCCGAGCAGGTGCGCCGCGCTCCTGGCGCCGTGTGACCGCCTGCCCGCTCTCCCGGTCGTCGAGGTGGTCGTCAGCCGGGGCAGGGCGGCCCGGATGCCGCGTACGGTCCTGGTTTCCGGCAAAGGTGCGGCGCGGTCACTTTTTTACGGACCGTGCGCAACCGTTCCGCCGTTCTGCATGTCACACCATGCAGGAGCGACCAACTCCAATGACCGCCAGGGGGAAACATGAAACTCACCCGTTCCGTCCTTGCCACGACCGCATTCGCCGCGCTGGCCCTGGGGGCCACGACCGCGCTGGCGGCGCCCGCGACCGCCGCGCCCAACACCACGCCGCAGAAGGTCTGCGGAAGCGCCTACAAGACCGTCAACTCGGCCGCCATCGGCTCACTGGGCACCGTCTACCTGACGTACAACGCCTCGAACGGCAAGAACTGCGTCGCGACCATCCGCAACAACCCGGGTACGGCCGTCGACATGGCCCTCTGGATCGAAGTCCCCGAAACCTGGGAGCGGGGCGAGGACTTCGGCCGCTATACCTCGTACGCGGGCCCGGCCTACGTGTACGGCAAGGGCCACTGCGTCGACTGGGGCGGGGGCATCAGCAACGTGCACGTGCAGGTGTACAACTCCAACTGCGGCGCGCGCAAGGAGCACCGGGTCACCGAGGTCCGCTGACCCGAGCTCCTGCTGACCGCACCGCGACGTTCTGAGCCGTCGTGCGGTCGTCGGGGGCAGGACCTGCGACCCGACGGCCGCACGGGAACCGTTGTGGTCCGGCTCGCCCCGGCAGACTCGCCGAGTTCTGCCGGGGCGAGGGCGTGTCCGGCCTCCTCGTTCGAGCCCGTCTGTCACCGGTGCGCGTGCACCGGAAGCCCCGCGGGCGAACCCCGCCCGGGGCCGGTGTCAGCAGGTGGTGGGCGGGGTCTTGTCGGCGAAGCGGTCGGCGAGCCAGGGTGCGCCCTCGGTGCTGGTGGCCGCCGCGGCGGCGATGTGGCCGGGCACGTGGTTGGTGCTGAACTTCACGACGGTCCCCTTGTTGCACCAGTCGGCGGCCAGCTGCCGGCCGACCCGGTGCGGGATGACGTCGTCGAGGCTGCTGTGGGACAGCAGGACGGGCACCGCGGGCTTACGCACACCGAGCCGCTGGTCGGCGACGATGGCCTTCCAGGGCGCGTACGTCAGGCGCTCGGTCAGGGGCCGGCCGTCGGCGGTCAGGAACCGGGAATTCAGGAACGGGTACTTGGCGATGGCCTGGGTGGTGCACTGGTTGTCCCGCAGGTCGCTCGTGATCCTCTTCCCGTTCCAGTTGAGGTACGGGTCGATGTCGATGCCGTACGAGGCGCCGAGGCCGGACAGGGAGTAGTTGAAGAACGCGCCGTAGGCGGAGCCGTCGAGGTTGGCCGCGACCGCTTCCAGGTCCGCGGGGGGAGCGCCGACGACGGCGCCCTTGATCCGGAGCTCCGGTGCGTAGGCCGGTGCGAGTTCGGCCGCGGAGGCGGCGCCGCCGCCTCCCTGGGAGTACCCGTAGAGGGCGACCGGCCCGGCGGCCGGCAGCGACGCCTCGGGCAGCCGCTGGGCGGCCCGGACGGAGTCCAGGACCGCGCGTCCCTCGGCCTCGCGGTCCATGTAGGTGTGGACCCCGGGGGTGCCGAGACCCTGGTAGTCGGTGACCACGACGGCCCAGCCCCGGTCGAGGAGGTGCTTGACGGGCAGCGCCTCGTATTCCGTGCCGTCGGCCATCTGACGTGAGGGGGCGCACTTGTCGGCCAGCCCCTGGGTGCCGGGGGCGAAGGCGACGATCGGACGTGGCCCGGTGTGGGCGGCGTTCGGGACCAGCACGGTGCCGGTGACCGCGATCGGCGCGCCGGTACGGTCGGTACTGCGGTAGATGATCCGCCAGGCGGCGGCGTCGACCTTGACCAGCTTCAGTGCGTCCAGGTAGAAGGCGGACCGCTCCGCGCCGATGACATCACCGCTGCCTGCACGGGGGACGGCCGGCGGCCGGTGGAGTGCGGGGCGTTCCACGGCGCGGCCCGCCGCCGAGACCGGCTGGGCACCGGCCGGCCAGGCAGCCAGGGCCAGGGTCGAACAGGCGGTCACCATCGCAGCGGCCGAGCGCATCAGGGCTTTCACGCGTCCACACTCCCTTCGCAAAGGAACCACACCGCACGGAACCCAAAGTCGATCTTCGACGCCGAGAGGGCGGCTGACATGCGCGACCAGCCGGAACGTCCCCCGAATGCCCGGCCCGCCCGCCGCAACGGCACCCGAAGACCTCGGCAGCCGGTCCCGGTAGCCAGGAGGGCGCGCCGGGTGTGCCTGCCGAGGATCGGGGCCGCGGGCGAGGCTGCGAGGCGCGATGGGGCTGGGTTCCGAGGCCGTGGTCCGGCAGGCCGGTCTGCTGGCCCGGCGGGGCTGGTACCCGCACTGGGACGAGACCCGCTCCACCGCCACGGCTCCCTCACCGCCGGCGAGGAGGGCGGCAGCGCTGCTGCCTGGCTTCGGGCGGGCCTCCCCCGCCGGGATGACCGTGGCGATCCGCCGCACGGCTGAATCCGCGGCGGGCGCGGCCGGGACGGCGGGCGTGGCGTCGGGATGTGTGCGGGTCGTCGGGCGACGATGGCGCCGTGCGACTTGATCACGTGTCCTATGCGGTGGCCCGCGACAGCTTCGTCTCGACCGTCCAGTGGATCGGATCGGCCCTCGGAGCCGGGTTCGTCGACGGGGGCGTGCACCCGCGATTCGGCACCCGCAACTTCATTCTCCCGCTGAGCGGCGGCACCTACGTCGAGGTCGTCACCACCCTCGACCACCCCGCCGCCGACCGCGCGCCCTTCGGCCAGGCGGTCGCGCGGCGCGCCGCCGAGGGCGGTGGCTGGCTCGGCTGGGTGGTCTCCGTCGACGACATCGCCCCGGTCGAAGCCCGCCTTGGCCGCACTTCGTCCGAGGGGCACCGTGTCCGGCCCGACGGGTTCGACCTGAGGTGGAAGCAGATCGGCCTGCTGGAACTGCTGGAGGACCCGCAACTGCCCTACTTCCTGCAGTGGCTGGTCCCC
Organism: Streptomyces sp. NPDC043896; assembly: GCF_056435605.1. Lineage (NCBI taxonomy): Bacteria > Bacillati > Actinomycetota > Actinomycetes > Kitasatosporales > Streptomycetaceae > Streptomyces > Streptomyces sp. NPDC043896. Next base: position 56,271 of record NZ_JBWKEE010000015.1, read on the forward strand.
AGCGAGGAGCGACCGAGCGCCGGCCCCCGCACCTCCACCACCATCCACGGGGTCTCCATCGCCGGCGACGCCGCCTCCATCGCCGAATTCCTCGGCGAACCGGCCGACCATCCCCTCGACCAGATCGACGTGACCTGGGTCGAGGACGAGGAACCGGGCCTGGTCTCGGTCGAGTTCGCCACCGCCCACGGCCCGGTCACGATCTGACCCCAGGGCCCGACCGTCCCGCGGGAGCGGCCGACTGGGATCTCCTGTCGGAAGAATGTCGCCGGCGGAACCCCGGCCCGGGACAACCGGGAGAGGGGTGGTCGGTGGGGAGCGGTGGACTCCTCACGGTCGGAGCCTGCGACGGCCTTGAGTCTTGCGGTGGGGTGGTTCGCGGGCTGGGGGCGGTGCGCGCCGCGCGTGATGTGGTCAGTCGGCCACGGCCTCGATCAGGGAGTACGGGGCGGCCCCCGCGAGCGGGGTGACCGACGTGACGCGCAGATCCGCCCGGCGGCACACCTCCTCGAAGTCTTCGCGGGTGCGTTCCCTGCCGCCGACGTTGACCATCATGTTGAGGTCGCTCAGGTAGGTGCCCGCGTCCTCGGCGCCGACGACTTCGGGAAGGACCGGCTCCACGATCAGGACGACGCCGCCGGGCGGCAGCGCCCGGCGGCAGTGGCGCAGGATCGTGACCGCCTGGGCGTCCGTCCAGTCGTGCAGGATGCTCTTCACGAGGTACACGTCCGAGCCCTGCGGGACCGATTCGAAGAAGTCCCCGGCGACGAGGGAACAGCGTTGCTCCAGCCCGTGCCGCGCCAGTGTCTTCCCGGCCTCTGCCAGGCCGTCGGCGGTATCGAAGATGACGCCGGCCAGGCCTGGGTGTGCTTCGAGGACGGCGGCCAGGAGGGTGCCGCTGCCTCCGCCGACGTCCGTGACCGAGGCGAACCGGCTGAAGTCGAAGGCGCTCGGCAGCACGCCGGCGGTCTCGGTGGTGACCTGGCTCATGGCCGCGTTGAAGTCGGTGGAGAGCTCGGGGTGGCGGGCGAGGTGGCTGAAGAAGTCCGTGCCGAAGACGGTGTCGAAGGCGATCTCCCCCGTACGGACACTGGTGTCGAGGTGCTCCCAGGCGCGGACGATCGCCGGATCGGTGAACATCCGGACGAACGACGCGAGGGAGTCGGGGTGGCCGGGGCCGAGGAGCGCTCCCGCCGGGGTCAACGAGAAGGTGTCGGGGGTGTGTTCCGCGAGCAGGCCGAGGGCGGTCAGGGCGCGCAGCAGGCGTGTCATGGGCTGGTGCGCGGTCCCGGCTCCGGCGGCCACCTCGGCAGCCGTGCGCGGCTGGTCGCCGATCAGTTCCACGACTCCCAGGCGGACCGCCGCGCGCAGGGTGTGTGCGGCCATGGTCCCGCAGGCGAGCTGGACGACGAGTTCCCGGCCCGCCGCCGTCTGTGCCGCTCGGATCTCGGTGTTCATCACGGGTCTTGCTTCCTTCCTTCGATCCGACCGATCACCGGTCGGTCCGGTCAGGGCTCGGTGGACTCGGTCAGGCCGGCCAGCGCGCCGGGCGTGCACCCGGCGAGGGCCTGGACGTCGCGGTGGAGATGGGGCTGGTCGGCGTATCCGCACGCCACGGCGACGTCGCCGGCGCGTTCGCCCGCGAGGAGCGCCCGGGCGGCGTGGTCGAAGCGGACCAGCATGGCGGCGCGCTTGGGGGTCAGGCCGACCTGGGAGCTGAACCGGGCCCAGAGGCGCTTGCGGCTCCATCCGCAGGACGCGGCCAGGTCACCGACCCGCACTCGGCCCCGGCCGGCCACGATGGCGTCCCAGACGGCGGCGACCTCGGGCGCCATGGGTGGCGCTCCTGCGGCCCTCCGTCTGAGGAAGCCGTCCGTGAGCGCGAGGCGTTCCTGCCAGGACGCGGTGTCGGCCAGCTGCTCGCGCAGCAGCCGGGCGTGCCGCCCCCACAGGTCTTCGAGTCCGGTGATGGAGCCGTCCAGTTCGAGCGGGGAAACGCCCAGCAGGGCATAGGCGGCCCTGGGTGACAACGCCACCTCGACGCATTCGACGCCCTCGCCGCGGATACGGGCCGGACCCGGCGCCAGGGAGGCGACGAGACCCCTCAGTGGCCGCTGCCCGGAGGCGTTCTCCACCGTGAGCGGTCCGGCTCCGAGCCCGATGACGACGATCACGGCGGGCTGCGGGAGCACGCGCATGCGCAGCCCGCCGGCCATGCGGTCCCGGAATCCGGCCATCCGTACGCCGTCGAGAGACATGCCGCCCAGGGGGCGGGCCACCTCCCAGCGGTCGGATGCAGTGCGCTCCGGGGGTGCGTCCCCCGCGTCGTGTCTGGACATACCCAAAGGCTCGCTTAAGCCGCCGGTCTTGTCTTGGACGAAAGTTCCACGGCCGTTCCGCCGTCGGTTCGGCGGTTCTGGGGTGTACGGGGCGCAATGGCTCGGAGAGGCACGGTGGTGCCGCACACCGGGGTCGGCCAGCGGGCGTCGTGTCGGGGTGTCAGCGGGTGCGGCGGATGCGGATCGGGCCCCGGGCCTCGTCCGGCCGGACGGGGTGGCCGCCCTGGGTGATCTCGACCTCGCCCGCCGCGACCAGCCGGCGGGCCGCGCGGCGCACCGGGTCCATCAGCGCGCGCCAGCCGTCGTCGTCCCCTCCGTACGCCGCCCGTGCGGCGTCCGAGGGGCAGATCGTGGCGCCCGGCCCACGGCGGTCCAGGAGGTCGAGGATGGTCCGCTCCAGACGCCGTCCCGTCCGGTGCTCGTCGTCCGCCACTCCCCCAGTGTCACATCAGCGGTCGTCGGCCGTCGCAGCTGTTCGGGCGGGCCTGTCCCGTCTGACGTGGGACGGGATCGGCGGCGTGCGCTCGCGGGCGGGCATCCTGCGGAACCGCCGAAGGCGAGTGGACGGCGCGTTCCCGGGTAGGCGCGCCGGAGGACATCTCCTGACGACCGCCGCGACCGTGGAACCGGAGGCGAAGATGAATGCGTCCAAGATCGCCTACAAGCCCGTCGGGCTCATGCTGGGTGCCCTGAGCGGCATGGTGGCCGGCACGGCCTTCAAGCAGGCTTGGAAGATGATCAGCCGAGAGAACGATGCGCCGGACGCCACGGATGAGGACCGCACCTGGCGGGAAGTGCTGACCGCCGCGGCCCTTCAGGGCGCGGTCTTCGCCGTGGTCAAGGCCGCCGTCGACCGCGGCGGGGCAGCCGCCACCCGGCGCGTGACCGGCACCTGGCCCGGCTGACCGCCGCTGGAGGAACGCCGCGCCGCGCACCGGCACGCCTCCGACGGGCACGTGTCATCTGTCGCCGCGCCGTCCCGGTCGGCGGCGGCCAGGTCCTCGCCGGGAACGGCTTCTCGGCGGCGGTGATGCCGTACCCGGGCGAACGCAGGCGGCCGCCCGGGCGGTGAGCAGCCGGTGTCCAGGGTGTGGTCCGGGTCCGGTTCGCCGAGGGCGTTTTCCATGTCCGGCTGCGATTCGCCGGGCTCGGCGCCCTGTGCCGGCTGATGCGCCTCGTCCCCCGGGCTTCGTTCCCGCTCTTGAGCGACCTCCTCTCGGACGAGCGCCGCCTTCCCCGGATCCGGGCCGTCATGCCGCCTCTTCGCCCGCCCGTTCAGGGGTTGGCGAGGAGGTGCTCGATCGGAGACCAGTCCAGGTGGTGCTCCTCCGTGCCCGGCGGTACCAGGGCGTACGTCGTGGTCAGCCAGGCCGAGAGGCGGGCTCGGTCGACGCTGAGGAGGGCATGGCCTTCATGGGGACCGAGCCGCAGCCACACCCGGCCGTGGTGCGGGGTGGTCTGCGTGGGCCAGACGAGGACGTCCCCGCCGCCGGCCAAGGTGCGGGTCCCGGTGGCCATCACGTCCCGTCCCAGCGTCCAGACGATGTCGCTGCCGCGCGGGGTGTGGAAGCTGGCCTGGACCTGCAGAGGGCGGCTGCAGCGGTAGAGGAAGGTGACCGGCACCGCGATCGGACGCCAGGCGTGCGGCAGGTACTGGTGGGCCATGGTGGACCAGCCGGCGTCGTCATGGCGCGCGGCGCCGGGGCTGGGCGTGATGTGCACGGCATCGAGTCCTGGGTCGTCGGGGCAACGTCGCGCCCACGCGTGTACCCGTGAACCGGACTCTCAAGCGGACCGGCCCGCCTTCCGCGGGGTGATCCCGTCATGCCGCGGGGGGTGTGGTGAGGCGGGTGCATTCCGCCACCACGGCGCGCAGGTCGCCGGTGGTGTGCAGGAGGCGGCGTTGGAGGCGGGCACCGTTGCCCCGTTCGAGGAGGCGGGCGACGCCCGCGCGTGCGAGGTCGAGATCGCCGTGGTCGTCGAGGGCGTCCCGTACGTGGTCCAGCAGGACGTCGCAGACCGCCGCCGCGGGAGCGGGGTCCATGCCGCGGGGGTCGAGCAGCGGGCCGTCCAGGCCCGACTTGGCCGCCTGCCAGGCGGCGAGGCGCAGCACGCCGCTTCCGATGCGGGCCGGCGGCAGACCGGCACGCCAGTCGCGGGCGGCGGTCTCCACCAGGGCACGGGCGAGAGCGGCGAGCAGGACGGGGGTTTCGGGTTCGAGGCAGACGTCGGCGACGCGGATCTCGACCGTGGGGTAGCGGGCGGAGAGCCGGGCGTCGAAGTAGATCATGCCGTCGTCGCGCAGGACACCGGTGGCGAGCATGTCGCCCACCTGCTGGTGGTAGTTCTCGGCGCTGCCGAAGACGTCGGTGGGCCCGGCGGAGGGCAGGCGGTTCCACACCCGGCTGCGGTAGCTGCCGTAGGCGCTGTCCTGGCCCTGCCAGAAGGGTGAGTTGGCGCTGAGGGCGGTCAGGACGGGGAGCCACGGGCGGATGCGGTCGAGGACGGCCACGCCCTCGTCGTCCGAGGCGACGGACACGTGGACGTGGCAGCCGCAGGTGAGCTGCTCCTGGGCGGTCAGGCCGAATTGCCGGCTGACCCAGCGGTAGCGTTCGCCGGGCACCGTGGACGGGCGCACCGGCAGCGGTGAGGTGGCCAGCGCGGCGACGGCTCCGCCCGCTTCGGCGGCGTGCCGCGCCGCCTCGGCCCGCCAGCGGAGGATCTCCTCGGCCAGCTCCCCCATCAGCAGGACGGGCCGGGTCGAGAACTCCACCTGCTCCCGCTTGAGCTCTGGCTCCAGGGCCCCTTCCGCCGGTCCGTTCGCCGCGTTCCCCTCGCGGGACGCGGCAGACATCACCGCGGCCGAGAGGGCGAGTGGTTCCCCCGTCCCGGGGTCGACCAGCAGGAGTTCTTCCTCCACTCCCACGCTGCGCATACGTCACGTTCCTTTCGTCGGCTTCGTACGCCCGGTCCATGCCCTTTTCGGGCGGAAGGCGGCCGGGCTGGTTCGCCCCGCGCGTCTCACGTGCCCCGGCAGTCACGGTCGTACCCCTCTCGGGCGCGCGAGTCCACACCGGACACGGTGGGGGGGCGGCGGATCATCCCTCGGTGTGGCGGCGCGGCCCCCTGCGGGGGCTACCGCTCCGTCCCGGGCGCGGATGCGCGCAGGGCCGCGGTGCGGGCCCGCACCTGGTCGGCGGACAGGTAGGCGTCCGTGTACTCGAACTGCCGCAGGGTCGGCGGCTCGGCGGGCTGCAATCCCGTCCTGACGAAGTCGTCGCCGGCCGTCGCGTTGAGCAGCCAGTTGGTCAGCACCCGGGTCTTGGCGACGCCTGTGCGCAGCGCCGACCAGTGGTACCCGCGGGCCACGGCCTGGGCGGGGAGGCCCCGCAGCGGGATGCCGAGGGGTTTGGACACCGCGTCGGCACCGCCCAGGTCGACGACGAGCCCCAGGTCCTTGTGGACGTAGGGCCGCAGGGGCTGCCGGCGCAGCGTGGCGATCAGGTTGTCCGCGAGCGTGCGCCCCTGGCGCAGGGCGTGCTGCGCCGTGGGCGGGCAGATCGCGCCTTCCTCCCCCGCGGTGAGGTCCGGCACGGCCGCGGCGTCTCCCAGCGCGAACACCCCGTCGGCACCGGGCACGGTCATTTCCGGGGTCACCAGCAGCCTTCCCCGGACGGTCTCCGCGTCGAGCGTGGCGACGAGCGGGCTCGCGGCGACTCCGGCCGTCCAGATGAGGGTCCTGCTGGGCAGCACCCGGCCGTCGGTCAGCACGATCTCGGTGGGCCCGGCCTGGGCGACGCTGACGCCGAGGGAGACCTGGACGCCCCGTCGCCGCATGATGCCGAGGGCCGCCCGCCCCAGGGAGTCGCCGAGTTCGGGCATGAGCTTCGGGGCGAGGTCGAGGAGGTGCCAGCTGATCTGCCGGGGGTCCAGGCGGGGGTAGCGCTTCACGGCGTGGTGGGTGAGCCGCTGCAGGCAGGCGGCCGTCTCCGTGCCGGCGTAGCCGCCGCCGACCACGACGAAGCACAGGCGTGCGGCCCGCTCCGCCTCGTCCTCGCTCGCGTCGGCCAGGTCGAGCTGGGAGATGACGTGGTCGCGGAGGCAGGCGGCTTCGGCCAGGGTCTTCATGCCCCGGGCGTGCTCGGTGAGTCCGGGGACGTCGAAGGTGCGGGTGACGCTTCCGGGGGCCAGTACGAGGTGGTCGTACGCGTGGTCCGTCAGCTCGCCGGTGATCTTCCGTACGACGCAGGTCTTCGCCCGGAGGTCGACGCCGACGACGGTGCCGGGGATGATGCGGGTCCGGTGGCGGCTGCTGCGGCGCAGCGAGACGGCGACGGACTGGGGGGTCAGGACGCCGGATGCCACCTGGGGCAGCAGCGGCAGGTACAGCTGGTAGGAGTTCGGGGTGACCAGGGCGATGTCCGCTTCCGCCGGGGCGAGCCCGCGCTCGAGCCGTCGGACGCATTCGACTCCGGCGAAGCCGGCTCCCACCACGAGGATCTTCGGTCGTGCCACGGTGTCCGTCCCTTCTCGGGCCTGCCATGTCACTCCGCCCCTGCCCCGTCGGCGCCGGTCCGCACCCGGCAGGTCCGTCGTGTGAGCGGTCGGCCGCACGTTCGGGGGTTTCGGCCGGATCCTGGCGGAAACACGCGAAGACGTCGCACAGGCCGATGAGGTACCGGTCCCGTCGAGGGAGGGGTGAAGGGCGTGGCGGTTCGAGCGGTGGGCTGGGCCCGGTCGATTCCTGTCCACCGGGGGGTCCGTGAGGCCCGCCGGTGGTGCCTGTCCCATCTGAACACCCTGCCGTGGGCCGAGGACGCGCCCGACACGGTCCACTCCGTCCTGCTCACGGTCTCCGAGCTGATCACCAACGCCCACGTGCACGCGCAGAGCAGTGCCCACCTCGTCCTGACCTGGGACGGCAGCTGTGTGCACGTCAGCGTGGCGGACGACGACCCGCGCATACCGACCCCCGGGCAGGCCTCCACCCGGGCGACGTCGGGCCGGGGCCTGGCCATCGTCGACGCCCTGGCCGACCGGTGGGACGCCCACGCCTTTCACGGCGGCAAGACGATCACGGCGTGTTTCCATCCGCCGGAGCTGCCCTCCCCGCACGGGCGGACCGGCGACGACGCCGGGAAGCCGCCGGCCGGACGGCCCTGAGGCATGGGGCGCCGGTCGCCTCCGGGTGCCCCGGAGGCGACCGGTCCGCGTGGCGGTCGCCGTGCCGCTCGGTGATGCCCGGGATCCGGCCGATGGACTCGGCGATCGCGGGGGCGTGGGTGCCGCGCCAAGCCCACCGGGCGCTACGGACTGCGGCTGTTCGTGTGGGGCACACTCGTCGGGCGCTCCGAAGATCAGCCCCACCCCCACTCCGTCTGAGGACGCGATGCGGGACCGGCGGCCCCGAAGCAAGGACGAGGCACGATGAAGATCGCGACAGACGACCTTTCCGGACCCGAGATCGCCGGGTTCCTCGATGAGCACGTCCAGCAGATGCGGTCCATCTCGCCCCCGGAGAGCAAGCACGCGCTCGATCTCGACGCCCTCCGCCGGCCGGAGGTCACGTTCTGGACGGTGCGGGACGGTGACCTCCTGGTGGGCTGCGGCGCGCTCAAGGAGCTGGACGCGGGACATGCCGAGCTGAAGTCGATGCGCACCACGGCGGCGCGCAAGCGCAGCGGGGTCGCGTCCGTGCTGCTGGAGCACATCATCACCGAGGCCAGGCGCATGGGGTTCACGCGGCTGAGCCTGGAGACCGGCAGCGCCGAGTTCTTCCTGCCGGCCAGAAGGCTGTACGAGAAGTTCGGCTTCGTCCCCTGTGCACCGTTCGCGGACTACGAGCCCGACGCGAACAGCACGTTCATGACGAGAAGGCTCTGAACGGCGGGCGTCCGTCCGTGTTCGGTGCCGCTGACGGCCTGACAGGCCGGCCGGCTACGCGCCAGGAGCCCGGTACCGGACCTGCTCCGCTCCGCGCAGGGCGTCCAGCGTTTCGTCGACGCTCAGGAGGACGGTCGTCTCGAACGAGCTGAGCGCACCGCCTCCGCTGATCGCCAGCGCGACCGAGGCCATGGACACGTTGTCCGGGGCTTCCCAGAGGTTGTAGCCGTCGTGCGTGCCGAAGGCGTACCAGAAGCCGTGCAGCCTTCCGCCAACGGATTCGATGTAGGAACGAGCGGCCTCCGCGCGGTCCTCGGGGTGGCCGATCAGCCTCGCCCACGTCTCAGGCGTGTAGCTGAACCTCGACAGGTAGAGCGGCATCGTGTCTCCCTTTCGTCGCGCCCATGCATGCCCGCGCCGGACGGGAGAGGGGCCGGGGAGGAGCACGGTTCGCCCGAACAGCCGGACGGCCGGCCCGGGCGAGGGCTTCAAGGCGGTGGCCGCCGGCACCTGGCCGCCGGCACCTGGTCACCGCCCCCTTGTCGCCGCGACGGAGGCGGGCGGACCATGGGGGCATGGAGCGGCGACTGACGGCTCATCGGATCCGCGTACTGACGGAGCGGGCCCTGCGGCCCGGGAGCGGGTTCCCGGCCCGGCGCGCCGCGGCCCGGCTGTGCCGGCCGGAGGCCGTCCTGCTGTCGGGCTCCGGCCTCGTCGAGCAGTTGGTCCGGATCCTGCGGTCCGCACCCGACCCCGGCATCGCGGCCCAGGCCGCCCGGACCCTGGCCGACCCCCGGGTCAGCGGCCGTCCGGAACTTCTCGCCTCGGCCGTCGTCGCCATGATCAAGCGGCCGGACCATGTGGGCGACCCGGCCGCCGAACTCGGCGCCCGCGTCCTGGACTTCCTCCTCGGCCCCCAGGCGGGCGCGACCCGTCTGGAGGCGTTCCTCGGAGCCGTTCAGCCCCGGTCCGACTGGCGGACGAGCCCGGATACAGTGGCCTTCTGCTTTGTCGAGAAGGCCTGCGCCACCCCGGACGACACGGTGCGGGCACGCGCCGGGGCGTTCCTGAGCGGGACCGCCGAGCCGCACCTGCTGCGTGCGCTGGACAGGGTCGTGCTCTTGGACATCTGCAAGACGTTCCACCTGCCGGCCCTGCACACCCTGCCCCCGCGCTGGGAGTCGCGGCCCCTGTGGAACGGCAGCGAGCCCTCCCCCCGGCTCCGTCCGCACCTGGCCAATCCCCGCCTGCCCTTGCGCCCGCCCCAGGACACGTCGTACTTCGGCGCGTTGGAGGCATGGGCGGGCCCGCTGCTGGCCGTCCTCTCGGAGCGGCAGGATCTGATCGGGGACCATCTGGCCGTCCACGGGCCGGAGCCGACGGTGAGCGCCCTGCTGGCGGGGGCCGCGAAGGCCGACGGCCCGGCCGGTTTCGCCGCCGACTGCCGTCGTGCCCTGTGTGCGCTGCCGCCAGGTCCCGCCAGGGAGGAGCTGTGCCGGTGTGCGGCACGCGACGGCTCGGCCGTGGGGCGGAGCGTCGTACGGGAGACCGGCTGGGTCTGGGACGGCGACGAGGCCGCGTTCTGCTGGTTCACCGAGCAGTGGGATCGGTACGACGCCCTCGACCCGGACGGTGCCCGCCTGCGCGCGTTCGGCCTGACCCGCAAGGGCGACCGCGGGCTGTTCCGGCGCGCCGAGCGGATCGCCGGGGAGACCGGCCGCCCGAACCCGATTCCGAAACCGCCCCCGTTCCCGCAATCCGCTCCGCCGAGCTCCTCCCCCTGGCGGGGAGGCTCCTGGCCCACCTCCCCGGGAACTTCGTACGGCGGCAGCTTCTGACGCCCGGGGGGTGACCCGCCTCTTCCTCTACGAGCTCGGCGCCGCGGGCCGGGACGTCCGGCCGTCCGCCCCACGGCGGTTGCGCCGATCGGGTACAGGCTGTGGGCGCCGCGCGGTGGGCGGGTGGGTTGCGGGCAGTGGACGGGCGGGAACCCCACACCGCGGAGGTACATCACATGACCGTAGTCTTCTTCGACATCGGGGCCACTCTGGCGGACGCCCGCGTGGAGCCCGACGGCTCGCTGACGCTCAGGCCCCGGCCCCGCGTGATCGCCGTTCTCGACGCCTTCCGGGACGTGCGCAAGGGCATCGTCTCCAACCCCGGGCCGGGTGACGGCGCGGCCGAACGGGCGGCGGCGGCCCTCGACCGGGCGTTCCCCGGCCGGTTCACGGACGCCGGTCTCGTGCACTGGGGGGTGAAGGACAGCCGCGGGCTCTTCGACCGGGCGGTCGCGAGTGCCGGTGAGGTGGCGGCCGGGGGCTGCGTGTTCGTGGGCGAGGACGCCCAGGAGAGGGCGTTCGCGCGGGAGGCGGGGATGCGTACGGCTCCGCATCCGGTGTTCGCGCTCGCCGCGGCGGAGGACCGTCCCGTGTTCTTCGCGCGGATCGGGCTGCCGGACGGCCGGACCCTGGCGGAACTGGCCGCGGCGGCGGAGGCGACCGAGGTCGTTCCCGTGCACGTGGCCTCGGACCGGCTCGTGCTCGTCATGGCGAGCGCCCTCGGTGCCGAAGCCCTCGAACGCGCCGGGTTCACGGTGGACGGGCGCGAACCGGTGGAGGACAGGGCGGCCTTCCTGGTCCGTGACGACCGTCCGGTCACGGACGCCGAGTCGCTCACGGGTCCCGCCGGCACCGCGGGGCCGGGGGACGGGGCCGCGCGGCGGGCCACGGCCGTGTACGGCTTGGTCGCCGATGCCCTGGCCGGACGGGGCGCCCCTCCGGCCGCTCTGCTCGGGCCCGCACCGGGTGGTGTGTACCTCGCCGTGCCCGCCGGTGCGCCGGTCGAGGAGGTGCACCTGCCGGGTGCCAAGCCCGGGCACACGGAACGGCTGCTGCCGGACCCGGCGCTCCTCTCGCGGCCCGGGGAGGCGCAGGCGGACGCGCTCGCCGGTTCAGCGGCCGGAGGCCGGGGCCCGGGCCGGGCCGGTGCGGCGTCCGGCAACGGCCTGCCGTCGCCCGGGACGATCGCCGCGGTGCGGGCGGCGGTGACCTCCGAGGCCCTGCGGGGGCATGTGGCGCGCATCTCCGGCGCGGAGCCGCTGGTCGAGGGCGAGTCACTGAGGGTCCGCAGCCGGGACGCGGCGGCCGAGGACAACGCGCTGGTCGTCGAGGCGCTGGCCCGCCGGTTCCGGGAACTCGGGCTGCACGTGCGAAAGCACCCGTTCCGGTGGCGGGGGCGGCAGCTGTTCAACCTGGAGGCCGAGCACCGGGTCGTGGGGGCGGACTCCGCCGTCCTGATCACGGCCCACCTGGATTCGACCGCGTCCAGCGGTGACTTCGTGGACGCGGACGGCGACTTCCGCCCCTACGACCCCGCGGTCGACCCGGCGCCGGGGGCCGATGACGACGGGAGCGGCACGGCGGGGGTGCTGGCCGCGGCCGAATGCCTGGCCGGCTTGCTGGCGGACGGCGGGCAGCCGACGCGCAATGTGCGCTTCGTGCTCTTCAACGCCGAGGAACAGGGCCTCGTGGGAAGCAAGTTCTACGCCCGGGCCGCCGCCGCGGAGGGCGACCGTATCGCCGGGGTCTTCCAGATGGACATGATCGCGGGATTGCAGCGGGGCAGCGCGCCCCGGGTCGAGATCCACGCGGGGTCCTCCGTACCGGGCCCGGTCGTGGGGGCTTCCGACGCGCTCGGCGAGCTCGTCGCGCGCACCGTGCCGGCCTTCGATCCCGCGGTGATTGTCCAGCACCTCACGGGCCCCGACGACCCGGCGGTGGGGCGCAGCGACCACGCGAGTTTCCACGAGCGGGGATGGGCGGCGGTCGCCGTGTCCGAGGACCTCTTCTCCACCCCCGACGGCGCGCCCGGGACCGGCACGCGGCAGTACCACACCCCGGGGGACACGCTCCTCGACCAGGACCACGACACCGGTTTCGCCGCCACGATCGCGGGCTCGGTCACCGCGACCGCTCTGACGTTCGCCGGACTGTGACGACGCCGCCGGGATGAAGTCCCGGCACGGGGACGGGCGATGGCACGTGCCCGGTCCCCGGTCGGGCCCGGTCAGGCGCCGTTCCCCGGGGGCCGGGGAGCAGCCGGGGAACTCGTCAGCAGCCCGTTCTCCATCGCGACGACCACCGCGCGGGTGCGGTCGCTGACGTCGAGCTTGGCGAAAACGCGCAGCAGGTGCGTCTTGACCGTGGCCTCTCCGATGAACAGCCGTTTGCCGATCTCGGCGTTGGACAGCCCGTCCGCGACGGCGCGCAGCACGTCGCTCTCGCGGGGGGTGAGGGACACCCTCGCCGGCCGCCGCATCCGGGCGACCAGTTGCCGTGCCACGCGCGGGGCGAGGACGGTCTCGCCGCGGGACGCGGCGTGGATGGCGTCCACCAGCTGCTCGCGCGTGGCGTCCTTGAGCAGGTAGCCGGTGGCGCCTGCCTCGACGGCCCGTTCGATCTCGGTGTCGGTGTCGTACGTGGTGAGGATCAGCACCCGGGTGCGCGGGTGCGCGGCCGTGATCGCGGCGGTGGCCCCGACGCCGTCCAGTACGGGCATCCGCAGGTCGAGCAGGGCCACGTCGGGCTCCAGCCGGGAGACGAGTTCGAGGGCGGCGGCGCCGTCCTCGGCTTCGCCGACGATCTCCAGGCTGGGCTCGGCGGACAGCAGGGCCACCAGGCCGGCGCGCATCACCGTGTGGTCGTCCGCCATGATGACGCGGAGGCGGTCCGCGCCGTCGTCCGGGGCGCCGGGGGGTGTGGGGCTCACATCGTCTCCTCGCTGTGGGCGGGTATGAGGACCAGGACGCGGGTGCCGTCGCCGACCGAGCTGGTGACGGTCAGCTCTCCGCCGAACTCCGCCAGCCGGCGCCGCATCCCGTTCAGGCCGAAGCCGCGGGACGCGGCGACGACGAACCCGCGCCCGTCGTCGGTGACCTCCAGTTCGATGAATCCCGGCTGCCGGGCCAGGACCACGGAGACCGTGGAGGCCTCCGCGTGTTTGCGGACGTTGGCCAGCGACTCCTGCGTGCACCGCAGGAGCGCGATGCGGGTCGGCTGGTCGCAGTCGACCTCGGCCAGCTCCGCCTCCACCGTCAGCCCGGTGTCCTCGGCGAAGCGGTCCAGCGTGCGGCGCAGGGTCGTGGCCACCGAGCCGGCGGCCGTCCCGCCGGCGGGGGCGGCGCCGACCAGCACGCGGGCTTCGGCCAGGTTCTCGCGGGCCGTGCGCTCGATGGACCGCAGTTGCCGGTCGCTGCGGTCCGGGTCGGCGGCGAGCCCGGAGCGGGCCGCCTCCGCCAGGACGATGATCGAGGCGAAGCCCTGGGCGAGCGTGTCGTGGATCTCCCGGGCCAGCCGCTCGCGTTCCTCCGCCGCGCCCTGTCGCCTCTGCGCCTCGGCCAGTTCGGTCCGGGCCCTGGCCAGTTGGGCCCGCAGCCGGGCCCGCTCGTCCCGTAGCGCCAGCGCCCTGGGGGTGACCAGGACGGCCACGGCGCTGACCGCGTAGACGCCGACGGAGGAGACGGAGTTGCCGCCCAGGGCCGCCAGGCTCCACCCTTCCCGCAGCGTGCCGCCGACGCTGACCGCGGCCGCTCCGAGACCGCTGGAGAGGAGGGCGGAGCGGGCACCGTTCGCGTAGACCACGAACTGCGGGAGGAACACCAGGTAGAGGGCCCCGAAGCCGTCCCGCATCCAGGACAGGGCACACAGGCAGGCGACCAGCAGCCCCAGGTAGAGGTATCCCGTCCGCACCGGATCGCTCCCGGGGCGCAGGCGCACCAGGACGTTCGCGGCGCCGAGTGCGGCCATCAGGGCGAGCGACCCGTAGGCCTGCGGGGCGGGTACGTCTCCGAAGACCGTGATCACGCAGAGCAGTCCGGTGATCGCCCAGCCGAGGAGTTCCCCGCCGTGCAGCAGCCAGATCCAGTACGGGTCGCCGCGCTGCGGTCGTTGCATCATGATCACCAGCGTACGGGTGCGGGCAACTCTCCTGCCGGGCACGCCCCTTCGGGGACCACCGTGGCCGCCGCCGGGTGCGGTGCCTTCGGCCGCCGGGGCCACCAGGAGCGCTCGCCGAGGAGCAGGAGCGCGGCGGGGAGGACCAGCAGCCGGATGACGACCGTGTCGAGGAGCACCGCGACGGCCAGGCAGAAGCCCATCTGCTTCATCTCGGTGAGGTGGAGTGCGACGAAGGCGCCGAAGACGGTGACCATCACGACGGCGGCGCTGGTGACCACCTTGGCGGAGGCGCCGATGCCGTGGAGGACCGCTTCGCGGTGGGGCATGCCCGCTGCCCGGGCCTCCTGGATCCGGCTGACCACGAACACCTGGTAGTCCGTGGACAGGCCGAAGAGGATCACGAGGAGGAACAGGGGGACGCGGGAGGCGATGGCGCCGAGCGAATCGAACCGGAGCAGGTCCTGCGCCCAGGTGCCCTGGAAGACCAGGACGAGCGCGCCGAGCGCGGCCGCGGTGGACAGCAGGTTGAGCAGGACGCCGAGGAGCGCGACGACAACCGAGCGGAACGCGATCGCCATGGTGAGGAAGGACATCAGGAGCAGGGCGCCGACGACCAGGGGGAGCTTGGCGCGCTCGTCGGCGACGTAGTCCTGGCCTCGGGCGACGTCGCCGGTGACGGCGGTCTCCACTCCTGGCAGGGCGCCGACGGTGGCCGGCAGGAGGCCGGAGCGGATCCGGCCGAGGGAGGCGATGGCCTCGGGCGCGGGCGCGGGGTGGGGCACGGCCAGCGCGAGGACGTGGACGCGGCCGTCCTGGGAGGTGCGCAGCCGGGGCGCGGTCCGGGCGGCGAACAGCGTGTCGGCCTGGGCCCGCCGGCCGAGTTCGGTCAGGGCCCGGCGGACGTCGTGGGCCTGGGCGGGGTCGGCGCGTACCACCACCTCGTGTTCGACGAGGAGTTCGGGGAAGGCGCCGGTGAGCCGGTCGTACACCTGCATGGCGGGGATGGCCCGGGAGAAGGTGTCCTTGCCCGGGTCGACCAGCTTCATGCCTACGGCGGGCGCGGCGAGGGCGACCAGGAACAGCACGGAGGCGGTGAGGGTGGCGACGGGGTGCTCGCGGGCGGCGGTGAGGAGGGCGGTGAGGATCCGGCCGTTGCCGTGGACGTCGTCCCGGTCGTGGGCGTCCCGGTCGTGGGCGTTGCGCTTCCTGCCCTTCAGGACGGACGCGCGTCGGCGTCCGGCGGGTGCGGGCGTGGCCGCCGACCGGCCGCGCCCGGACCGCCGCTCCGCCTTGCGTGCGGCCCGCTGCCCGGTCTTCACCAGCAGGGCGGGCAGCACCGTGATCGAGCCGGCCACGGCCACGGCGACGACCAGGATGGTGCCGGTGGCGAGCGAGGAGAAGATGACGTCCGTGGCCAGGTAGAGGGTCGCGGTGGACGCGATCACGGCGAGGCCGGAGGTGACGATGCTCCGGCCCGCGGTGGCCGCGGCCAGCTCCACCAGCTGTTCGGAGGTGAGGCGCCCGGCGTTGCGGGCTCGTTCCTCTCGTTCGCGCTTGAGGTAGAAGAGGGCGTAGTCGACGCCGACCGCGAGGCCGATGAGCAGGATCAGATTGGTGCCGACGCCGGCGTCGGGCAGGAGGTGCGAGACGGCCATCGACAGGCCCAGTGCGGCGGCGATCGAGGTGAGGGCCAGCAGGAGGGGCACCGCGGCCATCACCACGGAGCCGAAGACGAGCAGGAGGGTGACGATGGTGATCGGGAGGGTGATGCGCTCGGACAGTGCGAGGTCCTTGCCGCGCTGGTCGTTGACGCCCTTGCTGATCGCGGGTGAGCCGGTCTCCTCCACCACCACGCCGGGGTGCGCGGCGGCGATTCGCGCGGTCTGCTCCAGCAGCGGGGCGACGCGCTTCCTGCCCTCCAGCTCGGGTCCGTGCAGGACGACGGGGATCCGCAGGGCGGTGCCGTCCGCGGAGAGGAGCGGCTGCCCCACCTCGGCGACTTCGGGCAGCTTCGCCATCCGGGCCCGGACGTCACGGGCCGCGGCGTCGGCCGCCGGCCGGTCGAGCGGCCCGGACCCGGAGCGGATCAGGACGTGTTCGGTGGGCCGGCGCTGGAGGCCGCCGTCGGTGGCGATGGCCTCGGCGCGTCCCGCCTCGCCGACGCGGAAGTCCTCGGCGGTCGCGGTGTTGTTGCCGAGGGCGATGCCGGTGCCCAGGCAGAGGGCGACGAGCAGGAACCAGGCGGCGATCGCCCGCCATGGGTGCCGGGCGCTCCAGCGCGCCGTGCGTACGGGAAGGTTTCTCATGCAGGGAATGCTGGCCGCCGGGGCCCTGCGGCCGGCAGCCCCGGCCGGTGGAACCCCTTGTCCACCGGCCGGTGGACAAGGGGTGTGCGGTCCTAGGCGAACGGGTCCTCGGCCTCGTGGCGGGGACGTGTGAGGGCCCGTGTGTAGGCGGCGCGGTCGAAGACGTACGGGCCGAGGGGCAGTACGTCCTCCACCGGCCGGTACGGCATCCGGAACCCGGACCAGGTCACGGTGTCGTCCGTGACGTCGATGCGCGCGTACAGGGGCCCGCATTCCCAGACCCCGCACACGCAGCCGAGCACGACGACCGTCCCGGTCTCCGGGTTCTTCAGTTCCTCGGGGCCCCGGCCCAGGAAGTGGCGGAGCATCCCGTCGCCCTCGCCGACGTCGAGGGCGGTCAGGCCTCCGTACTGGTGGCGGAGGAACTCCTCGCGCTCCGCCGCCCCCTTCTCGCGGTAGAAGTCCTCCTCCTCCCACACGGGCCGGACGGCGTCGGCCAACGGCACCCGGAGGTCCGTACCGTCGACCCGGATGCCCAGCCTGCGGTCCAGGCCGTAGGTGAAGAACTCGATGTGGTGCACGGACCCCATTGTGCTGCGGCGGGAGGGCACTCGCCCGGCGGGCGAAAACCAGTGGAGCGGCCGCGCCGTCCGCCGTTACCGTGCTGCCGAACCACGTCGTCGAGGCAAGGACATGCCGTTGTACACCCTGTGAGACCTCCCGAGAGCTGATCTGTCGCGCGTCGCGCCTGTGCGCCGCGCTGCTTCCTGCTGCGGACTTCTCACTGAAACCGGTGTACTCCTGTGCTCACGACCTGGTGGGTCACGCCCACCTGCCTTCCCCTTGTCCGGCGCCGCTGCCACGCGTGCCCGTCCGACCGCTTCCGGGCTGACGGCAAGTTCCGTGTCAACGCGAACCACAAGCTCCTCGACGCCTGGATCCTCGTCCTCTGCACCGGCTGCGGTGCGACGGCGAAGCTCACGTTCCTGGAGCGGACGCACGTACGCTCCGTCCGGCCCGGGCTGCTGGACCGGATGCACGGCAACGACCCGGGCCTCGCGGCCGAGCTGCTCCGGGACCCGGTGCTGCGGCGCCGCAACCGCATCGCCCTCGACTGGGACGACGCCTGGCGCCTCGACACCGGCGGACCGGTGGACGCGGACGCCGAGGCCGTCGACGTCTCGGTCCGCTTCGCGGCCCGGATCCCCGTCCGGCCGCTGCGGCTGATAGCCGAAGGCTTCGGCTTCCCGCGGGCCGAAGCCGAGCGGCTGGCCGCCGAAGGACGGATCGTCTCGACGGTCCGGCTGGTCGGCAGGCTGTCCGGCGACTTCGCCTTCACGCTCAAGCGCTGAGCCGCATCCCTGTGGCGTCTCGTGGAACCGGTGGTTCCACGAGACGCCATCCGGCGGAGCGGCCCGTCCGGCGCAGGGTCCGCCGGGCGTCCTGGCGGGCCTCTGACCGAGGATGGGGGGATGACGGACACCTTCACCACCCGGACCCTCGACGTCACCACCGGCTCCGCCGAGACCGTGCACGATCTGACCGCCGCCTGCGCGGGCTTCCTCCGCGAGGTCGCCCGCGGCCGCGACGGACTGCTCAACGTGTTCACCCCGCACGCGACGGCCGGGCTCGCGGTCATCGAGACGGGGGCGGGCAGTGACGACGACCTGCTGGACGCCCTGCGGACGCTGCTGCCCGCCGACGACCGCTGGCGGCACCGGCACGGGTCCCCCGGCCACGGCCGCGATCACGTGCTCCCGGCGTTCGTGCCGCCGCACGCCACGCTGCCCGTCGTCGGCGGCGAGCTCGCGCTGGGGACCTGGCAGTCGGTGGTCCTGGTGGACACGAACGGGGACAACCCCCGGCGCACCGTGCGGCTGTCCTTCCTCGGCTGAGTCCGTCCGTACGACGGGCCCGGCGCCCGGGCCCGTCGTACGGACGCCACGCCCGGCCGGCGTCGTGGTGATCCACCGCACACCCCCCTGCCTGGACTCTCGTCGGCGGGCCCGCGTAAACATGGATCATGCCGGAAGAGTCACCAGCCCCCGAATCCCCGTTGATACGAAGCCTGCGCACAGCCGTGGCCGCTGCCCCCGGGGACGTCCCGCTGCGGCTGCACCTCGCGGAGTTGCTGCTCGCCGCGGGGCTGCACGACGCCGCGGTGACGGAGGCCGCGGCAGCCTTGCAGCATGCGCCGGGGGACGGAGCGGCGCGGGAGTTGATGGTGCGGGCGATGGGGATGCCGGCGCCCCCGGCCCCCGCGGCACCGGCGGCACCGGCGGAGCCCCTGGGCGGCACGGCCGGCCCGGCGGGCGGCGCCGGCGCGGCCGCGCCCGCGGAGACCGCCGGCCCGGCCGAGTCGTCCCGGCGCGACCGGTTCGACTGGCGGGCGGCCGAGCAGGAGGTCGACGGCATCGTCGAACCCCGCTTCGTCGAGCCCCCGGTCAGCGCCTGCGACAGCGGCGACCCCGGGGACGCCGCTGCCTGGGAGGTGGCCGCTCCCGGCGTCGTACGGCTCGCGGACGTCGGCGGCATGCAAGAGGTCAAGGACCGCCTCGAAGCCGCGTTCCTCGCGCCCATGCGCAACCCCGAACTGCGCAGGCTGTACGGCAAGAGCCTGCGCGGCGGGCTCCTGCTCTACGGTCCGCCCGGCTGCGGCAAGACGTTCATCGCGCGCGCCGTCGCCGGCGAGCTCGGCGCGAGCTTCCTGTCCGTGTCCGTGAACGACGTCCTCGACATGTGGATGGGCAACTCCGAACGCAACATGCACGAGGTGTTCGAGACCGCCCGTCGTCAGGCGCCCTGTGTCGTCTTCCTCGACGAACTGGACGCGCTCGGCGCCAAGCGCAGCCGTACGCAGCACAGCGGCATGCGCAACACCGTCAACCAGCTCCTCACCGAGCTCGACGGCATCCACTCCGACGCCAATGAAGGCGTGTTCGTCCTGGCCGCCACCAATGTCCCCTGGGACGTGGACATAGCGCTCCGGCGTCCGGGACGGCTCGACCGCACGCTGCTCGTGCTGCCGCCCGACGCGACCGCCCGCGAGGCGATCCTCCGCTACCACCTGCGCGAACGTCCCATCGAGGCGGTCGACCTGAGACGTCTGGTCAAGGCGACCGACGGCCTGTCCGGCGCGGACCTGGCCCATGTGTGCGAGTCGGCGGCCGAGAGCGCGCTGCTCGACTCGGTGCGCACCGGCGTGATCCGCATGATCGGGACGAAGGACCTGCTCGACGCCGCGAAGTCGGTGGTCCCCTCGACCGAACCGTGGTTCGCGGCGGCGCGGAACGTGGCGATGTTCGCCAACGAGGGCGGCATGTACGACGACCTGGTGACGTACCTGAAGAAGAGGCGGAAGCTGTGAGCGAGAACCCGGTGGTGGCCCGCGCCGGTGCGCTGCAGGCGGCGGAACGTTTCGAGGAGTCCAAGGCCCTGCTGGCCCCGCACCTCGCCGAGGAGCCGGACGACGACTGGGCCTGGCAGATGCTCGCCGTCGCCCACGAGAGGCTCGGCGAGTACGAGCTCGCGGAGCGGGCGGCCACCGAGATGGTCCGGATCACACCCGGGCACGTCGGCGCGCTGATCCTGCTGTCCCGGGTGCTGCTCCGCATGGACCGGCCGTCCGAGGCCCGGGCGGCGGCGGAGGAGGCCGTCCGCAGGGCGCCCGACAAGTGGTCCTCGCACTTCGCGCTGGCCCAAGTGCTCGTCGCCTATGCGACGGCGCCGCCTTCGGACCACGAGCGCGCGTACGAGGCGGCCTGCGAGGCCGTGCGCCTCGCCCCGCAGGAGTCCGACGCCCACCAGGCCGTGTGCTTCACGGCCGTGCGCACGCAGCGTCAGGACGTCGCCAAGCAGGCCCTGGTCGAATGGCTGCGCCTCGACCCGTCCAACGCGACGGCACAGGCCATGTACACCGACGCGATGGCCGGCGGCCCGGACGTCACGGCCGCCCAGGCCGCGGGCATGTACTCCGCGGGCCTGGCGGGCGCGCCCCAGTCCCCGATGCTGCGCAACGGGCTCGACCACGCCACGTACCGCCTGCTGCGGGGTACGCGCTGGCTCGCGCTGGTCTGCCTGGCGGCCGCGGGAGCGATGATCGACCTCTTCGCCACGGCCAGGCACCCGGCCTTGCGGGAGCTGCCCGTACCGCTCGGCAACCGGCTGTGGGTGCTGCTGGTCATGGCCGCGGTCTGGGGCTTCGGCGCGCTGTTGCGCTACCGCCGGCTGCGTACCGGAGTACGGCTCAACATCGGCTCCCTCGTACGCCGTGGCCGCTGGGCCCGGGTCGTGCTGGCGCAGGCGGCGTGGACCATGCTCTGCGCACTGCTGATATCGCAGATCCCGTGGACCGACCGGGGTGTGCCCGGGGTCCTCTTCTGGGCCGGCTTGGTGGTGCCCCTGTCGACCATGGTGTTCGACCGCAGGAAGACCGGGTGACGGGGCGTGGCCGGATGAGCGGATGAACGGATGATCTGGTGGTCCGCAGAACCTCTTTGAGGATCGCGGGAGTACGCGCACGGTGTGACATGCTGCGGGAATTCCGGCGGGCCTGCCGCCGGCGGCGGAGAGGACCCCCATGACCCGCAGCGCGCTCCTGGTCGGAGCCACCGGGCTGGTCGGCGGACAGCTGCTGGCGCGGCTGCTGCGCGACCCGCGCTACGACCGCGTCACCGTACTGGCACGCCGCCCGCTCGGCCTCGAACACCCGCGGCTGGACGCCCGGGTGGTGGACTTCGCCAAGCTCGAAGCCGACGACTTGCCGCGAGGAACGGGCGGTACGGACGTGTACGGCGCGCTGGGCACCACCATCCGGCAGGCCGGCTCGCAGGACGCCTTCCGCGAAGTGGACCAGCACCACACCGTGCGGGTGGCCGAGCTGGCCCGGGACGCGGGTGCCGCACGGATCGCCGTGGTCTCCTCGGTCGGGGCCGGATCCGGCTCCCGGGCCTTCTACCTGCGGGTCAAGGGGGACATGGAAGCGGAGGTCACGGCCCTGGGCTACCGCCAGACCGAATTCTTCCGGCCCTCCTTCATCCTCGGCCACCGCCCCTCGCACCGCCGGGGCGAAGGGCTCGGCGGCTCCGCCGCGACCGTGCTGGCCCCACTGCTGGCCGGGCCCACCCGACCGTACCGGCCGGTGCCCGCGGGACGGCTGGCCGCCGCCATGATCGCCGCGCTGTCCCAGGACCGGCCCGGGGTGCACGTCCGCACCTACGACGACTTCCTGGCCCTCGCTCCGGAGCCGGTCGCCGCCGACGGCGCGTAGGCGGGGGGCCGACCGGCGCCGCCCTTCTCCGCCGCCCCGGACGGCTGGTGGTACTCCTCCCGGCCGGTGCGGCCGCGGCAGGTCGGTCAAATCAGGTCAGGTCAGGTCAGGTCGCATGGGGTCCGGTCAGGTGGGCGGTGACGAGTTCTTCCCAGGAGCGGATGAAGGACGGGTAGTCGGCGGCGAACCCGTCGAGCGCCCTCGCGGCGGCCGGGGTCAGCGGCGTCATGTCGTAGGTGACCGTCACCTCGCTGCCGGCCCCGGTCGCGGCCAGGGCGACGGTGACCGTCCCGGCGCGGACGCCCGGGGTGACGCGGGCGTAGGAGACCGACCGGGGGAAGTCGCGGGAGGCGACCAGCCAGGTCGTCTCCTCTTCGGGCGACGAGGTGAGCCAGACGGTCCCCGGCGCGGTGTCGTCCGGCGTCTCGACCGGAAAGACCGGATCCCAGCCCGGCACCCAGTCCCGCTCGCCCCGGGCGGTGAAGAGCCGGAAGGCCGCTTCGGGCGGAAGCGGAACGTGCAGCGCGGCGCTCAGGACCCGGCGGATCACTTCTCCTCCAGGGCGTGGGCGTCGGCGGCGGTCAGTTCCAGCCCGTAGACGTCCTTGAGCTGCCCGATCTTGGCCAGGGTCTCCGCCGAGAAGGGGGTTTTGCCGTCGAACGCGTGCAGGACGATCCCCTCGACCAGCTCACCGAGGGGCATGTCGAGGTATTCGGCCAGCCCTTTGAGCACCTTCAGCAGGTTCCGCTCGATCCGCAGACCGGTTTGTGCCCGTTCAATCGTTACCATGGTACCAAGGTAACAGCGCGCCCGGTCGTAGAACGGTCACGCATCGCGTACGAGGAGCCGCGCCCCGGGCCGGGGCGCGGCTCGTCGCGTGGCGCGGCTCGTCGCGTGGCCGGGTCAGCCGTTGTCGCCGTCGGAGTCGGTCTCGGCGGTGACCTTGCCGGTCGTGGCGTCCACGGAGCCGTCCCAGGTCTTGCCGCCGGAGTCCCGTACCTCGACGTGCCAGGACGCCGCCTTGCCGTTGTCGTCGTCGGATTCCCACTCGACGCTCCACGCCTCGCCGGGGTGGGCGGCGACGGCGGCCTTGAGTGCCTGTTCCGCGGTGACCTTGGCGGCCAGCAGGTCCTTGTGCTCGCCCGCGTCCTCGTCGGTGTCGACGTTGTCCCGGGTCACCTTGCCGGTCGCCGCGTCGACCGTCAGCTCGGCGTGGCCCTTTCCGTCCTTGGTGATCACGTCCACGTGCCAGACGTTGCCCTCCCTGTCGAGGGACTCGACCACCCCGGGATAGTCCTTGAGGGCCGCGGCGGCGGCCCCCTCCGCCGTGACGTCGACCAGGGGGGCGGTGACGGCCGCGGGAGCCGTCCGTACCGCGTCGGCGGGCGCCGCGACGGCTGCGGCCGCCGGGCCGCAGGCGAGCAGGACCGTGGCCGCCGCGGAGACGTACGTGTTGCGCTTCATGGGCTCGACCTCCTCAGGCCGGCCTGGACCGCGTGTCCGCGGGTGCCCCGTGCGGGCGGCCGGCAGCGAGCGTTCCCGCCCATTGTGCGGCCGGTCGCCGCAGCCCGCCGCCCGGAGCACGACGCGCGCCTGCGCGGCGGCCTCCCGGCGGCGAGCCGGGCGAAGGCGTCGCCCACAGCCCGCACCCGGGGCCGGGCGGCCGGCACCTCCGCCTCCCCGGCGCGGACCCGGCGTACGCGTACCGGCCGGCCGCGCTGCCGGGTGGGGCGCGACGGCGGGCTCACGACCGGACGGCCGCCGGGTGTACGCGGGCGTGAGCCTCACGCGGGTTTCCGTTCCGGAGCCCTGGCGTGGCCCCATGACGAGGAATCAGTACGTGGAGCAGAGGGCCGCCGTGGCGCTCTGTGTGGCAGCGCGTCGCTGACGGGATCGGGGCGTCCGGCCGGCGCGGCCGCCGAAACGCCGGCCGCCGGGCAGCGCTCGCGCCCGATGCCCTCGTCTACGTCGCCGACCTCCACTCGGACACGGTGTTGGTCGTGGACAGCGTTCCCGCCGGGAACGGACCGGACAGCGTGGCCGTCGTGACCGCTCGCTGAGCGCGGTGGCGCTACGCCTGAAGGCGGCCGGCCCGGCGGCGGGCCGCCGCGACAGGCCCCGGGACGCAGGCCCACAGCGCGACGGCGATGAAGAGCACCTGCTCGGGAACCCTGAACCACAGCGGGGTCGCCGGTTCGCCATGGAACGGGACATGTGCGACGGCCGCGTGCACGTTGGCCGGGAGCATCAGGACGAACAGCACGGCGAGGCCGAGGCCGGCCATCGGCCGGGTGGCCTCCCGGACGAGCCCGGCGGCACCGAGGAGTTCCAGGACACCCGTCGCGTAGACCGCGAGGCGGGGGAACGGCACGAACGGCGGGACCATCGCGACCAGGTCGTGGTGGCCGGGCATGGGCCCGAAGGCGGAGGGAACGAAGTGCGCGGTCGCTGTGCACACCAGCATGACCGCCAGGCCGTGCAGGACGGACACCCTCCAGGTCGCGAACCGTCCGAGGCCGAAGGCACCCCACAGTCTGAACAGCACGGTGGGAACGGCGATGAGCATGAGCGTGCCGAACATGGAAGAGGGTCCCTTCGCCAGGTGAGCGGGTACGGGCGTGCCGTGGCCGGAGTGAGGAGCGGACGCGCACCGCACGGGTGGCGGGGCTGGGGTGTCGCACGCTCACGAGGAACATGCTGGCGGCCGGTCCGCCGCCGCCCCAGAGTCCGGATTGACGTGGGAGGGTACTTTCCTGCCATGAGCCTTCACCGCGTGGTGTGCCTGCTCCTGCCACCGCAATCCACGTTCGAGCTGGCCTGCGCCGCCGAGGCCTTCGGGCTGAACCGCCCTGGCCTGCCCGCCCGTTACACGTTCGAGGTCTGCGCGGAACAGCCCGGCCCCCTGCCGACGCTGGCCGGCTACGACATGGCGGTCGCGCAAGGGTTGTCGGCCCTGGAACACGCCCAGACCGTGCTCCTCCCCGGCTGGGTGCTGCGCACCGCCGCCGCCCCGCCCCAGGTCGTCGACGCGATACGGCGGGCACACGGCCGCGGCGCCCGGATCGTCGCCCTGTGCTCAGCCGCCTTCCTCCTCGCCGAAGCCGGGCTGCTGGAGGGCCGCAGGGCCACCACCCACTGGCGCATGGCCGACGAACTCGCCGCCCGGTATCCCGGGGTCCGGGTCGAACCGGACGTGCTCTACGTCGACTTGGGCGACGTCGCCACGAGCGCGGGCACGGCCGCGGGCATCGACCTGTGCCTGCACCTGATCCGCACCGACCACGGCGCCGCCTACGCGGCCCAGGTCGCCCGGCACATGGTCATGCCGCCCCATCGCGAGGGCGGGCAGTTGCAGTACGCCACGCTCCCCCTCACCGACCGCACCCCCGACTCCCTGGCCCCCGTACTGGACTGGGCCGCGGAGCGTCTGCACGAGCCGCTGACCGTCGAAGACCTCGCCTCGTTCGGGGCCGTCTCCACCCGCACGCTCGCCCGGCGGTTCGCCGAGCAGGTCGGCACGAGCCCCGGCAACTGGCTGTTGCGGCAGCGTGTCATGGCGGCCCGGGCCCTGCTGGAGGAGACGGATCTGGCCGTCGAGACGATCGCGGCCAGGACCGGACTCTCCTCCGCCGCCAACCTCCGTCGGCGCTTCCACGCCTTGGTGCACACCACGCCCGC
Organism: Streptomyces sp. NPDC043896; assembly: GCF_056435605.1. NCBI lineage: Bacteria > Bacillati > Actinomycetota > Actinomycetes > Kitasatosporales > Streptomycetaceae > Streptomyces > Streptomyces sp. NPDC043896. Next base: position 81,700 of record NZ_JBWKEE010000015.1, read on the forward strand.
CGCCTACCGGCGCTCCTTCCGGCACGACGCGGCACGTCACGCCGGCGCCGCGCCGCCGTCCACCGCGCGGGTGGTGCCGGGGACGTAGGCGTCGGCCGGGACGAAGAGACGGGCCGCCGCCGGTGATCCCTGCCGTGGGCCGACGACGAGGCGCGATACGGAGGACGACCGCGCCGATCAGCCTGCGCGCCCGCGGCGGCCCGTCTTCGCCCCGGCGGCCTCCCGCCTCTCGCGCTCCTGCGCCGCCCAGGCGTCCGAGTCGATGCGCTTGCGGAAGACCTGCTCCGGTTCTGCCGCGCCCAGGTGGACCGTCCACACCCACAGAACGGCCGACAGGACGAAGAGGACGCACGCCACGACCAGGTACGAGCCGATTTCCTCGGACTCGTCGACGCCCTCCTCGTGCATGAAGCCCGGTACGCCGGAGACGAGTGCGTTCACCCACCAGGCGAGCGCCGCGTTGAACAGGGCCAGGGAGACCCAGTACACGACCCGCATGCCCTTCGCGTGGCCGCTCAGGTCCCCCAGCAGGAGCAGGCGCCGCAGGGACACCGGACCCGTCCGGTGGCGGGCCCCCGTGTCGGTCTTGGCACGGCGCACCGACGCGTAGCAGTCGTCCAGCCAGCGGCCGGGGTCCGGGTCGGGGTCGGGGGCGCCGGTCCCCGCCTGCTCCCTCGCCTGGATCCAGCCGGTGATGAACTGGATCTCCAGCTGTGCCTTCTCCAGCTGCCGCCGGTAGTGGTGGTCGGCGCTCCGCGCCTCGCGCCGGTCCCGGATGAGGAGGCTGGCCCCGCCCACCAGGCCGCTGATCACGGGCACGAAGAAGGGGGCGAACAGCACCAGCGAGTCCATGACAGCCACCGCACGCGCCTCCTCTCCCCCAGCGTCCCATCACCGCCGCCGGCGGCCCCGCCCTGCTGGGCCGATCGGGTGCCCGCCCCGGAGGTTACCGGACTCCGTCCGCGAGTTGCTGTTCCAGCTTGCGGACCCGCTTCACCACCGCCGGCTTGACCCGGCGGCTCTCCAGGGTGCGGGCGAGACCGTTCATCAGGCGGGTGGCGCCCTCGCCCGCGCCCTGCTGGTCGAGCGAGCGGGCGAGGTGTGCGATGTTGCGCGTCAGGCGGATGTGGCCGAACGTCTCGGCCGCGGCGTTCAGGTCCCCGTACGCCTGATCGGCGCGCTGCCGCCCCGACTCGGTGTCGGGCGTGGTGAGTTCCAGGCGCGGGCCCGCCCCGTCGGCACCGCCCCGCATGATCTTGCCCGGTACGGTGTCCGTCAGCGCCAGGCACGCGGCGGCGTGCTTGGCGACGGCCTCGTCGGGAATCCGGTCCACGACCTCGCGCAGCACGTTGTTGGCTCCCTGGAGCACCCGGCTCCCGCCGAGCGCCAGTACGCGGCCCACCGTGTCCGTGAAGACGTCGTCCGCCAGCCGCTCCTGCTCACGGCTGGCCGGCCGTTCGACCCGGAGCATGAGCGGTTCGGCCATGGCCTGCCCGGCCTCGGCACCGCCGGCGGCCGTGCGCAGCGCGGCGTACACGCGGTAGGTGCCGGGCTCGGCGATCTGCCAGCCGCCGAGTCCGGCGCTCAGCACGATCTGCCCGTAGAGTGCCTCGCCGGGCTGGAGCACCACGGGTTCGGGGCGCATGCAGTACTTCACGTACGGGCGGTGCATGCGGGCCTCGGTCTCCCCGTCGCGCTGGATGACGATGCCGAGGTCGTCGCCCATCAGCTTGTTGCGGTCGACCATCACCGGGTCCGTCGAGGTGTTGGCGAGCTTCAGCTCTCCGATCACCGGTTCGAGCATGGCGTAGCGGTACATGCCCTGGTGGTCGGGGTCACGGCTGACGCGGAGCGAGAGCGTCAGCGCGCCGGGGGCGGAGAAGTGGCGCACCCGCTCGAAGCCGTGGTGGTCGAACCAGGGGATGTTGCCCATCTCCACGAACCGCTCGGGTGCGTGCCGCAGGAAGCGCAGCTCGTTCTCCGAGAAGAAGTACGGGAAGTCGGAGAAGAAGGCCTGGGGTCCGCCGGGCACCCGGAAGGGGTAGTTCATGAAGCTCCGGGCACCGGGCTCGTTGACGAGGGGCAGCCACGGGGCTCCGAGCGACTTCTGCCAGGAGTGTGCGAGGTTGAAGCAGTGCCCGAGTTCGTGCACGGCAGTCCAGAAGCGCATCCGGCGGACGAACGCGTCGGGGGCGGGGTCGTTCGGCGGCCGCTCGGAGATGAACGAGTCGGAGAAGATCGCGCAGCCTTGCCGCTGGGCGGTGCCGATGCTGTCGAACATGATGCCGCCGAGGCTGCGGCCCTCGTCGTGCACGCCGGCGAACAGGGTCCACACCTGCCACTGGGCGACGCCCTGCCCGCCGGGCCCGGGCTTCCACTCGGACCAGTGCTGCTGCATCGCGTCGTGCATCTCGATGTCGGACCACTTGTCGTTGACGGACGCCGAGCGGGGGATCACGTTGCTGCCGCGGGTGCGGCTGACCTTGATTCCCTGCCGGGTGAAGGCGTCCTCCACGGTGAGGGTGATGTCGGGGAGGCCGAGGGGCCGCACCGGATGGTCGTGCAGCGCGTAGGCGTCCGTCTGCTCGGCGCCCTCGACGCGGTCGAACTCGATCCCGACCTCACGGAACGCCGACCGTGCGAAGGCGTAGCCGAGGACCAGGTCGGCCGCGCCCGGGCTGCTGAAGGTCACCCGGGCCGAGAGCGGCTGCAGCGGCGGGCGGCCGGTGAGCTGTACGCGGACCGAGGTGGCGGGGCGCAGGGACTCGTTGCCGTCGCGATAGCCGATCGGGCCGGCGTACGAGCCGTCCGGCTGCTTGGTCACCTTGGCGATCCAGGTGAGACCGCCGGTGAGGAGCCGCCAGACGCGGCCCGAGACGGTCATCGTGGGGGCTGCCCCGTCCACGTCGACACGGAGTTCCTCGAACAGGTCGAGGGCGGTGCCGGGCGCGAGCGTCTCGGCCGCCGGCCGGCCCGTCGGGGGCTGCTGGTACGTGATCGCCGTCTCGTCGGGAAGGGTGGCCGCCTGCGTCGTCGCCGCGGCGTTCGGCCGTACGTCGGGCATCCCCGTCCCGGGCGTCGTCGGTGCGCCCTGCACGCCCTGCGCGCCGTCCTGGTCGGGAGTGGGGAGGGGCAGGTCGGTGCGGACGTACACGCCGCTGCGCTGGACCAGGAGGCCCGAGGCCGCCGCTTCCGGCTGGGCGCCTGCCGCCGTGTCCCAGCCGCTCTGGGCCGCGGCCTCGGCGTACGGGCCCGAGGCCGAGGCGGTGCGGGCCCGGCCGTCACCGGCCCGGCGGGAGATCTCGTCGACGACGGCGCGGACGAGCTCGTCGAGCCCGCTCTGCGAGTGCTGCTTCTGCGTGGTCATGCCGGCCTCTCCTCAGCCGGGCTCCGTCGCCCGGGCGTGGTGGTGCAGCGGAAGGGGTGGGGGTGTCCGGGCGCTCCGGAGCGCGTGGCGCGTGCCGCGCGGTCTGCGGGCGTGTTGTTCGGCGGACGTGTGGTCTGTGGACGTGTGGTCTGTCGTCACGTCGTGCCCGGGCCACGTCCCGCGCAGGGCGCCGCGGCGGGCGGGCAGCCCCAGGGCCTGTCGTCGAACTGCCGTCGTCGCCCGCAGGGCGGGGCCGAAAGAAGTGTGGCGACGAGCCCTGGCGAGGTGGGGACGGCCCGCGGACCGGCGCCGGAGCAGGCGCTTTCGTCCGTCTGTTCGTGCGGCCGAGCCCACACCCCTGCGTCGGCGGGCCTGACCCTTCAAGTGGAAGTGCAACCACCCCGGGGCGCAATCCGGCCGCGTCCGATCGAGCCGTCGGCAGGGCGCCCCGTCGGCGGGGCGAACCTGCCGGAGGAGTCGCCGGTCACATGTACCGGGGCATGTCCGCGCTCGCGCGGAGGGTGAGGGCTCCGTCCGCGTCAAGGTCTGCCAGGACCGCCTTGGTGACGGTGGTGTCGACCTCCAGGCTCTCGTGCGGCCCTCCCTGGACCGAGACCTCGACCCTGACCGTGCCGTCCCGTACCGGGACCTCGATGGAGCGGGCCAGGCCGGCCTGCGTTCTGGTGTGCAGCGACGGTTCGTCGAGGACGACGGCTGCGTCGACCGCGACCACGACGTGTTCGCCCCGGAAGCCCTCCTGCAGTGCGATCTGAAGCACGCTCATGGCATCCGCCTCGTTTCGTCATCCCCGCGAAGTCCTCTGCCGCCCCGACGATACGGCGGCCGGGCCGGCGCGGCCTTCCGGCGCCGGCCGGGGGGATTCCGCAGACCTCGCACGCACGGACCAAAACGATCAGGGCCTCGGATCGTTGGCGGAACATGAATCACACCACGCGTGGTCTCGCCTTCGGCGTCCTGACGGCCACGGCCGTCCTGCTCGCGGTTCCCTCCGCGCAGGCCGTGCCTCACGAGTCCGGGGGCGCGAGCGTCTCCGGCCGCTGCGGTTCCGCCCTGCGCACGGACTACCTCGCCACGGCCGAGGGCACTGCCGACACGGCTTTCGCCGGCACGCTGACCGTGGCCGGAGGCGCGTCTCCCATCGCCATGGCCCTCACTCCGCAGGCTTTCGCAGGGGTGGTACCCAACGGCCTCGTCCGCACGGAGTTCTCCCACCCGGCCCTCTCGGACCCGGCCGTGACCTCCGCCCCGAGTCTGCTGGAAGACCGTTCCGGCAGGAGCCGGATCCGGTTCGAGACCCCGTGGGGCCCGACGGTCGCCACGGCGGGATGTACCGGAGCCACGACCCGGGTCACCACGCTGACCGGCGGTCTCACCTTCCGCGGGGTCGCCTACCAGTACGTCCTCACCCGCCCCTGAGCATCCGCGCGACGGGCGCACACCCGCACGGCCCGCCGGACCCGGGCCTTCCGGCGCGCCGGCTGATCGAAAAGCACCGGAGGACTCGACACCGGATGGCGGGCTTACCCTGAAAGAGCGGCCGGGCAGGTGAGCGGCCTTCCGGCCGCCGGGCCCGGCCGTGGGCGTCTCCTCCCCCTCAGCAGACGCCCACGCCGGGCCGCGCCGCCCCCCGGGGGGGCCGCCGTCGGCAGGGCGCCCGGCAGCATCCCTCCCCCGCCGTCGACGCCGGGACCGGTTCAGCCGAGGACCGCGGTCACCTCGCGGCGGGTCGCCTCCGACAGGAGGGGCGCCCAGCGCGTGAACAGCGCGAGCAGGTCCGCCCCGTTGCGTTCGCGGAAGGACTCGTTCACCTTGGCCAGGTCCAGCTCGTTGGCCACCGTGAGCTCGGCGAAGTCGCGACGCTGCTGGAGGGTGGGCGTGAACACCTCACCGGTGAAGCGGTCCCGGAAGGTCACCGCCGCCCCGTCGGGCGCGGCGAGGCTGGGGTAGGAGGCCTTGCGGTCGCAGCTGGCGTAGAAGTACACGAGCTCCTCCGCCTCCGTGCCGATCGCCCCGGCGAGGCGGTCGCGCTCGGACAGCTCCAGGAGCACCAGCGGCAGCCCGTCGGTGCCGTAGAAGGCGTGGCACAGCGCCGCGGTCCGCAGCGCGGGCCGCGCGCCCCACGCGGCGAGCAGCTCCTCGACCCGCAGCAAGTGGGTCATGAGCGTGCCGCCGGAGTGCTTGGTCGTCTCCGCTCCCACCTCCTTGAGCAGGGCTATGGCCGGAGAGTCGGTGTACTTCTCGTCGCTGTGCGTCATGGGCCCATGATGACGAGGCCGGCGCGCCGGCGTATACCGGGACCGGCATGCGGACACCGGTCCGCCGGCCCGCCTTCCGCCCGGGACCGCCCGGCTACCGCGCGAACCGTTCTCTCAGGGCCGCCAGACCCGTCGCGTACGCGCCGTCGCCGAAGAGCTTCTCGACCTGGGCGACGGCCTCGGGGGACTCCGCCTCGTACGTACCCCGCCAGCGGACCTCCGCACCCTCCTCGTGGGGGTGGACGGAGAGCGTCGCCTCGTAGCCGCTGATGGGGAAGACGGGGGCCTCGACGGAGTAGCGGTACGCACGGGCCGCCGGATCTTTGGCGAGGAGCCGCTCCCGGAGGACGACCTGGCCCTCGTAGGTGAAGGCTCGTACCGCTCCGGGGGTTTCGGGATCGGCGCCGTTCTCGATGGCGGAGGGCAGGAGGAGGGGGTGCCAGTCGGGGAAGGCGCCGAAGTCTCCGATGACCCGCCAGACCTCGCCTGGTTCGGCGTCCACGACGACGGTGCGCAGGAGCGTGCGGGTCACCACGCCCCCTCGCCCCGCACGGCCGCGTCGGCTCCGCCGTCGACGAAGACGACCTGGCCGGTGACGTGGGTGTTCTCGGGTGAGGTCAGGAAGTCGAGGAGCGGGGCGATCTCTTCGGCGGCGGCGTGCCCGTGGAGGGGCATGGGGATGGCCGAGTCCATGACCTCGCGTATGCCGGGGGCCGCGAGCATGGGTGCGGTCATGGGGGTGATGACCGTGCCGGGTGCGATGGCGTTGAGCGGGATGCCGGCGCCCGCCCACGCCCCGGTGGCGGCGGTGCGGCGGACCCAGCGGGCGAGGGCGTTCTTGGACGAACCGTAGATGAGGTGGCCTTCGCCGCGGTCCGCGGCGGCTTCCGCGGCGGCGGTCGCGGCGGGCTCGTCGTCGGCAAGGGCCGCGTCGGTGATGGCCGGGTCGTGGGGGTAGATCGCGGTGACGGACGAGATGACGACGGCCCGCGGGTCGGTGCCGGCGGCGAGCAGGGGGCGCAGCCCCTCCAGGGCGGCCACCGCGCCGAAGTAGTTGACCCGGACGGTCTGCGGGCCGAAGAGGTGGACGCCGGCGGAGGCGATCACGGCGTCGAGGCGGCCGCCGGTCAGCTCCCGGGCGCGGTCCACGAGCAGCGCGCGGCCCTCGGGCGTGGACAGGTCGGCGTCTATGTCCGAGCCGGCGAGATCGGCGCCGAGGACGGTGTGGCCCTGGGTTCGGAGGCGGGTGGCTACTGCTTCGCCGATGCCGGAGGCGGCACCGGTGACGAGGTACGTGCGGGGGCGGACACGGGACATGGGCACTCCTTGACTCATATCGACTCATATCGCTCGCTTGTGACCTGCGATGGCTCGACCATACATTTTTTGGCACGTCGTGCCAAACTGCTGGTTCATGCCGGAAGTCGCCTGCCTGCCACCCGACCGGGCACCATGACCCTGACGGACGGACGCGCACGGGACAGGACGGGGGATCACGCGATGGCGGTGGAACGGGGCCGGCCGCCCCTGACCGAGCGACGGCGGCAGGCGACCCGCGTCGAGATCGCGGAAACCGCGGCGGCGCTCTTCGCCGAGCGCGGGTACGAGGCGACGACGGTCGAGGACATCACCGCCGCGGCCGGCATCTCGCTGCGCACCTACTACCGCTACTGCACCTCGAAGGAGGACGCGCTCACCCCCCTCGTCACGTCCGGCATCGGCCAGTTGGTCGACGCCCTGGCGGCCCAGCCGGCAGACGAGCCGCTGATCGCCGCCGTGGAACGGGTGTTCGTGACGCCGATGTCCGAACGGCGGCTCTCGGACGAGGAGCCCGGACGGGCCCTCGTCCGGCTCATGCGCGACATCCCGGCACTCCGCTCGCGCTGGCTGACGGCCGTACAGGAGATGCGGGACCGGTTGCAGCCGGTACTCGCCGAGCGGACGGGAAGGCCTGCCGAGAGCCTGGAGGCACGCCTGCTGGCGGGCGCCGTGCTCGACGCGTTCACGGCGGCCGTCGAGCACTGGGCCACCGGGGAACAGCCCGATGACCTCCTGACGCTCACCCGCCGGGCGCTCGCCCTCCTCCGGCTCGACGAGCTGTGACGCGCCGGAGGCGACGGGCTCCCGCCTCACCTCCGGGCGGAGCCGCGTGTGGGAACGGGCGGGCAGAGGGGTAGACCGAAGGTCGCGGACAGACGTACGGACGGACAGACCGGCCCAGGTTCAGGCTCAGGGCCGGGCCCAGGCCCAGGCTCAGGGGAGAACTCGATGACCATGTCGTTGACGGCGCGGCTCGCCGTCGCCGTGGGAGCCGCGGCGGTGTTCGCCACGGGCTCGACCGTCAGTGCCGGCGCCGTGGCCCGGACGCCGGAGCCCAAGGCACCGCGGGAGTTCGTCCCGCTGAGCTCCGTCGACCCCACGATCATCCAGGACATGCGCTACGTGTCGGCGCACAACTTCATCGGCGAGCCGATCGACGGCTACCGGCAGCCGGTCTGCATCCTGACCCGGCCGGCGGCCGAAGCCCTGCACCGGGCGCAGACGCGGCTCCTGCCGCAGGGGTACTCGCTCAAGGTGTACGACTGCTACCGGCCGCAGCGGGCGGTCGACCACTTCGTACGGTGGGCGAAAGACCTGTCCGACGAGAGGGCGAAGGCGGAGTTCTATCCGCGGGTGGACAAGTCCCGCCTGTTCGAGGACGGCTACATCGCCGAGAAGTCCGGGCACAGCCGTGGCAGCACCCTGGACGTCACGATCGTCCCGCTGCCGGCCCTCCCGGCCCCCCGGCCGAAGCCGGGGCAGGAGTCCGTGCCCTGCTACGCCCCGCAGGCGGAGCGTTATCCGGACAACTCCGTGGACATGGGCACGGGTTTCGACTGCTTCGACACCCTCTCGCACACCGAAGACCCGCGGGTCCAGGGGGCACAGCGCGCCCACCGCCGGCTGCTGAAGACGACGCTGGCCGCGGAGGGGTTCGTCAACCTGCCCGAGGAATGGTGGCACTTCACGCACAAGCCCGAGCTCTTCCCGGACACCTACTTCGACTTCCCCGTCGCCCGCCGGTCGGTGGCCGGGCACCGCCCCTGACGGACGGGCACGCGCGGGTGCGGACCGGCCCCCGGGGTTCCGGGGGCCGCTCGCCGCCGCGTCAGGGGGCGGAGGGGGCGGGCTCCGGGGTCCATTCGAGTGCGGAGATCTCGGCGAGGGGCAGCCGCAGGCCCTCGTGCAGGAAGCGGACGATCGTCCAGTGCGGCAGGATCCCCTCGTCCATGGGGCCGAACTCCGCGCAGTACAGCGGGATCCAGCGCAGTGCCTCCTCGACCGCCTGCTCGCGCCCGGGCTCGGCCTGGTACTCCTCGTAGCCGATGCTGCGGTGGTGGACGAAGAAGCCTCCGGGGAGGCGTTCCTCGCACAGCGTGCGGTACTCGCGGGTCTGGAGGATGAGGTAGTGCCAGATCTCGTCGATCTCCTGCTCGACGGGCAGGAAGAGCCCGCCGAGCCGGTCGGGGTGGGCCGAGACCAGGTAGAGGTAGCGCAGGCACTCCAGGACTTGGCGTTCGGCGTACGGCCGCGCGGCGCCGTTGTGGCGTTCCGCGTACCGCACCGCCTCCTCGTGGAGCCGCTCGCCGAGCAGCGCGCGCAGGGCTTCGGGCGTCACACGGGGGCTCATGCGGTCCCTCCTCGGGGGTCTCCGGCCGGCAGGTCCGGGCCGGTGGCGGCCGTCAGCCAGGCGTACTTGCCCGACGCGCCGATCGGCAGGTGGGTGGTGTGCCCGGTGGTGCAGGGGCGTCCGGTGAGGGCGGTCAGTCCGGCGGCGAGCGCGGTGGCCGTTGCGGCGGGCAGCGGGTTCCCGTCGAAGGTGGTGTAGCGCAGACGCGCCGCGGAGCCGGGGCCGTCACCGTCCGTTTCGAGGCGGTAGAGGAAGACCTGCGGTGCGGCGGCCGCCACGCGGTCGTCGAGGTCGGCTTGGGCGACGGGGCCGTTCGGGGTCTCCAGCAGTTCCTTCTCGCGGCCGCAGAAGGCCACCACCTTCCCCGGGTCGGTGCTGCCGTCCGACGTGCGGACGCAGTCGCCGGAGCGGTAGCGCACGAGCGGCATGTACGGGTTGCGGATGCTGGTGACGATCAGGCTGTGGATCCCGCTCCCGGGGGCCACCGGGACGAGCTCGATGCCCATCCGGTCCAGGTAGGGGTGGTAGCGGCCGTGCCGGTCGCTGTAGTAGAGGTAGCCCAGTTCGGTGCTGCCGAAGAGGTCGATCACCGGTACGCCGAACCGCTGGGTGAGGTACCGGCGGACGTTGGCCGGGGTGTACTCGTACGCGGTGACGATGCTGGCCGGCGGCGGGAAGTCCTGCGGGGCCGAGAGGCCGAACTCCGCTGCGCGGTGCACCAGGTGGGCGAGGTGGTACCCCGAGCAGTCCAGGTGGTAGGCGCCGTCGGGATGCGCGGAGCAGACCTCGCGGATCTCGGCGAGCATCCGCTCGACGTCGGCCCGGTCCCAGTGCGCGGGGTCGAGGCGCGTGTTGAGGTACAGGGTGCGCTCGTCGAGCCGGCGGTCCTCCAGTGTCGGCGAGGCGGCCGGTTCGGTGCCCTTGCGGCGGGCGTTGACGCGCGCCACGTGCTCGGTGGCGAGCACGGTGGTCAGCGAGACCCGTCGGCAGCCGCTCTCCCAGGTCCTCGCCAGGTCCGGATGCTCGCTCCACAGCCGGTAGTAGGAGCGCAGCAGGAAGTACGGGGGCCGGATGAGCCGCATCCGGGCGTGGTGGGTTCCGGTCGACCAGACGTACTCGGCTTCGCCGGCCTCCAGGGCGGCGGAAAGGCGCGGGGTCATCCAGTTCTCCGGGAAGTCCCGGGCGATTTCGGGCTTCTCGAGGATGGGGAAGGCGCCCTGGTCGAGAGCCGGGCGGTAGACCGGGATGTCCCGGACGCAGTCGATGACGTCGGAGACCGGCAGGCCCTCCGAGTGCGGGATTCCGGTCGGGGCGGTTGTGCCGTCCATGGCCACTTTCGGTCGTGGGGCGTACGGGGCGTGCGGGGGCGTGCGGGTCCCCGGGGTGTGGAGCGCCGGGCCGGGCGGGCGCAGACCGTGGTCCGCCGCACCGCTCCGGCCCGACGGCCCGTCACCTCGGGTGGCCAGGCGTGATCGGATGCGTCGGCAGGCGCGTCAGGAGATACAGCCGCTCTTGCCGGCCATGCTGATGCAGCCTTCCTTCGGCGAGGCGCTGATGCAGCCGTCCTTCGCGCCCTGCGCGGAGTTGACCTCGACCCAGCGGCGCCAGACGTCGTCCTGGGTCATCGTACGGATGAGCTGCTCCATTGGTATACCTCCTGATATGTTGAAAGATGCGGCTTCTGTGCTGCTTTGCTCCGCCTCTCGAAGATAAAAGGCAGGGCAAAGAACGGTCAACGGGAAACCAAGAGTTGGCGGGTAAGCGGCAGGAAGTGGGCCGAAACCGTCACAGAGACCCGGCGGTTCTGGTGTACGGCACACCCACCAGACCGGCGATCCGATGAACCGAAGGGAAACCATGGACACCAGCACCGAGCGTTCCTCCGCCCGCCCCGTCGACGCCGTCGTCGTCGGGGCCGGACTGTCCGGCCTCTACCAGCTCCACCGGCTGCGCGAACTCGGCTTGACGGCGGTGGTCTTCGAAGCCGGTGACGACATAGGCGGAACCTGGTACTGGAACCGGTACCCCGGCGCCCGCTGCGACGTCGAAAGCATGTCCTACTCCTACTCCTTCTCCCCGGAACTGGACCAGGAGTGGGAATGGAGCGAACGCTACGCCTCCCAGCCGGAGATCCTGCGCTACGTCCATCACGTCGCCGACCGTTTCGACCTGCGCCGGCACGTCAGTCTCGGCACCCGCGTCACCCGCGCCGCCTACGACGAGGACAGCCACACCTGGCGCGTCTCCACGGACACCGGACGGACCGTCACCGCCCGGTTCGTCGTCCTGGCCTCCGGATGCATGTCCGCGCCCAAGGATCCCGGAATCCCCGGAGCGGACGACTTCACGGGCACCATCCACCACACCGCCCGCTGGCCGCGCACGGAGGTCTCCTTCGCCGGCCGGCGGGTCGCCGTCATCGGAACCGGATGCTCCGGCGTCCAGGCCATCCCCGTCATCGCCGAGGAAGCCGCCGCGCTCACCGTCTTCCAGCGCACCCCCGCCTACGCGCTGCCGGCGCACAACCGCCCGCTGCGGAGCACGGAGATCGCCGACCTCAAGTCCCGGTACCCGGAGTTCCGGAAAGCTCAGCGCCTGTCCCGGGGCGGGACCGTCGTCGAGCCGCCGACCCGGTCGGCCCTGGAGGTGGACGAGGCGGAACGCACGGCCGCCTACGAGGCCGGCTGGAACTCGGGGCTGCTGAGCGGGCTGCTCCGTACGTACACCGACATCCTGACCGACGAGAAGGCCAATGAGACCGTGGCCGAGTTCGTCCGGTCCAAGATCCGGTCGATCGTCACCGATCCGGCTACGGCCGAGCTGCTCTCGCCGCGCACGTTCCCGTTCGCGACCAAGCGCCCCTGCCTGGATACCGGTTACTACGCCACCTACAACCGGCCGCACGTGACGCTGGTCGACCTGCGCGCCACCCCGATCGAAACGCTCACCCCCCGCGGCATCCGGACCACGGACGGGGAACACGCCTTCGACGTGATCGTCTTCGCCACCGGGTTCGACGCCCTGACCGGGTCGCAACTCGCCATCGACATCGTCGGCAAGGGCGGCGTGACGCTACAGGAGAAGTGGGCGGACGGCCCGCGGAACCACCTGGGGCTCGTCTCGTCCGGCTTCCCCAACCTCTTCACCGTCGTCGGCCCCCTCAGCCCGTCCGTGCTCTCCAACATCGCGGTGTCCCTGGAACAGCAAGTGGAGTGGATCACCGACTGCATCGCCCATCTGAGGCGGAACGGCCTGACGGAGATCGACGCCGATCCGGCGGCCGAGGCGGCGTGGACGGCCCACGCGGCGGAGCTCGCGTCCAGGACGCTCTACCCGGCCGTGGCCTCCTGGTACACGGGAGCGAACGTACCCGGAAAACCGCGGGGGTTCCTGGCCTACACCGGTGGCCTGGACCGGTACCGGGCGGAGTGCGACGCCTCGGCCCGGAGCGGATACACCGGCTTCGTGCTCTCCGCCACCTCCTAGGAGGGATCCGGCCCCGTCCGGGGCGTGCGCCGCAGGCCGGGCCGCGCCCCGCTCGACGGCCCACGCGGGGCCTGGCGGGCGGGGCGCGGGCCGCTCCGGGGCCGCCGCCGGAACGCCGCGGCGGGGCCGCGCGATCAGCGATCGCGGAGCAGGGCGACCGCTTCGGCGAAGTCGGCGTGCGCGGGTTCGAAGGATCGTGCCGCGACGAGGAACATCGACCGGTCGGTGAGGGCGCGGGCGAGGCGGGCGGGGTCGTCGGGCAGACGGCGGGCCAGCGTCACGCCCTCGTCGAAGGACGGCGTGAACCGCTCCTCGAACAGGTAGGGGTTATCGCCTTCGCTGACGGCCGCGCGGATGCCGATCCGGCGTTGGACGTCGGCCAGTTCGGGCAGCCGGCCGGCCTCGCGCAGTCCCGCCGCCTCCGCTTCGAGGCCCGGCAGCATGCCGAGGAACCGGTCACGCACGTCGCCCGACCATCCGAGCGCCGTGCCGAAGGGCGGCATCGGGGACTCGGGGCTCGCGGCGGGTTCGGCTGCCCGCCCCGACAGGACGAAGAGCGTCCTCCACCACCCGAGGATGCAACTCCAGTTCTTCGGCTCGCCCGTGGCCGCGAGCTCCTCCAGGATGCTCAGGGCCTCCTGCCGGGCGTCTGCGGCCTCCTTCCCGTCCCCGGCGGACTCCCGCATCCGGGAGAAGTGGACCAGCTCCCAGGTGAGGATCGCCAGGGCGGTGCGCTGTTCGGCCGCCTCGCGCCGGGTTTCCTCCAGGAGCTCGCGGAAGACGGCCGCCGCGGCGTCGTGCAGTCCGGCGCCCTCAAGGTTCGCTGCCCACTGCACCATGTTCCAGAAGGAGTGTTCCGGGATGCCGTTGCGGGTGTTCTCTTCGTCGAGCTCCGCGGCTTCCTTGAAGCGCCCCTCCTCTGCGAGAACGATCGACAGGGGCTGGCTCCGGCCGGCCCCGGCCAGTTCTTCACAGATCGCGCGTCCTTCCTCCCTGCGCCCGAGGCCGATCAAGGAGGCCTGGTAGGCGTCCAGGGCCCTGCGCAGCCACTCCGCCCGGTTCGGCGCCCCCGGCTCGATCCCACGGGCGGACCGGGAAGCCTCGGCGGCCAGCGCGGCGCCCACCTTCGGATCCCGGCTCTCGTGGCGCAGCGAGAGCAGGGCGTCGACGAGCTTCGGCACGTACGCCTTCGGACTCACCTCGGCCAGAACCCGGTACGCGTCGACCAGTTCGGCCCGGCTCGGCCGGCCGGACCCCAGCAGCAGCACGCGGGCGCGAAGCACCGCGTCGTGATCGATCGTCACCATTCCCCCTGTCTCCGGATGACGTACGAAGGAGATTCTGAGAGGAGGGGAACGGATCGGACAAGCCTCACGAACTGTGCGTTCCGTCCTACGGAAAACGGCGCTGACCTGTCATGATGGATGTGCTTACGCGTTTCGCCGGCGAGCCCGCGCACCACCACCTCGGCCCAGGCGGCCGGCCTGATCCCAAAGACACCCCCTAGCGGCGTGCGGCGGCGTGTTCGAGGACCGTGCGGACCTCCGCGGTGATCGCGCTCTCGTTGCGTTCGAATTCGGGGCCGGTCAGCAGCTGGGGGTCGGCCGGCAGGCCGGTGAGTACCGGTGTGTGGAGGTGGCCGCCGGGCAGGTGCGGGGCGAGTTCGGTGCGCAACCTGTTGGAGCGGTAGGCGACCTCGTTGGAGAGGTAGCCGCCACCGCCGCCGGCCACGGCGCGGGAGCCGGGTGTCGGGCCGTCCGTCCGGTCGACGGGGGTGGTGCCGCCTGCCGGGATCTCGGTCACGTCGGAGTTGAGGAGTACCGGGTACGGGGTCTGGACGGCGGCGGTCACGGCGTCGGCGGGCAGCGTGGTGCGGATGAACTCCGGTCCCGGGCCGAGGCCGGGGGCTGTCACCGGGTTCTCGCGGGTGCCGCCGGAGAGGGCACGCGCGTTGTCGGGGTACGGGTCGGCGGACCGGGCCCGCCCCGCCCAGTCCTCCAGGGTGAAGATGCCCGGGTAGCCCTGACTGACGGTGGTGACGATGTCCGCCCGGGCGGGTCCGGCGGCCAGTCGGGGGGCGAACGCCCGCTCCACGATGCCGGCGTCGAAGTCGGCGTACCGCACGGGCAGGACGACGGCACGGATCTCGGCCCGGCTGCCGTCGGCCAAGGTCACGCGGCGGCCGTTGAGCTGGAGGGCGGCCGATCCGGAGGGGTTGGCGCGGCGGATCTCGGCGTCGAGGCCGAAGGGGTCGAAGCCGCTGATGAAGACGCGTCGTACGCCGGGCGCGGGCCGGAAGGCGTTGTCGGTGAGGCCGCGGGAGGCGTCTTCGAAGCGGGCGCGGAGCGCGGCCCGGTCGGCGGTGAAGGCCGGCTGCCAGCGGGCGAGTGCGGCGGTCATGGAGAGCCGCGCCCAGTACAGGGGGCGGTCGTCGCCGGGGGCGAGGTCGCCTCCGGGCCACTGCCCCTGGGCGCGCCGTACGGAGGCCTGCCAGAGGGCCTGGCCCCAGGAGTCGAGGAGCCGTTCGGCGTCGGCGGTGGTGCGTGTCGTGCACAGGGCGGCGGGGAAGTGTCGTACGAAGTCCCCGAACCCGGCCCGCTCGACCAGGGCGGTGGTGCGGGTGTCCGTGAGCCGTGCCTGTTCGGCGTCGAGCGGTACGGACGCCGGGGGGCGGCAGGCGGTGGTGGCGTCGGCCGCGTGCGCGGTCGAGGGGAGGGTCACGGGGAGGACGGTGACGAGGAGGGCGGCGGCCGATGCCGCACGGCGTAAGAACGTCATGCGATGTGACATTACATAGCGTCGGAGAGCCCCACCAGGTACACCTGAGCCGGTTGCCGGGCCCGGCTCAGGTCAGGGCCGCAGGCCGGCCCGCCTGAGTGCGACCTCGGACAGGGCCGCGACGACCTGCTCGTCGCCGCGGCGCCAGGCGTCCGCGAGGCCGCCGGGCGGGGCGGGGACCGCGCGGAGGTCGCCCGGCGGTCCGGTGAGGGCGCGCAGCGCGAGGAGGTCGGCGCCTCCGGGTGCGTCGAGGAGGCTCCGGACGGTGGCGCTGCGACGGATCCAGCGCAGGCGCGGGGGAAGCCACACCAGGAGTACGAACGCCACGGGGACGACGATCAGGACGACCACGGCCAGGGTGGCCACCTGGCTGACGGCGTCCTGCAGGGACTGTCCGGCGTCGGCGAGCCCGGTGCCGGCGTCGGCAGCGGACTGGAACGGCTTCTTCAGGAGGCCGCCCACCAGCGGCACGTCCGAGGCCTTTTCGCCGGCGTCGTCGAGGGCGCCGGCGAAGCCCTCGCCCGCGCTCTCCACTTTTCGTCCCGGCTCGGCGAGCAGCATGATCGCGTCGCGGACGGCCAGCGCGAACCACACCGCGCCGGCGATCACGGCCACGGCGACCAGGTCCGCGAGGATCTGGCGGTTCCGCCGTGCTGGGGTCTGGGCGTAGAGAAGCATCCGCTGCTCCGCTCCTGTTCCGGTCATGGCGCCGAGAGGCCTGCCCCGGCGGTGTGCGATGCCGTCCGGTCGGCTTGCCGTCGGGATCGTCCCGTCGTTCGACCGTACGTCGGCCCCGGCGCTTCCGCCGGTGTTCACGGGTACGTGTCCGCACCACCTTGCCGGGCTGACACAGCGGCGACGCACGCGGGCAGGCCCGGCCGCGTCGGTCGGGCGGCGGACGCGTAGTGGTCGGCGTACGCCTGGAGTCGGGGAGCGAGCGGGCTCTCGGCGCCTCGACCCTGTTCGGCGGTGTGCCGTCATCCTCGCGCCCGTCACTGACAACGGCCGGCCGGACAGCGGCAGGGGTGCGTGCGATGATCCACGGCATGGACCACGAGGCAGTGTGGACGTACGGAAGGGCGGAGCAGCCCTCCGCGGGATCTGAGGACCTGTTGCGGCTGGTGCGCGGTGCCGCCCGCGCGGAGCCGGGCGGACGCGTCGAGGCCGTGGTCGCCGAGTGCGCGCTGTGCCGTGACGGCACGGACGAGTTCGAGGTCGCCAAGGGCGAGTGCTTCTGCGTGGGTTGCTGCATACCGGTCGGCATCACGGACGGGGACGTGCACCCGCCCGCGTACCCGTGGACGCTGGAGCCGTCCGAGGTACCGCTGCCGCCCGCCTCGCCGGGACCGGGCTTCGAACCGTCGGACCTGCCGTCCTGCCCCGCGGGGCACGCGGTGTTCCAGGTCGCGGTCGCGCTCGCCTTCGCACGGGACGGGGCGGTCCGGGGCATCTCGGTCGCCCTGAGGTGCCCCGAGGACGGCGCACTGTGCCTGTACGTCGACAACGCCCGCGTGGCGCCGAGCACGACCTGACCCGGCTGATTCCCCGGAGGGCCCCGCTGCGCGGATGTCAACCCGTCGCCGGCCGGGGGCGACGGCTTGGTCGGTTCCCGCTCGGCCGGCGGCCTTCGAGATCGGTACGGGCGACGACCGCTTACCTGTCGGGATGCCGGGGCAGGGCGAGCCAGTCCGGCCAGGAGATCTCACGGCCGAGGAAGCGCGGCTGCTCGAACGGCCAGTCGGCGGCGATCCACTGCGGCACCAGCTCGTCGAGGGCCTGCTCGACCTTGCCGCCCACCAG
The DNA here is from genome assembly GCF_056435605.1 of Streptomyces sp. NPDC043896. NCBI lineage: Bacteria > Bacillati > Actinomycetota > Actinomycetes > Kitasatosporales > Streptomycetaceae > Streptomyces > Streptomyces sp. NPDC043896. Next base: position 99,077 of record NZ_JBWKEE010000015.1, read on the forward strand.
CTCGTCCACCACCCACCAGGAGATCTCGCCGTCCGCGCCGGCCCTCTCCGGCGGGTCGATGTAGACACAGCCGAGCAGAACCGTCTCCGCCGCGTCGAACAGCGCGTAGTTGAAGGACTGGTGCGCGGCGATCTCCTTCTCGTGCCGCAGGAGGTCGGCCCGGTCGGCCTCGTAGGTCATGGTGTCCGCGGGCCAGCCCCACGCCGGGCCGTAAATGGTCCACAGCCGCTCGCGCGAACCCATCACAGCCGGATAGTCGAGCGGGGTGTCCGCCTCCCGGATCGGCCGCAGGTGATGGCCACCGCCCGGCAGCGGTACCAGGACGGGGTGGACGAAGTCATCGGGAAGCCAGCTCATGGCGCCCGACCGTAGCAGCGCGCGGCCGTCCGCTCCCCCTAGGGGGTGGGGAGGAGAGCGGCGACGAGGTCTGCGAATTCCTCCGGGCTGAGGATGCGGATGCCCAGTTCTTCGGCCTTGGCGCGCTTGGAGCCGGCCTTCTCGCCCGCCACCACGAGGGTGGTGCGCTTGGACACCGACGATGACGCCTTTCCTCCGGCCCGCTCGATCAGCTCGTTCATCTCGTTCCGCGACAGCACCGCCAGGGGGCCGGTCATGGAGCCGGTCACCACGACGGCCTGTCCTGCCAGCGGGCCGCCCGCCGCGGCCTCGCCGCCGTTCGCGTGGGGTGCGTCCGTCGCGTCGGGCGCGGGCTTCTGCGGTTCGGTGACCTGCGTGCCGACCTGCTGGGCCTGGAGTCTGTCCAGGAGCGGGGCGAGTTCGACGAGTTCGGCCGCGATGACGCGGGCCTTCTCCGTGCCGATGCCGTCGACACCGGCCAGCGTGTCCGCGTCCGCGGCCCGGATCGCGGCCATCGAGCCGAAGTGTGCGGCGATCCGGCGGGACATGGTGCGCCCGGTGCCGCGTACCCCGAGGGCGCAGAACACGCGGCTCAGCGCGGCCCCGCGGGCGGTCTCGATCGCGGCCAGGAGGTTGCCGGCGCTGGTCTCCCCCATCCGTTCCAGACCGAGGAGCTGTTCGCGGGTCAGCGTGAACAGGTCGGCGATGTCCTTGACCAGGCCGGCCTCCACCAGCTGGACGGCGCGGGTGCCGCCGAGGCCTTCGATGTCGAGCTGGTCCCGGCCGGCCGCGTAGATGACCGAGGCCACGGCCTGACAGCTCCGGCCGCGCACGCACCGCCACCGCTGCTCGGAGGTGTCGATCCCGTCGCCGCAGCGGGGGCACGCCTCGGGGAAGACGATCGGGCTCTCGGCGCCGGTGCGCTGGTCGGCCAGTGGTGCCTCGACGCGGGGGATCACGTCCCCTGCCCGGTACACGAAGACCTGGTCGCCGATCATGAGCCCGCGGCGGGTGATGTCGGACGGGTTGTGCAGCGTGGCGTAGGTGACGGTCACCCCGTCGATGACGACGGGCTCCAGGACGGCGCGCGGGGCGATGATCCCGGTCCGGCCGACGTTCCACTCCACCGCCAGCAGGCGCGTCACCTTGTGTTCGGCGGCCAGTTTCCGGGCCACGGCCCACCTCGGGGCGCGCGAGCCGTTGCCGGCCTGCCGCTGGTCCTCGGCCGTGTCCGCCTTGACCACGACGCCGTCGATCCCGAACGGCAGCTCTCCGCGCAGGGCGGCGATCACGTCGATGCGTTCCCGGACCTGTTCCATGGTCTCGCACCGCATCGGAGCGGCGGCCGTGCCGGCGGCCGTGTTCGCGCCGAGCTCGGCCAGTCGCTCCAGGAGAGCGGCGTGGCCGAGGTCGTCCAGGCCGATCGCGCCGTAGGCGAAGAAGGTCAGCTCGATGCGGTAGGGGCGGTCCTTGGCCCGCAGGGTGCCGGCGGCTCCGCTGCGCGGGTGCGCGAAGGGCGTGGCCTCGTGCGCGAGGCGGATCCGGTTGGCCTCCTCGAACTGCTCGGTCGTCAGCAGCACCTCGCCGCGCAACTCGATGTCGGCCGGCGTGGCGAGGACGGGCGGCAGACCGAGGACGGCGTCGGCGGCGTGGGTGATGTCCTCACCGGCCAGGCCGTCACCGCGGGTGAGGACCTGGACGAGCCGGCCGCCCCGGTACCGGGCGGCCACCGCGAGCCCGTCGAGCTTCGCCTCCACGCACCACCCCGCCACCGGGTGCCCGAGGCGCCGTTCCAGCCCCGCGGCCCACTCGGCGAGCTCGTCGGCGTCGAAGACGTTGTCGAGGGAGAGCATGGGCACCGAGTGCGGGACGTCACCCTGTACCGCCCCGCCCGCCACCTTCCCGGTGGGCGACTCGGCGAGCGCCTCGTCCGGGTGGGCGTCCTCGTAGGCCGCGATGGCGCGGAGGAGCCCGTCGTACTCGTCGTCACCGAGCGGGGTGGTCCCGTCGCCGTAGTAGGCGGCCGACGCCGCGAGGGCGGTGGTCACGGCCTCCGTGTAGTCGGCGGGAGAGAGCAGAGCACTGTTTCCGGTCATGAAGGTCATCATGCTGCCCGGCACTGACAATGCCACCGCCCGCGCCGTGACCTGCGCGGATACCGCCGTTCCGACATGTGGCGGGATTCTCGCGGGCCGGCCGCAGGGGGGTATCGTCGTCCGGTCACGGACGGCAATCGGCTCGTCTGTCCAAGCCGGGAGAACCAACATGACCGATCTGAACGCGCTGCGGGCGAGCCTTGCGTCGGGTGAGCACGAGTTCGCCGACACCCTGGCGTTCATCGCCGCGCACTACGAGTACCGGCCGCAGGCGTTCCGCAACGGGAAGCTGGAGAACGCGGCGGGCGAGAACGAGGGTTCCTGCAAGACGCTGGGACTGGCCCTGCTGGAAGGCCTGAGCGACGAAGAGGCGCTGCTGGCCTTCGGTGAGCACTACCGCAGCGTGCTGGCGACGCCGGACGACACCGACCACGGCAACATCCGCAACCTCATCGCCCACGGCCTGGCCGGGGTGAGCTTCGCCGGAGAGCCGCTGGCCCGCAAGAGCTGACCACGGCCTCCGGGATCCGCCCGCCCGAGGTCAGCGCCGGGCGTCGGGCCGGCCCATCCACCAGTTGCCCGGAGCCGTGGGGTCGGCGCTGGACCAGTACTCGATCACGGCGGACTCGAACTCGGCCGGGTCCAGGGCGCCGTCGCCGTCGCGGTCGAGGTGGCCGAACGCCGCGTCCAGGTCCGCCTGTCCGATTCTCGGGAAGTGGCTGCGCTGGAAGGCGTCGAACTCGGTCCTGCTGACCCGGCCGTCGCCGTCGACGTCGGCGATGGCGAAGAAGGCCCGGGCGATCGCCCCGACGGTGGTGGCGGCGGCCTCGGGGTCGGCGGCCAGGGTGAGGGTGCTGGTGACGAACTCCCCCTTGGTCATGCGGCCGTCGGACCCGCCGATGTGCGGGGCGTGCAGATCGCGCCAGATGGCGACGTAGGCGTCGACCATGCGGGTGTGCTCGGCCGAGCCGCGGGCGTAGCCGAGTTGGTCGGCGGCCCGGTCGCCCATGATGACGTGGTCGGCCTCGGTCAGGGCGCCGTCGCCGTCGGCGTCCAGCAGGTCGAAGCCGTGGCTGATCTTCTCGCGCAGGATGTCCATGGCGGTGAACGTAGCCCAGGCGCCCGGGGCCCGGGAGGCGGTTTGCGTTCCGCCCCACCATCGGATGACGCCGGGAGTACGGCGCGGTGCGGTCCGGTGCGTACGCGCCTACGGCCGCGCGGCGGCCGGTGCACCGTCATTCCGGTCCCGACCGGCCCCGAAGCCCCTGGTCAGGCCGCGGAGTCCTCAGGGCTCCGGGGCCCTGGGGTCCCGGTCGGAGGCGGGCCACACGTAGGGCAGGTCGTCCGGTACGCCGGGGAAGCGGTCCTGGTAGAAGGCCGGGTCCTTGCGGAGCAGCGCGGACTGGTGGCTGCGGTGGAACTCCGGCGAACCGAGCCACGGAGGCAGGTCCGCGTCGGCCGCCAGCCGGTCCTGCGTGCGTACGGCGCCCCCGGCCCGCCACGCCCGGAAGTCCCGCGTCAGCGTCGCGGCGCAGGTGTCGGCACGCTCCCCCTCGGTCCACACCCCGCACACGTCCAGCCCGTACCGGACGAGGGCCTCCTCGTAGCCGGTCCACATCCGCACGGCCGGATGGTGGCGCCATCCGTATCCGGGGACGATCAGCCCGCGCAGCACCTGGAGCGCCTCGACGCGCTGTTTGCCCAGCCGGCGGGGGTCGAGCGCCCGGGCCGACGCCTCGAAGGACGGGAAGGGGAGGAACGTCTGCACGGGCTCCAGTGTCCTCCGGCCGCTGCCGTTCGGCCCGCTCCGGCGCGGCCGGTGCGCGGAGGCGGCAGGCCGCGTGGGGTCACCAGTCCGGATTCGCGGGCGAGGAAGACCAGTTGGGGCCCGGCAGCGGGCAGGGAGCTTGTCATGGTCCGATGACGTGGGTCTTCGGACGTCAGCGGAGTGATCGTCATGCGGTCGGCGGTCCCGTCGTCGGACAGGCACCGGGCCCGGCGGATCGGGACGATGCCGCCGGGCCCGGGTGATGGTTCAGCAGTACTTGAAGGAGCTGATCCTGTCGTTGATCCACGACGGGACGGACGGCCACTTCTCCCAGGGGCCGATCCTGAACTCCGCACCGCCGTAACCGTTGTGCTCGTAGAAGCAGATGCTGCTTCCCGTGTTGTTCACCACCGACGAGGTGACGTCCTGCATGCCCGACCACAGGGCGCCGCTCCGCTTCAGCTTCCCCATGTCGTCGATGTTCTGATTGGCCGCGATGGAGCCGAACTTGCCCGCGGGCGAGCCGCTGACGAAGTCACCGTCGGCCCACAGGCAGACGTAGTTGCCGGGGCACGCTCCCGCGCCCGTTCCCAGGCCGAGGACGGTGGCGGCGCTCGCGGAAGCGGTCGCCGTCATGATCAGCCCCGTGGCGGCCGCGGCGCACAGGCCGAGCTTCACCATGTTCATGCGCATTTCCCGGTCTCCGTTCAGATCGAGTCGGTGGTCAGCAGTACTTGAAGGAGCTGATCTTGTCGTTGATCCACGACGGGAGGGAGGGCCAGTGTTCCCAGGGGCCGATCCTGAACTCCGCACCGCCGTAACCGTTGTGCTCGTAGAAGCAGATGCTGCTTCCCGTGTTGTTCAGCACCGACGAGGTGACGTCCTGCATTCCCTTGTCCCCGCCGGATTCCCGCTTCAGCTTCCCCATGTCGCCCACGTTCTGGTTCGAGGCGAAGGAGCCGAACTTGGCGTAGTTGACGAACTTTCCCTCGATGAAATTGCCTTCCGACCACAAGCAGACGAAGGCGTTGGGACAGGACCCCGCCCCGTGACCGATCGAGAAGGCGTTGGCGGCACTCGCGGAGGTCGCCGCGGTCATGATCAAGCCGGCGGCGGCCGCGACGCTCAGTCCGAGCCGGGCCGTCTTCCCCGTAGAACGCTTCATGTTCTGTTCCCCCTCTTTGTGTTCAGCAGTACTTGAACGAGCTGATCTTGTCGTTGATCCAGGACGGCACCGAGGCCCACTTCTCCCGGGGGCCGATCCTGAACTCCGCTCCCCCGTAACCGTTGTGCTCGTAGAAGCAGACGGCGCTGCCGGTGTTGTTCACGACCGAGGACGCGCTGTCCTGCATGCCCTTCCAGCGCCAGAGCTTGCTCTCGAAGAAGAAGTTCCCCATGTCGGAGACGTTCCCGTCCGAACCGACGGCCCCGTAGTCGGATCCACCGCGCGGGTTCCCCCTGATGAAGTCATTCTCGCTCCACAGGCACACCCAGTTGGCGGGGCACTTGCCGGATCCGGTCTGGATGTCGGTGAGGACGGCGGCACTCGCGCTCGTCGTGGTGGCGGCGATCGCCCCGGTCATCGCGGCGGCGCCGATCGCGAGCCGCAGTGCCGTCCTGCGCAGGTTCGTCATCGTTCTCCTTGCCTTCTCCATCCGGGACACCCCGACAGGGTGTCACCGGTTCAGGTGGTGACGTCACCATGACAGCAACGCCCGTCACCGGTCAAGCCGGTGATGATTCGTTCGGGGGGAAAGCTGTCGCGGAACACGGGGATTGAGTCATTCGACTGTCGTCCCCGGCCTGTGACCCAGACCATGCTGGGGCGGTCGCCCGGGTGCAGGAGCGCGGGCGGAGGGCTCGCTCGGAGGGACCAGTGGTGAACCGTACGCCCGTCGTCTTCATCCATGGCGCGTGGCTGCGCGCCTCGGCGTGGGAGTCATGGGCGGAACGCTTCACCAGGCGCGGGTTCCGGACCTTCGCGCCGGGCTGGCCCGGGGAGGGCTCCGGCGCCGGCTCGCCCCTCGCTCCGCGTGTGCTCGCCGGTGTGGGGCTGGACGTACTGACCGACCACTACGCCGCGGTCGCCCGGTCGCTCGGCGCGTCGCCCGTCCTGATCGGGCACTCGGTCGGCGGGCTGGTGGCGCAGCACCTCGTGGGCGCCGAGATCGGCCGGGCCGCCGTGGCCATCGCCCCGGCTCCGGTGGGCCGCGTCGTCCTGCCGGCCGACGCGGCCCGGACGTGGACGCCTCCGGCCCCGGCGGCGGAACCACTGGTGTCCTTGACCGCGCACCGGTTCCACCAGGTCCTCTCGAACACCGTCGGAGCGGCCGAGTCCCGGCGGCTCTTCGCGCGCCACGCGATGCCCGCTCCGCGGCGCCTGCTCGCCGACCTCGTGGCGCCGCCCGCCCCGCCGGCCCTGTCCGACACCGGCAACCCGACCCGGGGCCCGCTCCTGCTGATCTCCGGTCAGGAGGACCGGCTGGTGCCGGACTCCGTGACGCGTACGCTCTACAAGCGGTACGGCGACTGCGCGGCGGTGACCGATCTGAAGCAGTTCGCGGACCGCGGCCACTCCCTGGTCCTCGACGGCGGCTGGCGGGACGTCGCCGACTACGTGCTGGGCTGGCTCGACGGCCAGGGCATCCGCGCGCAGCCCACCCGTACGCGCTGAGCACCGTGGCCGCGCGGCGCCGCCCCCCGCTCCCGCCGTCCCGTCAGCCGGTCCGCTCCCGCCGGTCCCCGGTCAGCAGCCGGTCCGCTCGGTGGGGAGCTTGCCCAGCGCGTCCCGCAGGGCCGCCCGGGAGGTGATGCCCAGCTTGGGGAACACCCGGTAGAGGTGGGAGCTGACCGTGCGCGGCGACAGGTGCATCCGCGCGCCGATCTCCTTGTTGGTCAGACCGCCGGCCGCGAGATCCGCGATCCGGTGCTCCTGCCAGGTCAGCGCGGGCAGCTGGGCCGCGTTCACGGCCGTCGCCGGTCCGGCCGCGCGCAGCTCGGCCCTGGCCCGCTCGGTCCAGGCCGTTGCGCCGAGCTGCTCGAACGTCTCCGCGGCCGCCGTCAGCGACGGGCGGGCCGCCTTCCAGCCGTGCGTGTGCCGGAGGCGGACGCCGTGGGCGAGGCGGATGCGGGCGAGCTCGAAGGGGAAGCGGCCCGCCTCCGGGTGCGTCGTCGCGCGTGCGTACAGGGCGTCCGCCTGCGCGGAGTCCGGGGCGGTCATGGCGAGGGCGCCGTACGTCAGCAGGGCCAGTCGCGGGGAGACGTCCGGCAGGCCGGCCTCCTCGGCGGCGAGGGCGTGGCGGCGTGCCTGCTGCGAGCGGCCGGTGTGCAGGGCCGCCTCGACGAGGTCGAGCAGGGTGCGCGGGGCCTGGTGGACGCAGGGCGCGAAGGTCCCGGGCCGGGTGATGCCGATGGCGTGCAGGTAGGCGGCCTCGTGGTCGCCTTCGCCGAGCGCCGCGGCGGTACCGATGGCGTCGGCGATCTGCGTGAGGAAGCCGACTCCGCGCGGACGTGCCCAGGCGTCCACGACGGCCTGCGCCTCGCGCGCCTGGTCGGCATCGCCGCGCAGGGCGGCCAGGAGCCCCAGGTAGGCCCGTGTCTGGTGGGCGAACAGGGCGTACCCGTGCGACGTCGTCAGGTCCAGGCAGCGCTGCCCGGTCCGCTGGGCCTGCGGCCATTCGCCGGCCGAGATCTGGTCGAGCATGATCAGGTGCAGCATGGTCATTCCGGTCGCCACGGCGCCCGTCCGCACCTCGCGGTCCACGGTGCGCTGCAGGTGGGGCCGGAACGCGCCGAGCGCGTCCAGGTGGTAGGCGGACACGGAGAGCCGTGCGAGGTCCCACGGTTCGAGGTCGCGCAGGCCGGTGAAGGCCTGTTCGAGCCGCTCGCGCGCGCCGCCCCCGCGCCGCACCACGTCGCTCCACGTGTCCTCGTAGACGAGGGAGTTCTCCGGGACCCGCGTGCCGAGGGAGCGGAGCAGTTCGTGCGTGCGGCGCCACATGGCTTCGTCGCCGGCGTACTGGCTGATGGCCAGGAGCAGGTTCACCAGCCGAGGCGGTATCCCGTCCCGCTCGCCCGCGTCGGCCCCCTTCCCGCTGTCGCGCAGTTCTTCGATCGCCGCGAGGACCTGACGGTGCGTCGAGCGGACGTCTCCGTCCTCGTACAGCGCGACGTAGGCGGAGGTGACCACGGAGGCCGTGGGGTCGGAGGTGCCGGGCGCGGTACCCGTACGGACGAGTGTGCGCGCGTGGTCGAGGAGCCCGGCGTGCCCGGCCACGAACGCCGCGTCGCCCAGCAGCCCGGACCGCTCCTCCGGGGTCTCGCTCAGTTCGGCGGCCCGGGTCAGCCAGGTCACGGCGGTCACCGCGCCGCCCCGCCGGATCGCCGATTCCGCCGCCGCCCGGAGCGCCGCCGAGGCCCTGGCGTCGGGGTCGACGGTCGCCGCCGCCAGGTGCGTGGCGTGCCGTTCCACGTCGTCCTGGTGCACCCGGGCGAGGGCCGCGTGGGCCGCGCGCCGCGCGTTGGGGGTGGCCATCTGGACGACCGTCGACCGGACCAGGGGGTGCCGGAAGACGAAGTCGCCGCCGGCCGGGTCGTCGTCCAGCAGGCCGCAGGCCGCGGCCGCGTCGACGTCCCGCATGCGGTAGCGGGAACCCTGGGGGGCGCCGGTCGCCGTTCCGGCTCCGACGCCGTCCAGGGCGCCGCGCAGCAGCTCCGCGCGTACGGCGTCGTCGAGGGACGCGATGCGGGTCCCGTACACGTGCTGGAGGCGCAACGGGAGCTGGACGCCGGTGTACCCGAACAGCTCCTGCGGGGTGCGTCCCGGGCGGCCGGCCCGGACGTGCGGCGGGAGCTCCAGCAGGGCCAGGGGGTTGCCCCGGGCCTCGTCCAGGACCAGTCGCCGGAGGGGCGGGGCGAGGCCGGGGTGACGCAGCTCGAGGAGCTCCTCGGAGGCCTCCTCGGAGAGGGCGGTCACCGCGAGCTCGGGCAGCGCGGCGGAGTCGAAGCCGGACCGCACGTCGGAGCGCAGCCCGACCATCAGCTTCATCGAGCTGCCCGTGAGCCGGCGTCCCACGAACCCGCACACCTCGGTGCTGGACGTGTCCAGCCACTGGCCGTCGTCGAGGACCAGCAGGACGGGCTGCCGTGAGGCCACGAGGGAGAGCAGGTCGAGCACGGCGATGCCGAGCGTCATGACCGAGGGCGGGGGGCCGTCGCTCCGGCCGAAGACGGCGTCGAAGGCCTTTCGGTGGGTGTCGTCCAGCTGGTCGACGAAGGAGAGGAGCGGATAGAGGAACTGGTGCAGACCGGCGAAGGGGAGCTGAGACTCGGCCTCGACGCCCGCCGCCCGGATCACCCGGTGCCGCGGCGCCGCCAGGTCCGCGGCGTGGTCGAGGAGCGCGGTCTTGCCCACGCCGGATTCCCCCCGCAGGACGAGGGCCCTTCCTTCGGGTGCTGCCACGAACGCGGCCAGCGCCTCCCGCTCGCCGTCACGACCGACCATCGACCGAGCGCTCAACTCCACCGTTCCCCAGCTCCGTTCACCGCGGCCGCGGCGCCTCGGCCGGACTGCTTGATCCAGAGAGTAGATGTCCGTCCGGGGCATCGTCACGCGGCGGACCGGCGCCTGGCGCGTTCCTGACGGGCGGGCGGATCCGTACGCCGGTGCGTCACCGCCGTCGGCGGTCGAGATGGCCGGAATCTGCGTCACCGGTTTGACGGGTGACGCTCCCTGTGTGAGGGTCGCTGTGCCGACGGCGGTCCAGCGCCGGGCGGTCACCGGGCCGTGCGACGGAAGGGTTCGTCATGATCGACAGGCGTATGTTCGGCAAGGCCGCGGGTCTGAGCACCGGCGCCGCCGCGGTCTCGCTGACCGGGCTGGGGTCCCCCGCCTCCGCCACGGGGAGCGGGTCCGGCGCGGCGCGCCCGTCCACCCCGGCGCACCCGTCCGCCGCGGCGGGAACGCCCGCGGCCCTCACCTCCTTCCGCACGGTCAAGCAGGTCAGGGCGGGCGTGCTCGACGTCGGATACGCCGAGGCCGGACCGGCCCACGGCCCGGCCGTGCTGTGCCTGCACGGCTGGCCCTACGACATCCACAGCTACGTGGACGTCGCTCCCCTGCTCGCCGGACTCGGGTACCGCGTGATCGTTCCGTACCTGCGGGGCCACGGCAGTACGCGGTTCCTGTCCCGCCGCACGCCCCGCACCGCCGAGCAGTCCGCCGTGGCGCTCGACACCGTCGCCCTGATGGACGCCCTGGAGATCGACAGGGCCGTGCTCGCCGGCTTCGACTGGGGCTCGCGGACCGCGGGCGTGATCGCGGCCCTGTGGCCCGAACGGGTCAAGGCGCTGGTCTCCACCGGCGGTTACCTCATCACCGACCGCAAGGCGCAGCAGCTGCCCGCCGCTCCGGCCGTCGAGCACACCTGGTGGTACCAGTGGTACTTCGCCACCCCACGCGGCAAGCAGGCGATGGAGAACGTCGAGGAACGCATCGCGCTGTGCCGCTACGTGTGGACCCTGGTCTCACCCGGCCCGCACTTCGATGAGGCCGTCTTCCAGCGCACCGCCGAGGCGTTCAGGAACCCCGATTACGCGGCCGTGGTGCTCCACAACTACCGCTGGCGCATCGGCCTGGTCGAGGGTGACCACCGGTACCGCCGCCTTGAGGAGCGGCTCGCCGCCCGGCCGCCCGTCCGGGTGCCCACGATCGCCCTCGACCCCGCCCTCGACCCCTTCACCGCGCCGCCCGGTGACGGTTCCGGGTACCGCCACCACTTCACCGGGCCGTACGAGCACCGGACCATCGCCGGGGTCGGCCACCACCTGCCGCAGGAGGCGCCGGCGGCCTTCGCGCGCGCCGTCGTCGACGCCGACCGCCTGGTGCGGTAGGCAGGCGCGTCAGCGTCCGGCCTCGGCCGGTGACGCCTTCTTCCGCGCCCGGTAGGCCGCCGCCTTGATCCTGTTCCCGCAGGACTCCATGCCGCACCACTGCCGCCGCATCCCGCGGGAGCGGTCGACGTAGACGCGCGTGCACTCCGGGTTCCCGCACTCTTTGAGGAGGTGGACGTCCGGGCCGCTGAGCAGTTCGACGGTCTGCCGGGCCACGAGGGCCAGGGCCTGGGCGGGCGTCGCGTCGGTGTGCCGGCCCGCCGGGGTGAGCTGGGGGGCCGCCGGGACCTGACGCGCGGCGGCGTTGAGCACCCCGAGCGCCTGCCGGTCGAAGTCCTCGCCCAGACGGCCGTTGCCGACGAGCCGGTACACCGCCTCGCGCAGCGTGATCGCCTCCCGGACGTCGCCCTCCGCACCGGGCGTGACGGTGTCCACGAGTCCGGACTCCAGGTACCAGGCGTTGAGCCGGTCCGGCGTCACGAACATCTCGAACCGGGTCGAACGCCGGGCGCGCAGCGTCGCGACGAAGTCGAGCACCGGGTGGCCGCAGACGAAGACATGGTCGAGATTCACATCACCATCCTGACAGGTGACGGTGGTGCGGGCAAGGCTCGTCACCGCTCCGGCGGGCGGGGGCCCGGAGCCGGGGCCCCCGCCGGGGGCTCACACGGCCGGGCCGCCCACCTCCTCCAGCTTCCCGCCGGCCAGCCGCAGCCGGCGGTTCACCCCGATGCCGGCGAGGAACCGCTCGTCGTGGCTGACCACCATGAACGCGCCCCGGTAGGAGTCGAGCGCGTTCTCCAGCCAGCCCACCCCGACCAGGTCGAGGTTGTTGGTCGGCTCGTCGAGCAGCAGCAGGTGCGGCGCCGGTTCGGCGCACAGGACGCAGGCCAGGGTGGCGCGCAGCCGTTCGCCGCCGGAGAGCACACCGACGGGCAGGTGGGCGCGGGCGCCCCGGAAGAGGAAGCGGGCGAGCAGGTTCATCCGCTCCGCCTCGGGCCGCCGGGGTGCGAACGCCGCGAAGTTCTCCGCCACGGTGCGGTCCGGGTCGAGCAGGTCCAGGCGCTGCGAGAGGTGGGCGACACGGCCGTCGCCGCGCCTGATCTCCCCGCCGTCCGGTGCGAGGGCGCCGGTGACCAGGCGCATCAGAGTGGTCTTCCCAGCGCCGTTGGGGCCGGTCAGGGCGATGCGCTCGGGTCCGCGTACGGACAGGTCGACGCCGCCGTCGGCGAAGACGTCGCGTCCGCCGTGCCGGACCTGCATCCCGGTGCCGAGGAAGAGGTCTCGTCCGGCCGGCACCCGGGTGTCCGGCAGGTCCAGGACGATGCGCTGCTCCTGGCGCAGCGCGCGTCCGGCCTCGTCGAGGCGGGCCTTGGCCTCGTCGACGCGGGAGGCGTGCAGCTGTCCGGCCCGGCCCGCGGACTCCTGGGCGCCGCGCTTCATGTTCCCGGCGAAGATCCGGGGCAGGCCGGCGTTCTTGAGGTTGCGGGCGGCGTTGCTCGCGCGGCGCTCGGCGCGTTCGCGGGCCTGCTGCATCTCCCGCTTCTCCCGCTTCACCTCCTGTTCGGCGTTGCGGACGTTCTTCTCGGCGACCTCCTGCTCACCGCGCACGGCCTCCTCGTACGTGGTGAAGCCGCCGCCGTACAGGCGCAGCCGGGAGCCGCCGAGTTCGGCGATGGCGTCCATCCGGTCGAGCAGCTCGCGGTCGTGGGCGACGACCAGCAGGAGGCCGGGGAAGTCCGCCAGCACGTCGTACAGCTTGTGCCGGGCGTCGCGGTCGAGGTTGTTGGTCGGCTCGTCGAGCAGGAGGACGTCGGGGCGCTTGAGCAGTTGCGCGGCGAGGCCGAGCTGCACGGCCTGGCCGCCGCTGAGCGTGGCGAGGGTGCGGTCGAGGGCGAGGCCGCCCACGCCCAGGCGGTCCAGCTGGACACGGGTGCGATCCTCGATGTCCCAGTCGTCGCCGATGGTGGTGAAGTGCTCCTCGCCCACGTCGCCGGATTCCACGGCGTCCAGGGCGCGGATCACGTCGGCGACACCGAGGACGTCGGCGACGGTGAGGTCCCCGGTCAGCGGGAGCGTCTGGGGCAGGTGGCCGAGCGTCCCGCTGACGGACACCGAGCCGGTGGCGGGCCGCAGTTCTCCCGCGATCAGCTTGAGCAGGGTGCTCTTGCCGGAGCCGTTGGGGGCGACGAGACCCGTGCGGCCGGCGGCCAGGGCGAAGGACAGGTCCTGGAAGACGGGGGTGTCGTCGGGCCAGGAGAAGGACAGGCTGGAGCAGACGACGGTGGCGTCGGACATGTGGGTGACCTCGGGAGGCGGGGAGCGGAGACAGCTCCGCCCCGGGCAGACGTACGGAAGGGGGGTACGACGAACCGGCCACCCGGCAGCGCCTCTTCAGCGCGCCATGCGGCCGTCAGGACCGGGTCTCACCCGGAGATGTCGTCTTCACCCGCCACGTCGATGACTCCTCGGTACAAGGTCAACTTCACGGACAGGCTAACAGCCCGCCTGCCCCTCCGTCGCGGAATACCGGGCCGGGGACGGTTCACGGCCACTGCGCGTCCGGTCCGCCGAGGAGTTCCCTGAGGAAGCCGTCCCAGTTCAGGCCGCCCGGCTCCGCCTCGGCGGGGACGGCGCGGTAGGTGTCCTCCAGCCACGCCGCCAAGCGGGCCGTCGGCACCTCGAACAGGGCCTCCACCTCCGGCGCCTCCAGCAGCAGCCAGGAGGAGGGCCGCCGGCGGGGCAGCGTCGGCCACATCCGCACCTCACCGCCGCCGCTCATCGCGGTGAGTCCGCCGTAGAGCAGCTCACGGCCGATGCTCCGTACGAACGCCCGCCCGCGCTCCGTCGCGAACTCGACCGTGACGACCGACGGCAGGGTCACGTCGAACCGGAAGGTGGCCCGCATCGGCAGCCGGGTGAACTCGTCGAGCATCCGGTCCACGTCCAGGCGGAGCGACGGCACCTGCCGGGGCTGCGAACGCACCGGTGTGTGCGACTGATCGGGGTGCATGGCGGGGGTTCCCTTCGGTAGGACGAAGCCTGTGCCGAGAACTCTCCGGCCGGAACGGGAGCCGCGCATCCGTCAGTTGACGGTGGAGGGAGGCTGCAGTCAGCCGTCGCCGGCCCTGCGCGGACGGCAGGGTGGCCCGCTCACCTGGCCGGGCCGGCGGTGGGACGACCGCCCCGCCGGCCGGTGGAGTGGCGCGGCCGCTGCCGCCCCTGGGCTTCCCGCAGGAGGAAGGCGGCGCCGGTGGCGCACGTCGCGGCGAACGACAGCAGGACGGCGGCCGGCCACCAGTAGTTGGCGGTCCCCGCCGCCACCGGCCACAGCAGTGCCGTGGCTGCCGCGAAGACCGGGAGGGAGACGCTCCGGGCCCACAGCGGCAGCGTGCGGCTCCCCAGCACGAAGACGAACCCGAGGAGGGCGCCGGGCACGACGGCGGCGACCAGGCCCAGGGCGGCGAGGAGGAGCAGGGCGAAGATCATGCGGCTGGCCTCCGGGGGCGCGACGCGACGGACGCGGGCGGGCGTGGCCGGCCTGCGGAGCCGCTCATGCCGGGAGGCCCGTCCGCGGAATCATCCTGCCAGAGGAGTTGAACACGTTCAACGCCGGGTACCGGGGCGCACGGGACGGTGGCGTCGCGTGCGGGTGCGTGACACCCTGGGGGCCGTGATCATAAGGGTGAGCGAGGCACGCGTACGTCCCGGGCGCTTCGACGCGTTCCACAGCATGATCGTCTCCGCGGTGCGCGGGTTCCCCGCCCTCCACCCGGGGCTGGTGGACCACGAGGTACTGCTCGCACCGCCCGACTCGCTGCTGTACGTCAGCCGCTGGCGCAGCGAGGAGGACCTGGTCCGCTACGCCGGCGAGCACTGGCGTGACCAGCCCGTGGTGCTGCCGGGCGAGGACGAGTACCTCCTCGCACCCCTCCGGGTGAGGCACTTCACCCTCGCCTCCCTGTAGCGGCGGGCGGGCGGCCGGCGTCGCGGTGTCAGCCCAGGGTGAGCCACCGGATGCCGAGCCGTTCGGCCCGTGCGGTCTCCGCGGCGTCGAGCGGCTCACGCCCGGTGACCTTGCGCAGGAAGGTGAGCCGGTCCCAGCCGAGCGCCTGGGCCGCGCCCGACCGGTCCGGGCCCAGCAGCAGCTCCAGCACGACGTCGGCGGCCTGCGAGGTCAGCCACGGCTCGCGGCCCAGCCCCTCGGCCAGGTCCAGGCCGTGGACGGCGACCTCGACGACGCGGGTGACCAGGAACTGCGACAGGAGCATCGCGTCCCCGTGCCGGGTCCGCACGACGCGGTCGTCCGGTTCGGCGCGGCACAGCCGGTCCACCTGCCGCCAGGTCCTGGCGAAGTCACCGGCGAGCGCGGCACCGTTCTCATGGCCGGCCGCTTCGTCCTGGGCCAGGGCGATGCGGGCCGAATTGGTCTGCGGGGCGAAACGGCCGTCGGGACGGTAGTACTCCACCGCGGACACCTCGGCCCTGGCCGGCGGCGGAGCGTCCAGCATGCCCGGCAGCCAGGCGATCACCACACGGACATGCCCCAACAGGTCCCGTACGGACCACGGTTCACACCGGGTCGGCAGATCCCAGTCCGCCTCCGGCAGAGCCGAGACCGCGCGCGTGAGTTCGCCTGCTTCGAGCCGGAACGCCTCCAGCACCTGACGCTGATTCATGATGATCAAGCTAGCACCGGCCCCGGCTGAGCCCCGGTCCGGCCGGTCACAGGGCCAGGACGACGATCGCCGTCGCACCGGCCGCGTCGACGACGCCGCACCACTCCGACCAGGCGCGGGGGACGACGGCGCCCGAGCGGTGGTGGACGAGGTCCCAGGCCGCGTGCGCGTACCAGCCGACGGCCACGACCCACAGGGCCCACGGGCCGCCCAGGGCCGCGGCCACCACGGCCAGGGCGCCGAAGCCCGCCAGGCCTGCCAGCTGGAGGGCCAGCGCGCGCCGGCTGCGGAGCTCCGCGCGGGCCCAGCCGAAGGCCAGGTAGCACAGGGGCATGACCACCAGGAGCCCCGCCAGGAAGCCGGCCGGCGGAAGACCGTCGAAGAAGGTGACCAGCACCAGGGCGAGTGCCAGGAGCGTGGGCCACCGGTGTCCGAGAGAACTGAACTTCATGGCCCCACCCTCCGGCGCGGCACCGGGGGGAGGCGCGGATGCGGGCCCTAGATGTCCGTTCGGTTGGGGCGGAGGTCCGTCGGGGGTATGGTCGCGGCCATGAGGGAGCGCGCGGTCGTCGTGGTCGGGTACGAGGCGGCCGAACTGCTCGACATCGCATGCGTGACGTCCGGGCTGGTCATGGCCAACGAACTCGGGTCCCCGCAGGTGCCCTACGCCGTGCGGCTGGTGGCGCCGGGCGGCGGCCCCATCCGATGCGGTACCGGTCTCACGCTCTGCAGCGACGCGTCCCTGGAACGCACCACCGGTCCGCTGGACACACTGGTCGTCTCGGGCGGCCTGGGCGTCGGGCGCGCCGCCGCCGATCCCCGCCTCGTGGGGCACGTCAGAAGGCTGGCCCGGGAGAGCCGCCGGGTGGCGTCGGTGTGCACCGGGGCCGGCGTCCTCGCCGCCGCCGGTCTCCTCGCCGGCCGGCGGGCCACCACGCACTGGCAGTTCGCCGCGCGCCTGGCCGCCGAGCACCCGGACGTCTCGGTGGATCCGGCGCCGTTGTGGATCCGGGACGGGAACGTGTACACGGCGGCCGGCATCACCAGCGCGCTCGACCTCACCCTGGCCTTCGTCGAGGAGGACCACGGGGCCGAACTGGCGCGGCGGCTGGCCCGTCATCTGGTCGTCTACCTGCAACGACCGGGGAACCAGGCGCAGATGAGCCTCTTCACCGCGGCTCCGGCGCCACGGGACGACACCGTCCGCGACCTCGTCGAGTACATCGCCGCCCATCCGGCCCGCGATCTCGGAACGGCAGCCCTCGCCGCGCGCGCGGGCCTGACCCCCCGCCACCTCACCCGGCTGTTCACCCGGGAACTGGGCCGGGCTCCGGGCCGCTACGTCCGTGTGGTCCGCACCGAGGCCGCCGCCCAGCTCCTCTCCTCCACGACGCTGCCGGTGGCCTCCGTGGCGGCGCGCTGCGGCCTGGGCACCCCGGAGGCCCTGCGCAAGGCGTTCACCGCCCAGTACGGCATCAGCCCTTCCCGCTACCGTGCCGTCATGCGCCCCGCACCGGCCGCCGGGCCTCGTGGGCGCCCCGGCGGGGGCGGCGGCCCTCCCCCGGAACCCGGGGCGCGTACGACGGCGTAAGCGCCCGTGCCGCCTGGGCGGCGCGGACCGGCCGGCCCCGCAGCCACGTCCTCGGGCAGCAGGGCGGCCCGCCGGCCTGGCTCCAGCGCGACGAGACCCGTTCCTGTGGCAGTGCCGACCGCACCCGCGCCACCGCCCCCGCCGGGGCCCCCGGCCGGCGACTGCATCCTTTGGCCTACCGCGTTCTCGGCCCTGTGGAGGACGATCGCGCGGGACGGCCGCGAGAGGGTTGGTCCGTGCGAACAACCATCGGATACACCATCGAAAGCATCGGCTACGTCGTGGGCGGCCAGGGGCTCGTCAGCTTCGCCTCGAAGACCTTCTTCGGCACGGAGTGGGGCTGGCTTCACAAGGTCGCCGACCTTCCGTCCACCGCCTGCCTCGGCGTCGTCGTCGTGGGGCTGGCACTCGTCGTCGGCGGGATGAGGACGCGGAAGGCACCCCGGCGCCCGGAGGCCGCCTGAAGCCCGCACACCGGCTCGGGGCAGGCCGGGACGCTGGGTCGGCCCCGCTCTGCCGGAGCGGCCGCGGCGGGTGGGGGTCGGGTGAGGGTGCGGTCAGCCGAGTTCCCCGTAGGTCATGAACCAGTGGGTGTCGAAGTAGCACGCCAGCGTGTACGGGTGGTCCGGTTCGGTGAGGACGCGGCAGACGAACTCGGCGGTCTGACAGCCGAAGGATGTGTCCTCCTCGTCGCAGGACCGCACCACGACGGGCCAGCGGTCGGGATCCGGACCGTCGGCCTTCCAGCCGAAGAGGTTCTCGTGCTCCGTGCTCGCCCAGACGAGCAGGCGGTCCTCCTCCCACAGGTGCGTCCACGGCTCCTGGTTCAGGCTCAGGAACCCGTCGAAGGCACCCCTGCCGAAGGTTTCGACCAGGCGCTTGTAGTCGCCCGGCAGCGCCGTGCCCAGCCTGGATTCCACCTCCGCCCAGTCCAGGTCCGGCCGCCAGTCGGGCCCGGTCCAGCCGGTGATGAGGCGGAGCCTCTCCGGCCAGTCGACGTCCTCCGCCCGGTCCGGAGCGTCCGGCAGGGGTTCGGGCACGTCCCTGCGCGCGAGCGCCAGAACCGGCCTCACGGCCCCTTCGGCATCCCGCGCCGTGCCCGCTCCGATCCACTCCCCGCCGTACGCCCAGGCCCGTATCGTCACGGCCCGGTCCTCGAAGGGGACGAGGAGGGCGGAACCCTTGGCCCCGTCGGCCGTCGGATCGGTGAAGCCGTCCAGGACGAGGGTGCGGGGCACTCCGTACATGCCGGAGAGCAGCTCGATCAAGTGGTGCGGATCCGGATCGCCGGGCAGGAACAGGTGCCCGCCCCCGGGACCGAGACGGGCCAGCAGGTCGTTGACGTCCTCTTGCGTGAGTTCCATGACGGGCAGTGAAGCGCACCGCACTGACAACGGACGCGGCCGCCCTGGACCACGGCATCGGGTACCCGCTGACGGCTCCTTCAACGGCTCTCCCGGCTGGCGGCCGTCGCGGTGGGCCGGCGCCTCGCGCACCGGGCCGGCCGGGGCCGGGAGCTAGAGTCGGGTCTGGATCGACCACTGCGTGAGGGGGGCTGACGACACGTCTACGTCTGGCGGCCCGCGCCTCCACCCTCGTGCTCTGCACGGCCCTCGCCGCCTCCCTCGCCCTCCCGGCGCAGGCCGCGTCGATCGGCAGCGTCCGGCCGAAGGCCGAGACCGCGCCGCTGTACGACGACGAGGCCGGCGGCGACGCCAACGCGGACGACCCGGCGATCTGGCGCAACACGGCCGACCCCGGCCGCAGCCTGGTCGTCGCCACCGCCAAGCAGGGCGGCCTGCGGGTGTACGACCTGGACGCGCGGCAGGTGCAGTCGATCCCCGCCCCGGGCGGGCCGGGCGCCGACGACGCCCCGGGCCGCTTCAACAACGTCGACCTGGTCCACGGCCTGCGCCTGGCCGGCGGCCCCGCCGACGTCGCGGTCGTCAGCGACCGCGGCAACGACCGGCTGCGGATCTACCGGATCGACCGGGACCGGCCCGGCGGCCCGCTCACCGACGTCACCGAGCCCGGCGCGCGCCCGGTCTTCTCCGCCGACCAGGCCGAGATCAACGGGCAGAAGACCGCCTACGGCCTGGCCACCTGGACCGACCGCAAGACCGGCCGCTCCTACGCCCTGGTCAGCCAGCGCAACCGCACCCGGATCGCCCTGCTCGAACTGCTCCCCACCCCGGCCGGCACGGTCGGCTACCGCCAGGTGCGCACGATCGACCTGCCGTCCTCCTTCCGCCTGCCGAACGGCACCGCCTGGACGCCCTGCGCCGAGCCGGGCGAGCTGCCGCAGGTCGAGGGCATGGTCGTCGACCCCGCGGACGGCACCCTGTACGCGGGGCAGGAGGACGTCGGCATCTGGCGCATCGACGCGGGCCTCACCGGCACGCCGAAGCTGATCGACAAGGTCCGCGAGTACGGCGTCCCCGCCGCCTACGACCCGGGGACCGAGGAGTGCACGCCGGGCACCGACCCCGGCTACGGCGGCAAGCGCCTGACGGCCGACGTCGAGGGCCTCACCCTGGTCACCGAGCCGGACGGGGACGGCTACCTGCTCGCCTCCAGCCAGGGCGACGACACCTTCGTCGCCTACGACCGCGAACGCGACGACCACCACGAGTTCGAAGGCGCCTTCCGCGTCGCCGCGGCCTCCTCCGCCCTCGACGGCTCCGAGGTCTGCGACGGAGCATCCGCCCTCAACGCACCGCTCGGCACACGCTACCCCCACGGCCTGCTGGTCGTCCAGGACGGCAAGGAGACCCCCGGCGACGGCGACCGCGAGGCCACCGGCTTCAAGTTCGTCGACCTGGGCGAGGTCCTCAAGGCCGTCGGCTGAGGCACCGCGGCGGGCGCACCGGTTCCCCACGGTGCGCCCGCCGTACCGCTTCCCCGGTCCGGCCCTCCCCCGCCGGCTCCGCGGGGCCCCTTCAGCCCCGGTCCGGCTCCCGGCCCTGACCGAGGCGTGCCGATTCGACGAGGGTGACGAGTGCGTCGACGGCGCTGCCCTCGTTGTCGCTGCCCGCGGTCCCGCTGCCGCTCTGGAGATTGGCCGTGCGGTCGACTTCGACCACGGAATCGGCGTGCGAGTTGTCGATGACGGTGATCAGGCTTCCGCTCGCGGCGGCCGGTGCCGCTCCGCTCCCGAGCACGGCGACCGCGAGACAGGCCGCGGCACGGATCCGCCCGCCGGTCACACGCTCACGCTCCCCCGCGCCCCGGGTACGGGGTGGTGGCGCGTGATGTTGTTGGCCAGCAGCCGGGTGGACTCCCCGACACCCACCTCGTCGTGTCCGTCCGCCGCGGGCAGCCGTCCGTCGGAGCGCCTCAGGTCGGCCAGGGCCGAGTCCATCGCCTTGTGCGCGGCGAAGAGGCAGGGCGTACTGTAGATCGCCACGTCGACGCCGAGGTCGGTCAGCTCGCCGAGGGACAGGCGGGGTGACTTGCCGCCGGCGATCTGGTTGAACAGCAGCGGCTTGCCGCCGACCGCCTCACGGATCCGTTCGATCCACTCCACGCTGCGGACCCCGTCGACCAGGACGACGTCGGCGTCCGTCGCCGCCAGCGCCTGCGCGCGCCGGATGATGTCGTCCTCCTCCGTCGCGTCGGTGCGTGCGACGACGACCAGGTCCTTGCGGGTCTGCAGGACCATGTCCAGCTTCTCCAGGTACTCCGCCAGTGGCAGTACCTGCTTGCCGTCGGCGTGACCGCACCGCCGGGGGCGCTTCTGGTCCTCGAGGATGACGCCGGAGGCGCCCATCCGTTCCAGGCCCTCCACGACGTGGCAGGCCACTTCGGGGTCGACGTAGCCGTCGTCGATGTCGACGAGGAGGTGGTGGCGGGGGAAGGCGCCGCGCAGCCGCTGGACGAAGGCCACCATGTCGGGCCAGGCGATGAATCCGATGTCGGGCAGGCCGTAGTACGAGGCGGCGAATCCGAATCCGGACACGAACATCCCGTCGTAGTGCTGGGCCGCCACGGAGGCCGAGTACATGTCGTACACGCCGATCAGCGGTGTGGTGCCCGGCTTCGCGATCTGTTCCCGCAGCTTGTTCCCGTAGGTCATCGTCGGCTCCTCCGAAGGGCGCATCGGCACAGGGAAGGGAAGGAGCCGCAACGACGCCGCGGCTCTTTACCCAAAGCAGATACTTCCTTGGCGGAGTCCATAGGCTTTGCTTGCGATTGCTTTACTCACCCGAACGGCGCAGCCCGTTCACCACAGAAACGTCACTGATGGGTCAGCCGGCCGCCCCGTGATGCGCCAGGCGCGCTTCGAGGCTGTCGAGGATGAGGCCGAGGCCGTACGCGAACTCGTCGGCGTAGGCGTAGTCGCGGTGCACGACCTGCTCGGTGATCAGCTCGACCAGGTGCGGGTAGGCGTCGGGCGACAGCCGGTCCTGGATCTCGGCGACGAACTGCTCGGCTCCGGCGTCCGCATGGGCGTCGAAGGGCAGGCTGAGCTCGGTCAGCACGAAGCCGTGGACGTAGGCGTCGATCGCGGAGAAGGCGTGTGCCGCCAGTGCCACCGGGAAGCCGCCGTGGCGCAGGCAGCCGAGCACGGTGTCGTGGTGCCGGAGCAGGGCCGGCCCCGGGGAGCGGCGGGATTCGACGAGGCCGAGGGCCCAGGGGTGTCGGGCCAGGGCCGCGCGGGCCGACCCGGCGCGGTTGGCCATCGCCCGCCGCCACGGCTCCCCGGGACCGGGCAGCTCGATCCGGGTGAAGATCCAGTCCGCGAGGGCGTCGAGCAGCTCCTCCTTGCCCGCGAGGTGGTGGTACAGCGACATCGCCTCGACGCCCAGTTCCCTGCCGACGTTGCGCATGCTCACCTGGGCGAGGCCGCCGCGGTCGGCGACCCGTACCGCGGCGTCGACGATGCGGTCGCGGGTGAGTGCGGGACGCCGGGACATGAAGGCACCTCTCGGATCGGGGACTTGCCGCCTTGCAAGGGCTTGCCGCCTTACATCCGTAAGGCTAGCGTGAGACGCAGACTTACACATGTAAGGAGGGGGCATGAAGGCAGCGGTCGTCGACCGGTACGGCGCGCCCGACGTCGTGCGCATCGGCGAGGTCCCGCGGCCCGTGCCGCGCGCGGACGAGGCACTGGTGCGCGTCAGGGCGGTGGCGGTCACCTCGGCCGACGCCCGCATCCGCGGGGCCCGGTTCCCCTCCGGCTTCGGGCCGTTCGCCCGGCTGGCGTTCGGCGTCCTGCGTCCCCGGCGGCCGGTCCTGGGCAGCGCCTTCTCCGGGGAGGTCACGGCCGTCGGCGCCCGGGTGCGTGACATGGCCCCGGGTGACGAGGTGTGCGGCATGACGGGCGTGCGCATGGGCGCGCATGCCGAGTACGTCGCGGTGCCGGTGAGGAAGCTCGCGCGGAAGCCGGCCGCGGTGAGCCACGAGGACGCGGCGGGGGTGCTGTTCGGGGGCTCGACGGCGCTGTTCTTCCTCCGGGACAAGGCGTCGGTGGGCCCCGGCGCGTCGGTCTGCGTCAACGGCGCTTCGGGCGCGATCGGCACGAACGCGGTCCAGCTGGCGAAGCACTTCGGCGCGACCGTCACCGGTGTGACCAGCACGGCCAACGCCGGCCTGGTGACCGGGCTGGGGGCGGCCCGGGTGATCGACTACACCCGGGAGGACCTGGCCGCCACCGCCGACCGGTTCGACGTGGTGCTGGACACCGTCGGCAACCTCTCGATCGCGTCCGGGCGGCGCCTGCTGAGCCCCGAGGGGGTGCTGCTGCTGGCCGTCGCGGACCTGGGTGACACGGTCCGCGCCCGGGGCGACGTCGTCGCGGGCCCGGCACCCGAGCGCGTGGCGGACTTCGAGTTCCTCCTGGGCCTGGCCGCCGACGGTGCGCTCACCGTCGTGATCGACCGGGTCTTCGGCCTGGCGGACATCGCCGAGGCGTACCGCCGCGTCGACAGCGGGCGCAAGACCGGCAACATCGTCGTCCGTCCGTAGTCACCGGGGCGACGACGCCGCCGTCCGGCAGCTGCCGCGGACGGCGGGTCGTCGCGTCACATGCGGTCAGGCCGTGACGAGTTCCTCGGCGGCGAACCGCTCCACGAACTCCCGGGCGCGCCGGTCGAGATCGGCGTACTGGGCCTCCCGCTCGGCGCCCGCGACCGCTTCGCCGATCAGCAGGTTGCCCTCGGCGTCGACGCGCTGCGGACGCTCCTCCGCGTCCGTGAGGAGGGCGACGGTGGAACGCGAGAAGCCGCAGTAGTCGGCGATGCCTTCGCTCAGGTTGGTTTCGAGTACGGCCTGCATCCCCTGCACGACGTCGTCCTCGGCCGCCGCTCCGGCCAGGCCCAGCCACAGGATGCGCTTGCCCGCGAGGCGGGGCTTGCTGCGGCCGTAGGCGAAACCGTAGTTCCACACGCGGTCGATCCAGCCCTTGAGGATCGCGGGCACGCTCATCCAGTACACCGGGAAGACGGCGACGACGACGTCGGCGTCGAGGATGCGCCGCATGTGGGCGTGCACCTCGTCCGAATAGGACTTCTCCCGGTTGCCCCAGTCAGGCTGGTCCGCCACGTTCATCCGGGGGTCGAACCCCTCGGCGTGCAGGTCGAGCAGGTCGACGCGGTACCCGGCGGCCTCCAGCCGGGCGGCGGCACGGCGGGCCGTGTGGGCGGTGAGGGAGTCGGTGCGGTGGTGCGCGACGACCACGAGGGCTGTCCTGGCGTCGCTGCTGCCGTGCTGCGTCACTGTTTCTCCTGGCTGGTATCGGTTCGGTCGGGTGGGTTCGACGGATCAAGTACAGCCCGCGGCCGCGTAGATGATCCATGGGAGAAACGCTCCGGAACATAGGAGATCGTCTACGATTCCCGTGTGGATCCCCTGAGTTCGCTGCTGAGTGGCATCCGGGCCGAGGGCTCGGTCGTCAGCCACGCCGTACTGACGGCTCCCTGGACCGTCCGCTTCGCCGACGACGCACCGCTCACCATGATCAGCGTGCTGCGCGGCGGGGGCACGCTGCTGCTGCCCGACGGCACCGAGCGGGCGGTCGGGACGGGAGACACCGCCGTCGTGACCGGGTCCGCGCCGTTCCACCTCGCCGACCATGCCGGCACCCTCCGCAGCTCCCACGCCGCGTACGAGATCGCCTGCTTCACCGCCGACGCGGAATGCGGCGGCCGGGAACTCGGCGGCATCCGCTGGGGAGCCGACGCGGAGGAGGCCACCACCCTGATCGTGGGCGCCTACCGCGCCTCGGGCCACCGCCACCAGCGGCTCCTGCGGGCCCTGCCGCCCGTCCTGGTGATCCATGAGGACGCCGACGTCTGCGCCCTGCTGGAGACGGCCGCCATCGACGCCGCCCGGCTCTCGGCCGGTTCGCAGGCGCTGATGGACCGGCTCCTCGACTGGGCGCTGGTGTGCACGTTGCGCACCTGGTTCGACCAGGCCGGCGCCGACGCGCCCAGCTGGTACCGGGGGCTGGCCGACCCGGTCCTCGCACCCGCCCTGAAGGCCTTCCACGACCGGCCCGCGGATTCCTGGACCGTAGCGTCGCTGGCCGCCCGGTCCGGCGTCTCGCGGGCCCTGTTCGCCAGGCGTTTCACCCAGTTGATGGGCCGCCCGCCCCTCGCCTACCTCACCGAGTGCCGTATGGACGAGGCCGAGGCCCTGCTGACCGACACCGACCTCAGCATCGCCCAGATCGGAAGGTCGGTCGGCTACGCCGACGCCTTCGGCTTCAGTGCCGCGTTCAAACGCCACAGGGGCCTGAGCCCCAGCACGTTCCGCGCCGCGGCGGCCTGAACCCAGGCCTGAACCCCGTCCCGGGCCCCGGCCTGAGCCTCGGCCTGAGCGGGAGCCTGAGCCTGCACGAGAGCCTGCGCTGCAAATACTGACGGATGTGGCCGCACTGGCCGGAAATCCTTGCCCGGTTTGGTGAGAAGCGCACTGATGTTTCATCATCATGACTGCGCGTCAACTTTTGGCGTGCACCGAGGAGGCGGGGGCACCGGGGGGTCCCCCGCTCACACCGGCCGGGCCGGCAGGAGAGCGGACACCCGCTCCCACCGCGCCCCGCCGTGGCTCCGGTCCCGTTTCCGTCACCTAGGCAAAGGCCCATGTCCGCCCAGCAACTCTCGGACCTCATCCGGTTCGCGCGTCACAACTCGCCCTTCTACCAGGAGCTCTACGCGTCCCTGCCGCCGAACGCCGACCACCTCACCGACCTGCCGGTGGTCGACCAGCAGGCGTTCTGGGCAGCCAACACCCTGCACGACAGCCGCGTGCTGACCGGCCCGCTCAGCGAGGCCACGGTCTACAAGACCGGCGGCACCACCGGGTCCCCCAAGTTCTCCGTCTACACCCGTGACGAGTGGCGCACGTTCGTCACCGCCTTCGGTCAGGGACTCGTGGACACGGGGCTGCGTCCGGGACACCGCGTCGCCGACCTCTTCTACGCCGGGGAGCTGTACGCCAGCTTCCTCTTCGTCCTCGACTCGCTCGGCCACGCGCCCGTGGACAACGTCCGCCTGCCCATCGGCGGCGGCGCGCCCCTGGAGTCGACGATCCCGACGCTGCGCGAACTCGCCGCCCAGGTACTGGCCGGCACGCCGACCAGCCTGTGCCGGCTCGCCGAGCAGACCGTGTCGTCCGGTGTGCGGCTCGAGTCGGTCGAGTTGCTCCTGTTCGGCGGCGAGGCCCTCTTCGACGACCAGCGGCGGCTGCTGGCCACCGCGTTCCCGCACGCCGAGGCGCGTTCCATCGGCTACGCCAGCGTCGACGCGGGCCTGCTCGGCCGTCCTGTACCCGGCTCCGACGCCCGGGTGCACCGCGCCTTCACGCCGTACTCGATCGTCGAGATCCTCGACGACTCCACCGGCGAGCCGATCACCGAACCGGGCCGGCCCGGGCGGGTCGTCGTCACCAGCCTCTTCCGCCGCCTCATGCCGATCATCCGCTTCCCCGCGGGCGACCGCGCCGAGTGGACCGGCACCGGGCCCGGGCACTTCCGGATACTCGGCCGCGCCGAGGAGGGCGTACGGGTGGGCCCCGTCTCCCTCTACACCCAGGACGCCCAGTCCGCCGTGGCCGCGGCGGACACCGCGGGGCGCGTGGTCGGCATGCAGCTCGTGGTCCGCCGGTGGGACGGCCGCGACGGGCTCGTCCTGCGCCTGGCGACGGCCCCCGGTGACCCCGGCGGTGAGCGACTGGCCGAGGCCGTCGTCGCGGAGCTGGAGAGGGTCCGGCCGCTGTATCCGGAGAGCGTGAGCGCCGGATTCGTGCACCCGCTGTCCGTGGAGTGGGCGCGCCACCGCGATCTCGCCGTCAACCCGCGCTCGGGCAAGCTCGTCCGGGTCATCGACGAGAGGCCGACCGCATGACCGCCGCCCCACCCGTGGCCGGGGAGACCGGGACCCCGACCCGGGCCGACGCGCGACTGGCTCCGCTGGTCCTGCGCAACCGGGCCTTCGGCTCCGTCTGGCTCGGCCAGGTCCTCGCCCAGGGCGCCGTACGGATGTTCCAGGTCGGCGTGGCCTGGTGGATCGTCGCCTACGCCGTGCAGGACGCGCGGGGGCTCGCGTCCGGGCTGTTCATGGCGGCCTGCACCCTGCCCGCCGTGGCACTGGCGCCCGTGGTGGCCGCGGCCGTCGCCCGCTCCGCGCACCGTTCGGTGCTGCGGAACGCCGCCGCCCTGGCCGGGGGCGTCTCGGGCGTCCTCGCGCTGTGGGCGTACGGCGGCGGACCGCCGCTCGCCACCGTGTACGCCGCCGGCCTGGCCCTGGCGACCTGTCAGGCGTTCTTCGACCCCTGCCTCACCACCTCGGTGCCCGAACTCGTCGACGACGCCGACATCGAGACCGCCACCGGCTTCGAGCTGTCCACCCAGTCCCTGGCGGGCCTCGGCGGCGCACTGCTCGGCGCCCTGACGGTCGACCGTGCCGGGGTGGCCGGACTGGCCGCCGGCTGCGCGGCCGCCTACCTCGGCGCCGCCCTCCTCGTCGCGAGCGC
Organism: Streptomyces sp. NPDC043896; assembly: GCF_056435605.1. Classification (NCBI taxonomy): domain Bacteria; kingdom Bacillati; phylum Actinomycetota; class Actinomycetes; order Kitasatosporales; family Streptomycetaceae; genus Streptomyces; species Streptomyces sp. NPDC043896. Next base: position 126,434 of record NZ_JBWKEE010000015.1, read on the forward strand.
CCGCTTCCGCACCCTCGCGCAGGGTCCAGGGGCCGGGACGCCGCCCCTGGCCGCCGAGCGGCGCACGCTGCGCCGCATCCTCGGGGAACTCCCCTACGTGCGGCGGATCCTGGTCTGCTTCACCGCGGCGAACCTCTTCACCACCGCCGTGTTCGTCGTCATCCCGCTCTACACCCGCTCGGTCCTGGCGGGCGGGGGCGGCACGGTGGCCCTGCTGGAGGCCTCCCTGGGAACCGGCGCGCTCGTCGGCGCCTTCACCGGCGCCCGCGTGCCTGGACGCCCCACGGTCGCCGGTGCCTGGTGCCTGGGCCTGATGGCCCTCGCCCTCGCGCTGCCGGGTCTGGTCGCGCACCGGCTGGTGATCGCGGGCTGCCTGGCGGTGGCCGGCTGGTGTGCCGGGGCCGTCAGCGTCCGCTTCGTGGCCCTCTTCCAGCGGCTGGTGCCGCCGGCGGACAAGCCCGGCTTCTTCGCCGTGATGCAGGCCGTGCTGGGTGCCTCCCTGCCGGTGGCGTCCCTGGTGTTCGGCTTCGCCGGAGACCTCGTCTCACCCCGGACCCTGTGCCTGGTGCAGGGCGTCGGACTGGTCCCCGCGGCCTGCGCACTGGCCCTGCTGCGGTCCCCCGCGGCCGCGCCGGCCGCGGCGGAACCCGCCGGAGGTGAGCGGTGAACCCCGTCGTCACCCCCGTCGTCACCCCCGCCGCCTGCTCGGACATCGCCGAACTGCGCCAGCTCTACTACGCCGTCTACGGACCGCACTACCCCGTGGCCCTCGGCACCGACCCGGCCGAGATGGCCCGGCTGATCGAGGACCCGTACTCCCTGTGGCTCGTCGGCCGCTGCCCCGACACCGGGGCCCTGACCGGGTCCGCCGCCATCCACGGTGAGGCCGGAAGCCGCATCGGCCGGCTGGAGGGCATCGCCGTGCACCCCGGGCACCGCTCGGCGGGCCTCGCGGCCACCCTGACGGAGGCCCTGTGCGCGGGCATGCTGGACTCGGGGCGGCTGGACTCGGTCTACGCGACCGTGCGCACCGTGAGCGCCGGCCCGCAACGCGTCGTCGCACGCAACGGCTTCCGTCCGCTCGGCATCCTGCCCAACGCGGTGGATCTCCGCAGCCGCGAAAGCCTCGCACTCTACGCGCGTCACTCCGCGGGGGTGCTGGACCGCCGGATCCCCGTCACCGAAGTGCCCGCCCCGCTCCTGCCGTTGCTGCGCACAGCCGAGGCCGCGCTGGGCATCCGCTACCCCGGAGTGCGGGCCGCCGCCGGCCCCCTCCCGGCCCCGCCCGTGCCGCACGGCGCCGGCGACCGGCTGGAGATGATCGAGGCGCCGGCCTTCGTACGCCGCCGCTTCCGCGAGCGGTTCCCGAGCGCCGAGGGCTGGTTCTACCCGCTGCACACCCCGAACGTGCTGCTCACTCCCGAGGACGGCCGCTTCGAGGTCTACGCCTACCTCAACCGCGCCGGCGGGTACTGCTCCCTGCTGACCGCCCATCCCGACCCGGCCGCCGCGGCCGCGTGCCTCGAACCCGTCACCCGGGCCCTGGCCCGCGCGGGCGCGGGCTACGTCGAGGCCCTGGTGCCGCTCGCGCACCGGGAGGTCCTCTCGGCCTTCCTGTCCGAGGGGTTCGTCGCCGGGGCCGTCTACCCGGCGATGCGCGCGGACGGCGACGGCTTCCACGACTACGCCGTCCTGTCCCGCTCCGGCGAGCGCATCGACTTCCGCGGCGTCGCCGTCGAACCGCCCCTCCAGCCCTATCTGGACTGCTACGTGTCGGCCTGGACGTCGACGCACCTGCCCACATCATCCGAGGTTGCCCCATGAACCCCCATCTCGCGCCGGTCTCCGTACCCGACCCGGCCCTCCTGCCGCACGTACAACAGCTGTGCGACCTGACCGACCCGTACGCCCACGGTCCCGCGGAGGACGAGCTGTTCGCCGCCGCCATGGCGGAGACCAACGCCTGGCACGTCGAGCGCTCCTCCTTCTTCCGCTCGCTGTACGAGGCCACTCCCCCGGCGCCGCCGTACCGGACGCCGCTCGTCCACGCGAACTTCTTCAAGCGGCACGAGGTGCTCTCCGTCCCGCGCGAGGACGTCGAGCTGCACCTGACCTCCTCCGGCACCACCGGCCAGAAGTCGCAGATGTTCTTCGACCACTGGACCATCCGCTCGGCCCAGCGGATGGTCGCCCGGATCTTCGAGCGCAACGGCTGGATCACTCCCGGCCAGGAGGTCAACTACCTCCTGTACAGCTACGAGCCGGCCCCTTCGCTGAACCTGGGCACCGCCTTCACCGACAACTACCTGTGCGATTTCGCCCCGGCGCGCAGCGTCGAGTACGCGCTGCGCCACACCGGCGGGGACCACGAGTTCGACCCCTTCGGCTGCATCGCCGCGCTGCGCCGCTTCGAGCGGGAGGACGCCCCGGTCCGCATCCTCGGCTTCCCGGCCTTCCTCTTCTTCACCCTGGAGCGGATGCGGGCCATGGGGCTGCCCCCGCTGCGCCTGCCCGAGGGCTCCCTCGTCGTCCTCGGAGGCGGCTGGAAGGGGCACTCCGACCGGCGGATCGAGAAGGAGGAGCTGTACGCGCGCGTCACCGAGCAGCTCGGCATCCCGGGCGAGCGGATCCGGGACACCTTCGGCTCGGTGGAGCACTGCATCCCGTACATCGAGTGCGACCACCACCGGCTGCACGCCCCCGTGTGGTCCCGGGTGACGATCCGCTCCACGCGCACGCTCGAACCCCTGCCGTACGGGGAGCGCGGCTACCTGCACCTCGTGTCGCCCTACATCACCTCGGTGCCGGCGCAGAGCGTGGTCATGGGCGACCTCGCCTCCCTCCAGCCGGGCGACGCCTGCGGGTGCGAGCTGGAGACCCCCTGGTTCACCGTCCACGGCCGTGCCGGAGTGAGCCGCAACCGGAGCTGCGCGGTGGCCGCGGCGGAACTGATGAAGGGCATGGCGTGACCGTGACGGAGAGCATGACCGAGAACGCGTACGAGCAGCAGGGCGACGGCGGCGCGCACCACTACTGGCAGGGTGCCTTCATCGGCGACGAGGAGGCCGGGCGCCGGCTCGCCGGCCTGCCCGCCGCCGTCGAGGCCGCGCTGGCGACGGTGCTGGAGACCGAGACCGTGCTGGCGGCCTGCGACGCCCTCGCCACCGCCCTGTGCGACCCGGCCCACCCGGTGCGCGGCCGGCTCGCCGCGCACCTGCCCGAGGGGGAGGACCCGGCCGTCCTGGCCGAGCTGGGCGGCCTGCTGGGCCGCCGGGAGCTGACCCGCAAGCTGCGCCGGGAACTCGGCGGCGCGACCCCCGGACGGCTGGACCGCGCCGATCCGCGCGAGACGGTCTACGAGGCGTGGGCGCCCGTCGGCCTGGTCGCCCACATCGCTCCCGGCAACGCGGTGACGGTCGCACCGCTGAGCATCGTCGAGGGGCTGCTCGCCGGGAACGTCAACGTCCTGAAGACCAGCGGCGCCGACACCCTCTTCACCCAGCACCTGATGGCCGAGCTCGCGGCCCTCGATCCGGGCGGCGCGCTGGCCGCGCGGGTCGTCGTCCTGCGGTTCCCGTCCTCCCGGCAGGAGTGGCTGCGCCTGATGTGCGCACCCGCGGACGCCGTCGCCGTGTGGGGCGGGGAAGGTGCCGTGGAAGGGGTGGCGGCCCATGTGCCGGCCGGCTGCCGGCTGGTGGAGTGGGGCCACCGGATCTCCTTCGCGTACCTGACGGGAGACGCCTGGTCGGACGCCGGGACGCTCGACGCCCTCGCGGACGACGTGTGCCTGCACGAGCAGCAGGCGTGTTCCAGCCCCCAGGTGGTCTACCTCGACACCGAGGACGAGGAGGAGGTGTTCGCCTTCGCCGAGCGGTTCGCGGCGGTCCTCGCGGCCCGCCCGCCGGCCGCGGACGCCGCCGCGGCGGGCGGGCCGGACCCCGCCGAGGCCGCCGAGCTGACCACCACGGAGCTGGTGGCCCGGCTGGAGGAACACCTCGGCCTCACCCGGGTGTTCGCCGCGCCCGACGGCTCGTGGCGGGTGATGGCCGACACCCGGTCGCCGCTCACGGCCTCGCCGCTGCACCGCAGCGTGTGGGTCAAGCCGCTGCCCCGGAAGCGGCTGATCTCCACCCTGCGTCCGATGCGCCGCTACCTGCAGACGGCGGGCCTCGCGGGCAGCCCGTCCGACATCGCCGAGCTGTCGCGCACCGCCCTGGCCGCCGGCGTCACGCGCGTCACGCCGGTCGGCGCGATGCTGCGCAGCTACGCGGGCGAGCCGCACGACGGTGTGTACGCCCTGCAGCGCTACAGCCGCCGCGTCGCGGTCCAGGCCGACCCGGACCGGTTCGCCACCACCGCCTGCCTCGACGACCTGGTCCGGCCCGTCGTCCTGCCGCCGCCGGCGGGCCCGCTGCTGGGCAAGGAGGACGTGCAGGCTCCGGCGCGGGAGCTGGGCCGGGCCGACGCCGAGCTGTACTTCCGCAGCGGCGGCAGCACGGGCGCCCCCGCCCTGTCGGTGTTCAGCTACGACGACTACGACACCCAGATGCACGCCGCCGCCCGCGGCCTGCTCGCGGCGGGCTACGACCCGGTCGGGGACCGCACCGCCAACCTCTTCTACTGCGGCGGCATGTACGGCAGTTTCATCAGCTTCTTCTCCGTACTGGAACGGCTGGGCGGGGTGCAGCTGCCGCTGGCCGCCGGACCGGACCACCGGGCCACGGCCCGGGCCCTCGTCGAGCACCGGGCCGACACCCTCTTCGGCATGCCCTCCTACCTGTGGCAGCTGCTGCACGCGGAGGCGGACGCGCTGCGGGCGTACGGCGGGCTGCGGAAGGTCTTCTACGGCGGCGAGCACTTCACGGCGGAGCAGCAGCGCACGCTGAGGGAGGAGTTCGGCATCGAGACCGTCCGGTCGATCACCTACGGCAGCACCGACCTCGGCCCGCTGGGCTACCAGTGCGCGGAGAGCTCCGGTGGCGTCCACCACCTGCACGCCGACCTCCACACGATGGAGATCGTGGACGTGGACGAGGACCGGCCGGTGGCCCCGGGCGAGACGGGCCGGCTGGTCTTCACCACGCACGCCCGGCGCGGCCAGCGGCTGGGCCGGTACCTGATAGGCGACCTCGGCCGGGAGGTCCCGGGCCGCTGCCCCTGTGGCCGTCGGGCGCCCCGGTTCGAGCTGATGGGGCGCACCGGTGACGTGATGCGGGTGGCGACGTACTTCCTGAACCACCGCCGGTTCCTGGCCCTGGCCGAGGAACAGGGCGGCCACCGCGGCGAGCTGCAGATCCGGCTCGACGGCACGGACGCCCGCGAGCGGCTCACCGTACGGGTGGAACGGACGCCGGCGACGGACCCGGAGCGGCTGCGGGAGGTCCTGCTGTCCGGCTACCCGGAGCTCCGCTCGGCGGTGGCGGAGCGGCTGCTGGACCTGGCGGTCGAGGCGGTGGAGGGCGCGTCGCTGGACCGCAGCCCGACCAGCGGCAAGCTCCTGGCGGTGGTGGACGCCCGCCGCTAGGGCGTGTCGCGGTTGCGCCCTGCCGACGGCCCCGGTCCGACGACCGGGGCCGTCGGCGGACCGGGGGTCAGCCGTTCAGGGTGTGCATGTACTCCGGGGCGTAGCGGTCGCCGGAGGCGATGCCGCGCGGGGCCGCGGCTTCGATCGCCGCGACGTCCTCCTCGGTGAGGGTGACGGCGGTGGCGGCGACGTTCTCCTCCAGGTAGCGGCGCCGCTTCGTGCCCGGGATCGGCACCGCTCCGCTGCGCAGCACCCAAGCGAGGGCCAGCTGGGACGGGGTGACCCCCTTGGCCTGCGCGAGGGCCCGGACGGCGTCGACGACGGCGAGGTTGCGGGAGAAGTTCTCGCCCTGGAAGCGGGGGTCGGTGCGGCGGTAGTCGTCCGCGGCGAAGTCGTCCGGGCTGGTGATGGCGCCGGACAGGAAGCCGCGGCCGAGCGGGGAGTAGGCGACCAGGCCGATGCCGAGTTCGTCGAGGGCGGCGCCTGTGCCGTCGTCCTCCAGGCCCCGTTCGAAGAGGGAGTACTCGCTCTGCACGGCGGTCAGGGGGTGCACGGCGTGGGCGCGCCGGATGGTGGCCGCGGCGGCCTCGCTGATGCCGAGGTAGCGGACCTTGCCGGCGGCCACCAGCTCCGCCATGGCCCCGATGCTCTCCTCGACCGGCACGTCCGGGTCGACGCGGTGCAGGTAGTACAGGTCGATGTGGTCGGTGCCCAGGTGGCGCAGCGAGCGCTCGGCGGCGCGGTGGATGTACTCGCGGCGGCCGTTGAGGCCCCGGAAGGTGCCGTGGTCGTCGAACTCGATGCCGGTCTTGGTGGCGATGACCACCTGGTCGCGGCGGCCGGCGACGGCCTTGCCGACCAGCTGCTCGTTGAGGAAGGGGCCGTATCCCTCGGCGGTGTCGAGGAGGGTGACGCCGAGTTCCAGGGCGCGGTCGATGGCGGCGAGGGACTCCGTCTCGTCGGTGGCTCCGTAGAAGGCGCTCATGCCCATGCAGCCGAGGCCTTCGGCGCCGACCCGCAGACCCTGGGAGCCGAGTGCGCGCAGTTCCATGATGCTTCTCCTCTCCCCTCCACGGGGACGTAACTAACTGGTTATCTACACGATGCACGAGGCCTGCCCCGCATGTCAATAACCGGATAGTTACTTGCTAGCCTGGGGATCATGGCACGTGATTCCCAGGCGACGAAGGCCCGCATCCTCTCGGCGGCCTTCAGCGAGTTCGCCGCGTACGGCATCGCCGGCGCCCGGGTCGACCGCATCGCCGACGCGGCCGACGCGAACAAGCGGATGATCTACGCCTACTACGGCAACAAGGAGCAGCTGTTCGACCAGGTGCTCCTGCGGGCCGTCGAGCAGGGCACCGAGTCCGTTCCCTTCGACGCCCGGAACCTGCCCGGCTACGCGGGTGCCGTCTTCGACCACCTGACGGCCGACCCCCGGCTGATGCGGCTGGTGATGTGGAAGCGGCTGGAGCGCCCGGAGGCCACCCCCCTGGAGGCGGAGGCGTACGCGCGCAAGACGGCCGCACTAGTGGCCGCCCAGCGCGACGGGCTGGTGGATCCCGCGCACGACCCGGCCGACCTGCTCACCCTGATCCTCGGCCTGGCCCAGGCCTGGTACACCACGGCCGGCGGCGACGTGGCCGCCGAAGCGCACCACGCGCGTCACCGCGCGGCCGTCGTCGACGCCGTGGCCCGGCTGGCCGAGGTCCGCGACCGTCCTGCACCGTAGGGCCTGTCGACGCAGGCGGTGTCGTCCGGCCGCGGCCTTCACGCCGCGCCGCGGCCCCGGGCCGGGCGGGCCGGGCGGGCCGGGCGGGCCGGGCGGGCCGGGCTCAGGATTCCCGGTCGGCCGCGGGGGCCGCGGCCGGCGGGGCGGCCTTCCTCCTGCGGTAGAGCACCACCCCGCACGCCACGAGGAGGAGGACGGCCACGGCGGACACCCCGAGGGCCGTCCGCTCGGCGAAGAGCCTTCCCAGTACTTCCAGGATGCCGAGCCCCGCGGTCGCGTAGATCAGCGCCCAGGCCGCTCCGCCCAGGAACAGGGCGGGGAGGTAGCGCGTCAGCGGCATGCGCATGCTGCCGGCGAGGAAGTTGGCGGCGGTCTGAAAGCCGACGGTGAGGAAGGAGACGGCCACCACCGGCGCGCCCCAGCGCTGGATCGCCCGCTCGGCGCGCTGGAACTTCGCCGAGGAGACCCGCTCGGAGAACCGGCTGCGCCGGGCACCGGCGCCGGCGAGCCACCCGACGGCGAACGTCCCTCCGGCGCGGAGCAGGACGATGGCGTACAGGGCTCCGGCCGTGACGATGATCTTATCCACGGCGCCTCTTCCCGAACTCCGGGCCGGTTGCCAGGGCACCCGTGATCCTCATCGGCGCCCCGCCCCGGCGGGCGTACGACGTGCACAAGCCCGGTCACCGTCTCTCACCTGTGCCCTGCCCCTGCCCGTTCCGTCCCGTGGGTTGCCGCCTGCGGCACCGTAACCCGGACCTGCGAACCCGCACTCCAGGCAAGGTCAGCCTAACCGAACTCGCATACGGGGGTACAGGGCCGGGGCCGGGCCCGCTCAGCGGACCACGGACCCGTGACGCCGTCAGGCCGGTCCGCCGTGCGCGCGGTCGGCTCCCGGTGAGCCGGGGCGCGCTCCGGGCGTCCGGATCATGAGGGCGGTGTAGAGCAGCAGGGACGCGGCCAGGCCCACGGCCCAGCCGTAGTCGGCGAGGGGTTTCAGCAAGGGGATCAGGCCGTCCTCGGGGAACGGGCCCTTGCCGGGGGCCGAATGGGAGCCGCCGACGGCGAGTACCCCGCCCACCGCGAAGGCCGCCAGTGCCCGGAGGTTCCAGCCGCCCGTGTACCAGTACGGCCCGCCTTCCCGGTAAAGGCCGGGCAGCGAGAGCCGGGTGCGGCGCACGATCCAGTAGTCCGCGATCAGGACGCCGGCGACCGTGCCGAGCAGGCCGCCGACCAGGCCCAGCCAGGTGAAGATGTACAGCTCGGGGGTGGAGGTCAGCTTCCACGGCATGATCAGCACCCCGACCACCCCGGTGATCAGCGCGCCCCGGCGGAAGTCGATCAGCCGGGGCGCGAGGTTGGCCAGGTCGTAGGCCGGGGAGACGACGTTGGCCGCGATGTTCACCGAGATCGTCGCGATCAGTACGGTGACCAGGCCGAACAGCAGCCCGAAGACGCTGTCGGTCTTGGCGACGAGCTCCACCGGGTCCCAGATCGGGGCGCCGTACACCGCCTCCGAGCCGGAGGTGACGAAGACCGACAGCAGCGCGAAGAGGGTCATCGTCGTCGGCAGCCCGAGGGTCTGGCCGACGATCTGGGAGCGCTGGCCGGCGCCGAAGCGGGTGAAGTCGGGGATGTTGAGCGAGAGGGTGGACCAGAAGGCGATCATCCCCATGAGCGAGGGGAAGAAGACCGGCCAGAAGTCCTCGCCCCAGCCGAGCCGGGACGGCTGGTCGAGCAGTTCGCCGAAGCCGCCCGCCTTCGTCCCGATCCACACCAGCAGCACCAGGGCGCCGACGATGACGAAGGGCGCCGCCCAGTTCTCGAAGCGCCGCAGGGCCTCCATCCCCCGGTAGATGATGGCGAGTTCGAGGGCCCAGAAGACGATGAAACACAGCCACAGCGTCCACGGCTCGCCGCCGATCTCGGCGGCCCCCGCCCATCCGCCGAAGATCTTGCCGAGCAGGACGAAGATCCCCGACCCGCCGATCCAGGTCTGGATCCCGAACCAGCAGCAGGCCACGGCCGCCCGGATGAGCGCGGCCATGTTGGCTCCGCGCACCCCGAACGAGGCCCGGGCCAGCACCGGGAACGGGATCCCGTACTTGGGGCCGGCGTGGCCGGTGAGGAGCATCGGCACGAGCACGATGAGATTGGCCAGGGCGATGGTGAAGACGGCCTGCTTCCAGTCCATCCCCAGCGCCACCAGCCCGGAGGCGAGCAGCCAGGAGGGGATGTTGTGTGCCATGCCGACCCACAGGGCCGTGAAGTTGTACGTGGTCCAGCGCCGGGCCCCGACCGGGACGGGCAGGAGGTCGGGGTTGGCGAAACGGCCGTCGGAGGGGACTTCGCCGGGAGCGAGCTCGACGCGGTCCCCGGTATCCGCGGGATCCGCCGCCGGGTGGTCGGACATGTGCGCACGCCCCTTCGGGTCGGGTGGGCGGTCTCGGCCGGGACCGGACACCGGCCCGCGGCTCCGCTGTGCGGGAGCCACTCCATGGTGGCGTCCCGGGCCGCTCCGGAGCGAGAGGGACACCGCCTCCTTCTGCCCGCGTGAGCGGCTCGACCCGCTCCTGTGCCTGCCGGAGGCGGCGGTGCGCCACACGGAGCAGTGGGGCGAGACCGAACGGCGGGCCGGAGGAGTCAGGCCGTCCGAAGGGCTCGCTCACGGCCCTCGCCTCGGAGCACGCGGTCCGGCCTGAGCCGCGTCAGGCCGGTCGCGTACCCTAACGCCTTCGCCTCCGGCGCGGGCAGGCCTTCGTCCGCGGCGATCAGGGCGGTGAACCGGTCCCACGCCTTCGGCCGGGAAGCGAAGCCGTGCACGAACACCACGCAGAGGCCGTCCGCTTCCCCCATCGGCCCTCCTCGCCTTCCTGCCCCGCACCGCCGCGGGTTCAGCCGCCCGGGTTCCGGCACGCCGGGCAGGGGAACCTACCCACGGGGCCGGTTCCGCGAACGGGCGTACCGTGGTCACATGGAGCAGCGCATCACCCTGGTCACCCTGGGAGTTTCCGATCTCCCCCGTGCCAAGGCCTTCTACCTCGCCCTGGGCTGGCGGGGGCAGGAAGTCGAGGAGACCGTCTTCTTCCAGGCGGGCGGCCTGGGGCTCGTCCTGTGGGACCGCGGCAGACTGGCGGCGGAGTGCGGGGTGGAGGCGGGTCCGGCGGGCGGGTTCGGCGGGATCGTCCTGTCGCACAACGTGCGTTCCGATGCCGAGGTGGACGCCCTGCTCGCGGCGGCGGAACGGGCCGGCGGGACGGTCACCCGGCCGGCGGCCGTGAACGCCGTCGGGTTCTACTCCAGCGCCTTCGCCGATCCCGACGGCCACCTGTGGGAGGTCGCGCACAATCCCGGGTTCCCCTTCAACGAGGACGGCTCGATCACCCTTCCGGACTTCGGCGGCCGGTAGGGCTCGCGGCGGAGGGTCGACCGGTCGACACCCCGGCTCCGGCCGGGCTGGGTGGGCGTTCTCCGCCGCGCGGTACGGGCGGCGGGTTCCGTCATGGGGCGCCGGCGGCGGGGCCGGGCGTACCGGCGGCCGGTGGGGCCAGGACGGCTGCCGCGAGGTGTTCGCGGAACCAGCGGTGGCCCGGATCGGCCGAGTTGCGGGGGTGCCAGGCCATGCCGAGGTCCAGGGGTTCGAGGTCGAGGGGGACGGGGAAGGTCCGCAGGCCCATGGCCGCGACGGTGCCGGGGAGCCAGCCGTCCAGGCTGAGGGCGACGAGATCGGTGTCCCGGGCGAGCATCATCGCGCTCGTGTGGCTCGGTACTACGACGGCGGTCCGGCGGTGCAGCCCGAGTTCGGCGAGCGCGCGGTCGATGGGGCCGTGGCGCTTGCCGAGCCGGGAGATGCCGATGTGGTCGGCCGCGGCGAACCGGCGGGCGTCGATCCGTCCTCCGAACAGCGGATGGCCGCTGCGGGCGATGCCGACCAGCGGCATCCTGGTGAGCTGCCTGGTGCGGATCTCGGGGTCGAGGTGGGCCAGGACGCCCAGTTCCACGTCCACCCGGCCCTGGCGCAGCCCGGGGCCGCCCTCCACCGCCTCCGGCAGGAACACCACGTCCACGTGCGGGGCTTCGGCGTGGATCCGTTCGGTCAGGCTCCCGGCGAGTCCGGCCAGGAGCAGGTCGGCGGCTTGCACGGTGAAGGTGCGCTGGAGGTGTACGGCGTCGAAACCGGCTCCGGGCCTGAGCACGTTCTCGCAGCCGCGCAGCAACGCGCCCACCTCCTCGCGCAGTTCCACGGCGCGCGGGGTGGGGACCAGCCCCTGCCCGGCCCGGACGAGCAGGGGGTCGCCGACGGCGCGGCGGAGCCGGGCCAGGGTGCGGCTGACCGCGGCGGGTGAGGATCCGAGGCGTTCCGCGGCACGGGTCACGCTGTTCTCCTGGAGCAGGGCGTCCAGGACGCGCAACAGGTTGAGATCCACCGGTTCCTCGCTCCCGAGCTGCGCTTTTGCGTTTTCGGCAATGATGGGATGCCCATCTTTGCATGGCTGTCGCGCCGGCCGGCAGCGGAGAGTGGAGACGTCCGCGAACACGCGTGACGTTCCCCTTCCTCCCCCTTCAAGGAGCCGCTGTGCCGCAGTCCCCCCGTTCCGGCCGGGAAGGCGATGTCCTGGCCGTCGTCAGTCAGAGCGGACCGGCGGTCTCGTTCTTCGACGCCGCCCGCGACCGGTACCTCGGATCGGTGGAAGTTCCCGCCGAGCCGCACGAGTTGTGCTTCGACGCGGCACGGAGGCTGCTGTGGTGCACCCTCACGTACCGCTCGGGCTACTACCACGCGAACGGCGGCCGCCGTACCGAGCTGGCCGTCATCGACCCCGATGCCCGCCGTGTCGTCGAGATCGTCGACCTCGCCCCCGAACACGGGCCGCACGGGCTGGCGCTCGACGCTGCGCGCGGGCGGCTCTACGTCAGCGTGGAAGGCGCGGCGGACCGGCCCGGCGGTGTCGTGGTGGTGGACACGCGGACGCGCCGGCCGCTGGGCAGGATCGACACGGACGCGCCCGGCCCGCACTGGTTCGCGATCGACCCGGCGGGGCGGACGGGCTTCGCCACCAACAAGGAAGCGCCGTTCGTGTCCGTCGTGGACCTCGAACGGGGCGTCCTCACCGCGAAGGTGGAGGTCCCGGGCAGCGAGGGGCTCGCCGTCTCCGCGGACGGCGCGCACGCCTTCGTCGCCGCGCCGTACGGTGACTTCTCCGGCGGCGCCGGGGAGCGGCCCGCCACCGGCGTCCGGGTCGTCGACCCGAGGACGGCGACCGTCGTCGGCATCCTGCCCACGGAGGACGTCGTGCTGCCGGTGCACCTGACGTCGACGGGCAGGCTGCTCGTGGGCGAGCTGCGCATGACGGCGGAAGCGGGGGCCCGGCTCGGACGTCACGCACCGGGCCGCCTCACCGTGTTCGACGCCGGCACCCGTGAGGAACTGGGCGGGGTCGAGGTCGGGCTGTTCCCGCTGACGATCGCCTCTTCCCCCGACGGCCGGCTCGGCTACGTGTCCTGCGTCATCTCCTCGACCGTCGACGTCGTGGACCTGGACACGCTGGAGCGGCTGGCCCGGCTGGACGTCGCCAGGCTGGGCGAAGCCGGGGCGCACGGCCTGGCGTACGTCCCGCGCCCCGCGTGACCGGGGGCCGCGCAGGAGGTCCGCCGGCCGGTCCGCCGCCGCCCGCCCGTCCGTGAGGGGAACGGGTGTCGGCAGACCGGAACATGACGTGTCGTCAGCGTTCCAGCGCGGTACGGAGCCGGTCGGCCATGGCCTCGATGACCTCGGCGTGGTCCCGGAGCAGGTAGAAGTGGCCCGGGGAGAACACCCGCAGCTCGAAGGGGCCTTCGGTGTGCTCGGCCCAGGCGGCGGCCTCGTCCACGGTCACCTTCGGGTCCTCGGTGCCGACCATGGCGAGCAGGGGGCAGCGCAGCCTCTCCCCCGGCTCGGGGGCGTAGGTCTCGGCGGCCCGGTAGTCGGCGCGGATGGCCGGGAGGACCATCCGCAGCACCTCCTCGTCGCCGAGCAGTTGGGTGTCGGTGCCGCTGAGGGCCTTCACCTCCTCGATCAGGCCGTCGTCGTCGCGCAGGTGGACGGTCTCGTGGCGGTGGGCGGAGGGGGCGCGGCGGCCGGAGGCGAACAGGGCCGCCGCCACGATGCCCTTCTCCCGTTCGAAGCGGCGGGCCACCTCGAAGGCGACGGAGGCGCCCATGCTGTGCCCGAAGAAGGCCAGCGGGCGGTCCGCCCAGGGCAGCAGGGCGGTGAACACCTGGTCGGCGAGTTCGGGGATGCTGTCGACGAGGGGTTCGGCGCGCCGGTCCTGCCGGCCGGGGTACTGGACGCACAGGACGTCGGCGAAGTCCGGCATGGCGCGGGCCACGGGCAGGTAGAAGCCGGCGGAGCCGCCCGCGTGCGGCAGGCAGACCAGCCGGACGGCGCTGTCCGGCCTCGGCTGGAAGCGGCGTATCCACAGGCTGCTGTCGGTGGTGGTCGGGGTGTTCACGGATCTCGTCCTTTCGGGGGTTCGTGGATCGGGTCAGGGGAGCTTGAGGATCCACTCGTCGACGGCGGTCGCCGTGGACTCGGCGTGGCGTTCCATCAGCGTGTAGTGGTTGCCGGGCACTTCGGTGACGGTCTGGGCGTGTTCGGGGGCCGGCGGGCGGTCGTCGGTGGGGCCGTCGGACGGGTCCGCGTCGTGGGTCGTCCGGCCGGCGGCCATCCGGTCGGCGGCGCGGACGACGAGGGTGGGGGCTTCGGCCTCGGGGGCGTTCCAGTCCTGGAAGAGGGCGAGGTAGCCGCCCATGGCGGTGAGCTGGGTGCCGGGTGCGGAGATGAACTCGAAGCGGTCGGACTGTTCCCGGACCACCGCGGCCTGGAACCGGTCGCCCATGCCCTGGTGCCGGGTGAAGCTGTCGAGCATCACGATGCCCTCGACGGGCCGGCCCATCCGCTCCAGCCGGCAGGCGACGGCGTGGGCGACCCAGCCGCCGGAGGAGTAGCCGACGAGGACCACGGGCTCTTCTCCGGCGCAGGCGGTGACGGCCCTGACGTGGACCTCGACGAGGGCCTCGACGTCCCGGGGCAGGGACTCGCCCGGGGCGAAGCCCGGCTCGGGGAGCCCCCAGATGCTGCGACGGCCGCCGAACGCCGCCGCGAAGCGGGCGTACTGGTGGATTCCGGAGGGTGCCATGTAGGGGCCGAAGCAGACCAGGTGGGGGCCTTCGTCGCCGTGGGCGAGGCGGACCGGGACGGGCTGGTGGGCGTCCGCGTCGGCGGCGTCGAAGGCGGGGCGCAGCCGGGCGGCGGCGGTGACCATCTCGATGCCCTCGGTGAGGCGGCCCAGTTCGGCCGCCCGCCGGTAGAGGCCGACGAGCAGGTCCTCCCCGGCGGCCTGTCCGGCGCTGCCCGCCCCGGCCCGCGTGGCGGGGCCGCCGCCGGGGCGCTGGTCGAGCAGGTCGAGGAGGCGGGCGGTCAGGGCGGTGGGGGTGGTGTGGTCGAAGACGAGGGTGGCGGGCAGTTTCATGCCGGTGGCCCGGCCGAGCCGCTTGGCGAGCCGGACGGCGGTGAGCGAGTCGAAGCCGAGTTCCAGGAAGACCTGCCGCTCCCCCACCGCGTCGGCGGACGGGTGGCCGAGGACGGCGGCGGCCTCGGAGCGTACGAACTCCAGGGCGGCCGGGGCGCGGTCGGCCCCGGAGAGTCCGGCGAGGCGGCGGAGCAGCGGCGGTTCGCCGTCGGCCGGGGTGTCCGCGCCGCTCTCCTCGGCGGCGGCCGGGCGGCGCACCTCGGGCAGGTCGGCGATCAGGGGGCTGGGCCGGGCGGCGGTGAAGCCGGGGACGAAGCGGGTCCAGTCCACGTCGGCGACGACCTCGGTGGTGTCGCCCCGTTCGACGGCGCGGCGCAGGGCCAGCACCCCGAGGCCGGGGTCCATGGGGTCGAGCCCGCGCAGCCGCAGCCGTTCCTCGGCCGCCCGGTCGACCATGCCCCCGCCGCCCCAGGCGCCCCAGGCGACGGAGGTGGCGGTCAGGCCGCGGGCCCGGCGGTCCTCGGCGAGGGCGTCCACGAAGGCGTTGGCCGCCGCGTAGCCGGACTGGGCGCCGCTGCCCCAGGCGGCGGCTCCGGAGGAGAACAGCACGAAGGCGTCGAGTTCCCGGTCGGCGAGGAGTTCGTCGAGGTGGGCGGCGCCGGCCGCCTTGGCCCCCATGAGGGCGTCGAACGCGGCGACGGTGGTGTCGGCGATCATGGCGGGCGTACCGGTGCCGGCGGCGTGCACCACGGCGCTGAGCGGGGGCAGGGCGTCGAGGGAGTCCAGGAGGCGGGCCACGTCCTCGCGGTCGGCCAGGTCGCAGGCGGCCAGGGTCACGCCGGCGCCCAGGGCCTCCAGTTCGGCGGCCAGTTCCGCGGCGCCCTCGGCGTCGGGGCCCCGGCTGCCGGCCAGCACCAGGTGGGTGGCGCCGGCACCGGCGAGCCAGCGGGCGACGTGGCCGCCGATGTGGCCGGTGCCGCCGGTGACCAGGACGGTGCCGCGCGGCTGCCACCCGGGGGCGGATGGTGCTCCGCCGCGGGTGGCGCGGAGCATCCGGCGGGCGAGGAGGCCGTCGGGCCGCAGGGCGAGCTGGTCCTCGCCGGAGGCGGCGGTGAGGACGGCGGCCAGCCTGCGGCCGGTGCGGCCGTCGGTGGCCCGTACCCCGTGGGGCAGGTCGATGTGGCCGCCCCACCGGCCGGGGTGCTCCAGGGCGGCGACCCGGCCCAGGGCGGCCACCGGTGCCTGGCGGACGGCTCGGACGGGGTCGGCGGGGCCGGTGGAGACCGCGCCCCGGGTCAGGCACCAGAGGGGGGCGTCGAGGCCCGCGTCGCCGAGTGCCTGGACGAGGAGGAGGGTGGTGGCCAGGCCGAGCGGGACGGCGGGGTGGTCCGGGTGGGGGCGGTCGTCGAGGGCCAGCAGGGACAGGACGCCGGTGGCGTCGTGTCCGGCCGTGCGCAGTGCGTCGGCGAGGCCGTCGCGGCCGGCGTCGCCCGCCACGTCCAGGCGTACGATCCTGGCGCCGTGGGCGGCGAGGGAGTCCAGGGCCAGGTCGACGGCGGGGTCTTCGGGCAGGCCGCGGGGGACGAGGGTGAGCCAGACGCCGGCGGGGGTGGCGGGCGGTGCCGGGTCGGCCACGGGCTTCCAGGTGATGCGGTAGCGCCAGGCTTCGGTGGCGGCCTCGTCGTGGCGGTCCTGGTGCCATGCGTTCAGGGCCGGGAGCGCGGTGCGCAGGGTGGCGTCCTCGTCGATGTCCAGTTGCCGGGCGAGGGTGGTGAGGTCCTGCCGGGCCACGGCTTCCCAGAATCCGGCGTCGGCGGCGGGTCCGGCCGCGGGGGCCGGGCCGTCGGCGGTGGTGGCGGGTGCGTCGAGCCAGTACCGCTGCCGCTGGAAGGGGTAGGTGGGGAGGGCGGGGGCCGGGCCGGGGCGCCCGGTGTCCTCGCCGAGGACGGCGTCCCAGTCGACGGGGACGCCGTGCGCGTGGGCCTCGCCGAGGGAGGTCAGGAAGCGGCGGGCTCCGCCTTCGGCGCGGGAGAGGGTGGTGAGGACGGCGGCGGGGGTGTCCGCCGGGGTGTCGTCGATGGTGTCCTGGAGCCCGTAGACCAGTACGGGGTGCGGGCTGATCTCGATGAACACCCGGTGTCCGTCGGCGAGGAGGCGCCGGGCGGCCTGGTCGAAGCGGACGGTCCGGCGCAGGTTGCCGTACCAGTAGGCGGAGTCGGGCGCGGTGTCGAGGGGTTCGCCGGTGACCGTCGAGTAGAACGGGATCCGGGGCGCCGTGGGTGCCAGTCCGGCGAGTTCCGCGGCGAGTTCCTCGCGCAGGGACTCGACCTGGGCACTGTGCGAGGCGAGGTCGACCCGGACCCGCTTGGCGCGTACGCCGTCGGCGGCGCAGTCGGCGAGGAGTCCGGCCAGTGCCTCGCGGTCGCCGGCGACGACGACGGAGCCCGGGCCGTTGACGGCGGCGACGGCGAGGCGGCCGTGCCAGGGGGCGATGCGTTCGGCGGCCTCGCTCTCGGGGAGGGGGAGGGAGACCATGCCGCCCTGTCCGGACAGGCGCAGCAGGAGGGCGCTGCGGCGGGCGACGAGGCGGGCGCCGTCGTCCAGGGTGAGGGCTCCGGCGATGACGGCGGCGGCGATCTCGCCCTGGGAGTGGCCGACGACGGCGGCGGGGCGGACCCCGCAGGAGCGCCACAGTTCGGCGAGGGAGACCATCACGGCCCACAGGACGGGCTGGACGACGTCGGGGGTCTCCAGGGGCGGGGCGCCGGCCGCCCCGCGCAGGACGGCTTCGAGGTCCCAGTCGACGTGGGGGGCCAGGGCCCGGGCGCAGGCGGTGATCCGGTCGCGGAAGACGTCGGAGGCGTCGAGGAGTCCGACGGCCATGCCGGCCCACTGGGAGCCCTGGCCGGGGAAGACGAACACGGGCTGGGCGGGGGCGGCGGCGGTGCCGCGGACGGCGCTGGTGTGGGAGGCGCCGGAGGCGAGCGCGTCGAGGGCGGCGATCAGCTCGTCGCGGTCCTCGCCGACGACCACCGCGCGTTCGGCGAAGGGGGTGCGGGTGGTGGCGAGTGCGTGTCCGGTCTCGCGCGGTCCGGCGGCGGGGTCCTCGCGCAGGAGGGCGGCGACGCGGGCGGCCTGTTCCTCCAGGGCGGGGACGGTGCGGGCCGCGAGCGGCAGCGCGGTGGCGGCCGAGCTCAGCGGGCGGGGCCGCGGGGTGCCGGCCGGGGTACCGGCCGGGGCGGTGTCCGCCGTGGGGGCGGGCTCGGGGTGGGGGGCCTCCTCGATGATGACGTGGGCGTTGGTGCCGCTCATGCCGAAGGAGGACACTCCGGCGCGGCGGGGCCGGCCGTCGGTCTGCGGCTCCCAGGTGACCGGTGCGGTGAGCAGCCGGACGGCGCCCGCGCTCCAGTCGACGTGCGGGGTGGGCTCGTCGGCGTGCAGGGTCCTGGGGAGCAGGCCGTGCCGCAGCGCCTGGACCATCTTGATGACGCCGCCCGCTCCGGCCGCCGCCTGGGTGTGGCCGATGTTCGACTTCAGGGACCCCAGCCACAGGGGCCGGGCGGCCTCGCGGTCCTGGCCGTAGGTGGCCAGCAGGGCGGAGGCTTCGATGGGGTCGCCGAGGCGGGTTCCGGTGCCGTGTCCCTCGACGGCGTCGACGTCGGCGGCGGAGAGGCCGGCGGTGGCGAGGGCCTGGCGGATGACGAGCTGCTGGGCCCGGCCGCTGGGTGCGGTGAGGCCGTTGGAGGCGCCGTCCTGGTTGACGGCCGAGCCGCGGACGACGGCGAGGACGGGATGGCCGTTGCGGCGGGCGTCGGAGAGCCGCTCCACCAGCAGCATGCCGACGCCCTCGCCCCAGCCGGTGCCGTCGGCATCGGCCGAGTAGGCCTTGCAGCGGCCGTCGGCGGCCAGGGCCCGCTGGCGGCTGAACTCGACGAAGGCGCCCGAGCTGGACATCACGGTGACGCCGCCCGCCAGGGCCAGTTCGCATTCGCCCTGGCGCAGGGCCTGGACGGCCATGTGCAGGGCGACGAGGGAGGAGGAACAGGCCGTGTCCACGGTCACGGCCGGTCCTTCGAGCCCGAGGGTGTAGGCGATGCGCCCGGAGGCGACGCTCGCGGCGTTGCCGGTGCCGAGGTAGCCCTCGACGCCTTCGGGGACGGCGATGCCGCGCCGGAGGTAGTCCTGGTAGCCGGAGCCGATGAACACGCCGGTGCGGCTGCCGCGTACGGTCGCCGGGTCGAGGCCGGCCCGCTCGAAGGCCTCCCAGGAGGTTTCCAGGAGCAGTCGCTGCTGGGGGTCCATGGCGGTGGCCTCGCGCGGTGAGATGCCGAAGAACGCGGCGTCGAAGTCGGCCAGGTCGTAGAGGAAGCCGCCGGCCCGGGCGTAGGTGGTGCCGGGGTGGTCGGGGTCGGGGTGGTAGAGCGCGTCGAGGTCCCAGCCGCGGTCGCCGGGGAAGACCGACATGGCGTCGGTGCCCTGGGCCACGAGCTGCCACAGCTCTTCGGGCGAGCGGACGCCGCCGGGGTAGCGGCAGCTCATGGCGACGATCGCGATCGGTTCCCCGTCGGCAGGGGCGCGGGTGGCGGTGGGCGCTGACGGCTCCTGGGTGCCGAGGAGTTCGACGAGGAGCCGGCCGGCGAGGTCGAGGGCGCAGGGGTGGTCGAAGACGAGGGTGGTGGGCAGGGCCAGTCCGGTGGCGCGGACCAGCCTGCCCCGCAGTTCGACGGCGGTGAGGGAGTCGAAGCCCAGGTCGCGGAAGGCCCGTCCCGGTTCGACGGCTTCGGGGCCGGGGTGTCCCAGGACGGCGGCGGCCTCGGTCCGGACGAGTTCCACGAGGGTGCGGTCCCGGTCGGCGGGGTCGGCCTGGGCGAGGGTGCGGCGCAGGGCCCGGGCGGTGTCCTCGGCCCCGTCGGAGTCGGCGGAGCGGGCGCTTCCGGTGTCGCGGAGCTCGGGCAGCCGGTCGAGGAGGGGGCTGGACCGGCCCACGGTGAAGGCCGGGGCGAAGCGGGCCCAGTCGACGTCGGCGACGGTCACGGCGGTGGCCCCCCGGCCGACCGCCCGGCCGAGGACGGTGAGCGCCCGGTCGGCGGCCAGGGGCTCCAGGCCGCGCTTGCGGAGGCTGTCGGCTATGCCGGGGTCGGCGGCCATGCCGGAGCCGGCCCAGGGGCCCCAGGCCACGGCGGTGGCGGGCAGGCCGTCGGCGCGGCGGGCGGCGGCGAGCGCGTCGAGGTGAGCGTTGGCGGCGCTGTAGGCGGCCTGTCCGCCGGCGCCCCACACCCCGGCGATGGAGGAGAACAGCACGAACGCGTCCAGGGGGTGCCCGTCGGGCAGTTCCCGCAGCAGTGCGTCGAGGTGGACCGCTCCGGCGGCCTTCGCGGCCAGGACGGCGTCGAAGGCGGCCGGGCCGGTGTCGTCGAGCAGTCCGGGGGTGTCGGTTCCGGCGGCGTGCACGACGGCGGTGAGGGGCGGTGCGGCGGCCGGGCCGGTCAGGTCGCCGAGGAGCCGGGCGACGGCGTCCCGGTCGGCCAGGTCGCAGGCGGCGACGGTCACCCGGGCTCCCAGCGCCTCCAGTTCGGCGGTGAGTTCCGCGGCGCCCTCGGCGGCGGGGCCGCGGCGGCCGGCCAGGACGAGGTGCTCGGCGCCGCGTCCGGCGAGGAGCCGGGCGACCTGCCCGCCGAGGGCGCCGGTCCCGCCGGTGATCAGGACCGTGCCGCGGGGCCGCCATTCCCGGTCGCGCCGCGCCTCTTCGTCGGGGACGCGGGTGAGGCGGCGGGCGAACACGCCGTCGGGGCGTACGGCGAGCTGGTCTTCGGGGCCGCCGGCGGTGAGGACGCCGAGCAGCCGGTCCAGGGCGCTGGTGTCGCAGTCCGCCGGGAGGTCGACGAGACCGCCCCAGCGGCCCGCGTGTTCCAGGGCGGCGACCCGGCCGAGGCCCCAGGTCCGGGCCTGGGCCGGGGACGTCGGCGGGTCCTGCGGAGAGGTGGTGACGGCGCCTCGGGTGGCGCACCACAGCGGGGCTTCGATCCCGGCGTCGCCGAGGGCCTGGACCAGGGTGAGGGTGGCGGCGTCGCCGCCGGCGAGGGCGGCCCGTCCGGCGGCGGGGCGCTCGTCCAGGGCCAGCAGGGAGACGACGGTGCGGGGGGCCGCGCCGGCCACGGCCTCCCGCAGCCGGCCGGCGAGGGCCTCGCGGTCCTCGGCGGCGTCCACGGTGAGGGTGGTCGTGCGGGCGCCCCGGGCCGTCAGCGCGGCCGCGAGGCCGGTGGCGGCGGGTTCCGCGCCGGCCGTCGGCACCGCCAGGAGCCAGTGTCCGTCGACGGGGCCGGTGGCGGGGGTGCCCAGCCGCTTCCAGGTGATCTCGTACTGCCAGTCCTCGGCCGCGGAGCGGCGGCCGGCGGGTGCGGCGGGTTCGAGCCAGTAGTTCCGGCGCTGGAAGGCGTACGTGGGCAGGTCGACGCGGCGCGCGCCGCGGCCGGCGTGCACGGCGGCCCAGTCCACGGGGGTGCCGTGGACGTGGAGCCGGGCGAGGGCGGTGGTGACGGCCAGGTCCTCGGGGCGGTCGTCGCGCAGGACGGGGACGAGGAGGTGGGTGTCGTCGAGCACGTGCCGGGCCAGGGCGGTCAGGACACCGCCGGGGCCCACTTCCAGGAAGGTGCCGGCGCCTTCGCCGGCGAGGGCGCCGACGGCGTCGGCGAAGCGGACCGTTTCGCGGACGTGGCGGACCCAGTGGTCCGGCGAGCAGAACTCCTCGGCGGTGACGGTGCCTCCGGTGAGGGTGGAGACGACCGGCAGCCTGGGCGGTGCGAAGGCGACGGATTCGACGGCGGCCCGGAACCGGGCCAGCATCGGGTCCATCAGGGGTGAGTGGAAGGCGTGCGAGACGGCGAGGGCCCTGGTCTTGCGGCCGTCGGCGGAGAGCCGGTCCACGACGGCGGCGACGGCGTCGGCGGCACCCGAGACCACCACGGAGGCCGGGCCGTTGACGGCGGCGACACCGGCCCGGTCCTCCAGGCCGGCCAGCAGCTCCCGGACCTCCGCCTCGGAGGCCTGGGCGGCGACCATCACCCCGCCGGCCGGGAGCTCCTGCATCAGCCGGCCCCGCAGGGCCACGAGCTTCGCCGCGTCCGGGAGCGACAGGACGCCCGCCGCTTGGGCGACGGCGTACTCGCCGACGGAGTGCCCGGCCAGGAAGTCGGGGCGCACCCCCCAGGACTCCAGCAGCCGGTACAGGGCCACCTCGACGGCGAACAGGGCGGGCTGCGTGTACTCGGTGCGCTCCAGCGTCTGCGGGTCCTGCCCGAACACCACCTCCGGCAGGGGGCGTTCGAGGTGCGGGGCGAGGGCGTCGCAGACGGCGTCGAAGGCCTCGGCGAACACCGGCTGGGAGGCGTACAGTTCCCGCCCCATGCCCAGGCGCTGGCTGCCCTGGCCGGAGAACAGGAACGCGGTCGCGGTCTCGCGCCGGCTCACGCCCTCGACGAGGTGCGCGGCGGGTTCGGCCGCGGCGAGGGCTTCCACCCCGGCGACGAGTTCGGGCAGTCCGGTGCCGACGACGGCGGCGCGGTGTTCCAGGGCGGCCCGGGTGGTGGCCAGGGAGTGGGCCACGTCCACCGGGCTGACCTCGCCGAGTCCGAGGACGTGCCGCAGGAGGCGTTCGGCCTGTTCGCGCAGGGCCGTGGTGTCGCGGCCGGAGAGGGTCCAGGCGACCGGCAGCGGGCCTGCGGCCCCGGCGGGGCCGGGGGCGGTGTGGGTGTCCGGGCCGGGGGTCTCCGCCGGGCCGGGGAGCTCCGGGGCCTGCTCGATGATGGTGTGGGCGTTGGTGCCGCTCACCCCGAACGAGGAGACGGCCGCCCGGCGCAGCCGTCCGTCCGCCGTCCAGGTCACGGGTTCGGTGAGGAGGCGTACGGAGCCGGAGGTCCAGTCGACGTGCGGGGAGGGTTCCTCGGCGTGCAGGGTCCTGGGCAGGACGGCATGGCGCATGGCCTCGACCATCTTGATGATCCCGCCGACTCCGGCGGCGGCCTGGGTGTGGCCGATGTTCGACTTGAGGGAGCCCAGCCACAACGGCCGGTCCTCCGGCCGGTCCCGGCCGTACGTCGCCAGCAGCGCCTGCGCCTCGATGGGGTCGCCGAGGGTGGTGCCGGTGCCGTGCGCCTCGACCACGTCCACGTCGGCCGCGGACAGCCCGGCACTGGCCAGGGCCTGCTCGATCACCCGCCGCTGGGCGGGGCCGTTGGGAGCGGTGAGCCCGTTGGAGGCGCCGTCCTGGTTGACGGCCGAGCCCCGGACCACCGCGAGCACCGGGTGGCCGTTGCGGAGGGCGTCCGAGAGCTTCTCGACGAGGAGCACGCCGACTCCCTCGCCCCAGCCGGTGCCGTCGGCGCCGGCCCCGAAGGACTTGCAGCGGCCGTCGACGGCCAGCCCCTGCTGGCGGCTGAACTCGGTGAACATGCCGGTGGCGGCCATGACGGCGGCGCCGCCGGCCAGGGCCATGGAGCATTCGCCGCGGCGCAGGGACTGGACGGCCAGGTGCAGGGCGACGAGGGAGGAGGAGCAGGCCGTGTCGACGGTCAGCGAGGGGCCCTCCAGCCCGAAGGTGTAGGAGATCCGGCCGGACGCGACGCTGGGGGCGGTACCGGTGAGCAGGAAGCCCTCCAGTTCCTCGCGGGTGTCGCCGCTGCCCGCGTACCCCTGGTAGGCGAGGCCGACGAACACTCCGGTGCGGGAGCCCTTGACGGCGGTGGGGGCGAGCCCGGCCCGCTCGAAGGCCTCCCAGGCGACTTCGAGGAGCAGCCGCTGCTGCGGGTCGGTGGCCAGGGCCTCGCGGGGGGACATCCCGAAGAGGCCCGGGTCGAAGCGGCCGGCGTCGTGGAGGAAGCCGCCCTCGCGGGTGTAGCACTTGCCGGGGACGCCCGGGTCGGGGTCGTAGAGCCCCTCCAGGTCCCAGCCGCGGTCGCCGGGGAAGCCGGTGACCGCGTCGGAGCCGCTCTCGACCAGCCGCCACAGGGCTTCGGGGCTGTCGACGCCGCCGGGGTAGCGGCAGCTCATGGCGACGATGGCGATGGGCTCCTGGTCCTTGGTCTCCACCTCGTGCAGGCGGCGGCGGGTCTGCTTGAGGTCCGCCGTCACGCGCTTGAGGTAGTCCAGCAGCTTCTGCTCGTTGCCGTTCTGCCGGTTCTCGGTCTGCTCGTGCTGCTCGTTCTGTTCGTTCTGCATGTTTCGTCACCCGTCGAGAAGGGTCGGGAAGGGGTGCGGTGGTGCGGCCGCGGTCGTGTGCACCTGCTGGTCCGGGCTCTTCCGGGTGTTCAGGAGCCGTCGAGCTCCTGGTCGATGAGCGCGAAGATGTCGTCGACGGTGGCGCTCCGCAGCCGCTCGTCGGAGGTCTCCGCGGGGGTGGGGGCGGGGCTTTCGGTGAAGGCCGCGAGCACCCCGTGCAGGCGGCTCCTGATCCGGGAGCGGACGAGTTCGTCGTCGGCTCCGACGGCGGCGAGGACCTGCTCCAGCCGGTCGAGTTCCCCGAAGACCGACACGGCCGACGGGGCCGGGGCCTCCTCTGGGGCGAGGTCGGTGCCGATGCGGGCCGCGAGCGCGACGGGCGTCGGGCAGTCGAAGACGAGGGTGGCCGGGAGGCGCAGTCCGGTGGCGGAGTTCAGCCGGTTGCGCAGTTCCACCGAGGTGAGGGAGTCGAAGCCCAGCAGCTTGAACTCCCGGTCGCGGTCCACCTCGCGGGGGCCGCCGAGGCCGAGGACCGCCGCCACCTGGGTGCGGACCAGGTCCAGCAGGGCGCCGTCCCGTTCGGGCCCGGAGAGGCGGGCCAGCCGCTCGCGCAGGGCGTCCGGGCCGGCTCCGGGTGCGGAGTCCCGTGCGGTGCGCCGGGCGGCGGGACGCAGCAGGCCGCGCAGCACCGCCGGTACGGCCCGTTCCGCGTCGGGCCCGGCAGCGGCCGGGGCCGCGGTGCCGAAGCGTACGGGTACGGCGACGGCCTGCTCCGCGGTCCGGGCCGCGTCGAAGAGGGCGAGGCCCTCCGCCGCGCGGAAGGGGACCAGCCCGGAGCGGGCCATCCGGTCCTGCCCGGACGCGTCCATGCCCGAGGCCATTCCGCCGTCCGCCCAGGGCCCCCAGGCCAGGGAGGTGGCGGGCAGCCCGGCCGCGGCGCGGCGCTGGGCGAGGGCGTCGAGGAAGGCGTTGGCGGCGGCGTAGTTGCCCTGGCCCGCGCTGCCGAGGGTCGCGGCGACCGAGGAGAACAGCACGAAGGCGGACAGGTCCGCGTCCCGCGTCAGTTCGTGCAGGTGGAGCGCCGCGTCCACCTTGGGGCGCAGTACGGTTTCCAGCCGGTCCGGGGTGAGCGAGGTGACCAGGCCGTCGTCGAGCACGCCGGCGGCGTGGAACACGGCGGTCAGCGGCCGGTCCCCGGGGATTTCCGCCAGCAGGGCGGCGAGCGCCTCCCGGTCGGCCGTGTCGCAGGCCGCGAGGGTGACGGTCTCGGCCCCGGCCGCGAGGAGGCCGGCGCGCAGGGCGTCGGCCCCGTCGGCGGCGGCGCCGCGCCGGCTGGTCACCAGCAGGTGGCGCACGCCGTGCTCGGCGGCCAGGTGGCGGGCGACGAGCCCGCCCAGCGCACCGGTGGCGCCGGTGACGAGGACGGTGCCCTCCGGGTCGGGCGCGGCGGGGACGGTGAGGACGAGCTTGCCGATGTGCCGGGCCTGGCTGAGGTGGCGCAGGGCGGCGGGCGCCTGCCGGACGTCCCAGCAGGTGAGCGGCAGGGGCCTCAGGTGTCCGGCGTCGAACAGCGCGACGAGTTCGTGGAGCATGGCGCCGATCCGGTCGGGGCCCGCCTCGATGGTGTCGAAGGCGGTGTACGCGGCGCCCCGGTGCTCCTCGGCGACCTGCCGGGGGTCGCGGACGTCGGTCTTGCCCATCTCCAGGAAGCGGCCGCCGTCGGCCAGGGTCCGCAGCGAGGCGTCCACGTACTCCCCGGCGAGGGAGTTGAGGACGACGTCCACGCCGCGGCCCGACGTCGCGGCCATGAACCGCTCCTCGAAGCCGAGGTCGCGGGAGGAGGCGAGACGGCCGGCGTCCAGGCCCCCCTTCGCCTCCAGGGCCGCCCATTTGCCCGGTCCCGCGGTGCCGTAGACCTCGGCGCCGAGGTGGCGGGCGAGCTGGGTGGCGGCCATGCCGACGCCGCCCGCCGCCGAGTGCACCAGCAGGGTCTGACCGGCCCGCAGGCCGGCCAGGTCGACCAGTGCGTAGTAGGCCGTCAGGAAGACGACGGGCACCGATGCGGCCTCGGTGAACGTCCAGCCGCGCGGCATCCGCGCCACCATCCGGTGGTCGGCGACCGCGAGCGGGCCGAAGGACTCGGGGACCATGCCGAACACCCGGTCGCCGACCGCCAGGCCGGAGGTTCCCGGTCCGGTCTCGACGACGACGCCGGCGGCCTCGCTGCCGAGGGTGGCCTCGCCGGGGTACATGCCGAGGCCGATCAGGGCGTCGCGGAAGTTGACGCCGGCGGCGCGTACGGCGATGCGTACCTGGCCCTCGCCGAGTGCGCCGGTGGCGGCGGGGTTGTCGGTGAGCGCGAGGGCGTCGAGGGTTCCGGCGGCCCCGGGGGCGCCCGCCGTGCCGGTGGTCAGCCGCCAGCCGGCCGCGCCGGGGGCGGGGCTCAGGGCGTCGGCGGGGGTCCTGCGGGCGAGCCGGGGCACGCGGGCGGTGGTGCCGCGCAGGGCGAACTGCGGTTCGCCGGTGGCCAGCGCGGCGGTGAGGACGGAGCCCCCTTCCGGGGCCGGGGCAGGGGCCGGGGCCGGTGCCGGTGCCGGTGCCGTGTCGGCGTCGCCGCCCGTGTCCGGGCCGGCGGGGTCGTCGAGGTCGGCGAGGACCAGGCGGCCCGGGTTCTCCGACTGCGCGGAGCGGACCAGTCCCCACAGGGCGCTCTGCGCCGGGTCGGAGAGGACGGCCCCCGCTTCGGGCGCCACGGCCCCCCGGGTCAGCACCACGAGCCGCGAGTCCGCGGTCCGGTCGTCGGCCAGCCAGGTCCGCAGCAGGGCCAGGCCCTCCCGGGTGACGGTGTGGACCTGCTCGGCTTCCGGTGCGCCGAGGGGGGCGCGCGGTGCCGGGACCAGGACGGTCCCGGCGAGCCGGCCGGTGCCGCCGAGGCCGGCCAGGAGCGCGAGCAGGCCCGCGTGGTCCTCGACCCGGACGAGGTCGTCCTGCCCGCCGGGCGCCAGCGGCGGCAACGGCAGGACGGGCCAGTCCAGCCGGTACAGCGCGTCCTGGTGCCCGACCCGCCGGGCGGCGGGCAGCCGGTCGGCCGTCACGGCCCGCAGGACGAGCGAGTCCACGGATACGACCGGCCGCCCGGCTCCGTCGGCTGCGAACAGGGACACCGTGTCCGGGGCGGGCGCGGTCAGCCGGACCCGCAGGACGGTCGCTCCGGTCGCCTCCAGCCGTACGCCGCTCCACGCGAACGGGATGCGTCCCTGGCCGGTGTCGGGCAGCAGCCCGCCCAGGCCGACGGCGTGCAGGGCGGAGTCCAGCAGCGCCGGGTGCACGCCGAAGCCGTCGGCTCCGGTGTCCTGCGGGAGGGAGACCTCCGCGAACACCTCGGTGCCGCGCCGCCACAGGGCCCGGAGCCCCTGGAAGAGGGGTCCGTAGCCGAAGCCGAGCTCGGTCAGGCGCTCGTAGGAGCCGTCCAGGGGGAGGGGTTCGGCGTCGGCGGGCGGCCACTGCGCGAGGTCCTGCGCGGTCGTGGCGCCGGCCGTCGGGGCGAGCACCCCGGTGGCGTGGGTCGACCAGGGCTCTTCGGATCCCGTCCCGGTCCCGTCCGGACGGGAGTGCACGCCGAGGCTGCGGCGCCCGTTCCCGTCCGGTCCGGCCACCGTGACCTGGAGCTGTACGGCGCCCTGCGCGGGCAGGGCCAGCGGGGCGTGGAGGGTGAGCTCCTCGACCCCGTCGCAGCCGGTCTCGTCGGCGGCCCGGATCGCGAGGTCGACCAGGGCCGTTCCGGGGAGCAGGGCGGCGCCCATGACCTGGTGCTCGGCCAGCCAGGGCTGGGCCGCGAGGGAGAGCCTGCCCGTCAGGACGAGGCCCTCGCCGTCGGCGAGCGACACGGCGGCGCCGAGCAGCGGGTGGCCGGCGGGACCCAGCCCGGCACTCGCCAAGTCACCTGCGGCGGGACGGGTTTCGAGCCAGTAGCGTTGGCGCTGGAAGGCGTACGTGGGCAACTCCACGCGGCGGCCGCCCAGACCGGCCAGGACCGCCGCCCAGTCGACGTGCACGCCCTGGACGTGGAGCTGCGCCAGGGCGGTGAGCACCGCCGTCTCCTCCGGCCGCTCCCCCCGCAACACCGGCAGCACGGTCCTGTCACCGTCCACGACCGCCGCCGCCAGACCCGTCAGCACACCACCGGGACCGATCTCCACGAACGTGGCGACACCCTCACCCGCCAACACCTCCACCACGTCCCCGAAGCGCACCGCCTCCCGGACATGAGCGACCCAGTAATCGACCGAACACCACTCCCGCGCCGACACCACAGCCCCCGTCAGCGCCGAAACCACCGGCAGCAACGGCGTCCCGAAGGACACCCCTTCCACCACCGTGCGGAAGTCCGCCAGCACCGGATCCATCAACGGCGAGTGGAACGCGTGTGAAACCGCCAGCGCCTTCGTCCTACGGCCCCGCGACGCCAGTTCCGCCACCACCGGCGCCACCGCCTGCGCAGCACCCGAAACCACCACGGAACAAGGCCCGTTGACCGCCGCGATCCCCACCACGTCCTCGGAGCCGTCCAGCAGGACACGGACCTCGGACTCCGGGGCCTCCACCGCCACCATCACTCCCCCACCGGGAAGCCCCTGCATCAATCGACCCCGCGCCGCCACCAGAGCCGCCGCGTCCTCCAGCGAGAACACCCCCGCCACATGAGCCGCCGCGAACTCACCGATCGAATGTCCCGCCACGAAGTCCGGGACCACACCCCAGGACTCCACCAGCCGGAACAACGCCACCTCCACCGCGAACAACGCCGGCTGCGTGAACCGCGTCTCATTCAGCAACCCGCCGTCATCCCCGAACACCACCTCCCGCAACGGCCGCTCCAGGAACCCGTCCACACGCGCACACACCTCGTCGAACGCGTCCGCGAACACCGGGAACGCCGCATACAGCTCCCGCCCCATTCCCAGCCGCTGACTCCCCTGCCCCGAGAACAGGAACGCGGTCCTGGGCTGGGACACCGCCGTGCCGCGCAGGGCCGTGTCCCTCTCCGGGGCCGGGGCGTCCGAGGCCAGGGCGCGCAGCGCGGGCAGGAAGTCCTCCAGCCGGGTGCCGACGACGGCGGCACGGTGTTCCAGTGCCGCGCGTGAGGTCGCCAGGGACAGGGCCACGTCCGCCGGTTCCAGGGCGGGGTGGCGCGTGAGGTGGTCCAGGAGGCGTCCGGCCTGCTCGCGGACGGCTTCGGGGCCGGCTCCGGAGAGCAGCCAGGGCACCGGCTTCGGTTCGGGACGGGCCTCGGCGGGGGCCGGGGGTTCGGCGGGCGGCTGCTCGATGATGACGTGGGCGTTGGTGCCGCTCACGCCGAAGGAGGAGATGCCGGCCCTTCGGGTGTGTTCCCTGCGGGCCGGCCACTCGACGGCCTCGGTCAGCAGCTCGACGGCTCCCGCCGTCCAGTCGACGTGCGGGGTCGGTTCGTCCACGTGGAGGGTCCGGGGCAGCAGGCCGTGGCGCATGGCCTCGACCATCTTGATGATCCCGCCCACCCCGGCCGCCGCCTGGGTGTGACCGATGTTCGACTTCAGCGAACCCAGCCACAACGGCTTCTCCGCATCCCGCCCCTGACCGTACGTCGCCAGCAGCGCCTGCGCCTCGATCGGATCCCCCAGCCGGGTACCCGTACCGTGCGCCTCCACCGCGTCCACGTCCGCCGCCGTCAGCCCGGCGTTGGCGAGGGCCTGCCGGATCACCCGCTGCTGGGCGGGACCGTTCGGGGCGGTCAGCCCGTTGGAGGCGCCGTCCTGGTTGATCGCGGAGCCGCGTACGAGGGCCAGTACGGGGTGGCCGTTGCGGCGGGCGTCCGAGAGCCGCTCCACCAGCAGCATGCCCACCCCCTCACCCCAGCCCGTACCGTCGGCCGCCGCCGCGAACGGCTTGCAGCG
The DNA here is from genome assembly GCF_056435605.1 of Streptomyces sp. NPDC043896. Lineage (NCBI taxonomy): Bacteria > Bacillati > Actinomycetota > Actinomycetes > Kitasatosporales > Streptomycetaceae > Streptomyces > Streptomyces sp. NPDC043896. Next base: position 156,347 of record NZ_JBWKEE010000015.1, read on the forward strand.
GCCGTCGGCGGCCAGCCCCCGCTGCCGGCTGAACTCGACGAAGGCGTTGGGGCTGGACATGACGGTCACCCCGCCCGCCAGGGCGAGGTCGCACTCCCCGCGCCGCAGGGCCTGCGCGGCGAGGTGGAGGGCGACGAGGGAGGAGGAGCAGGCGGTGTCCACGGTGAGGGCCGGCCCCTCCAGGCCGAAGGAGTAGGCGATGCGCCCGGAGACGACGCTCGCGGAACTGCCGGTGCCGATGTAGCCCTCCAGGTCCTGCGGGATTCCCGTCAGGCGGGAGGCGTAGTCCTGGTAGCCGGAACCGATGAACACGCCCGTGCCGGTGCCGCGCAGGGAGGTGGGGTCGAGGCCGCCGCGTTCGAAGGCCTCCCAGGCGGTTTCCAGGAGCAGCCGCTGCTGCGGGTCCATGGCCAGGGCCTCGCGGGGCGAGATCCCGAAGAAGGAGGGGTCGAAGTCGGCGACGTCGTAGAGGAAGCCTCCGTCCCGGGCGTACGTGGTGCCGGGCCGGTCCGGGTCCGGGTCGTAGAGGGTGTCCAGGTCCCAGCCCCGGTCGGCGGGGAAGGCTCCGACCGCGTCCCGGCCCTCGGCGACGAGGCGCCAGAGGTCGTCGGGGCCGCGTACCTCGCCGGGGTAGCGGCAGCTCATGGCGACGATCGCGATGGGGTCGTCCTCGTCGGCGGTGCGGGTGACGGCCGTCGGGGCGGGGGCGGCGGACCGGCCCGTGACGGCCCCGGTGAGTTCGGTCAGCAGGTGGGCGGCCAGGGCGGACGGGGAGGGGTGGTCGAAGACGAGGGTGGCCGGGAGGCGGACCCCGGTGGCGCTGCCCAGCCTGCCCCGCAGTTCGACGGCGGTCAGGGAGTCGAAGCCCAGTTCGCGGAACGCCCGGTCGGCGGGGACCGCTTCCGCGTCCTGGTGGCCGAGCACCGCGGCGGCCTCGGCCCGTACCAGGGCGAGGACGGCACGGGCCTGCTCGGCCCCGGTGAGGGCGATGGTGCGGCGGGCGAACTCGGGGAGTTCACCGTCGCCCGGGCCGTCGGAGGCCGTTCCCGCGGCTGCCCCGGTGACGGCCTCGACGGCCGCGACCGCCTCGGGGATCCCGCCGAGCAGCGGGCTGGGCCGCAGCAGCGTGAAGGAGGGCGCGAACCGCTCCCAGGCGACGTCCGCGACCGTGACCGCCGTGTCGTCGCCGGTCAGGGCGGCGCGCAGGGCGGCGATGGCCGACGGCGGGCTGAGGGCGGGCAGTCCGCGCTTGCGGAGCCGTTCCTCGGCGTCGCCGTCCTCGACCATGCCCCCGCCGGCCCAGGGGCCCCAGGCGACGGCGGTGGCGGCGAGTCCTCGGGCCCGGCGGTGTTCGGCGAGGGCGTCGAGGGAGGCGTTGGCCACGGCGTACGCCGCCTGCCCGGCCGCACCCCACACGCCGGAGACCGAGGAGAAGAGGACGAAGGCGTCCAGGTCCCGGCCGGCCAGCAGGGCGTCCAGATGCCGGGCGCCGGCGGTCTTGGCGGCGAGGACTGCGGCGAACTCCTCGGCGGTCGTGTCGGCGAGCATGGCCGGGGTGCCGACTCCGGCCGCGTGGACGACGGCGGTGAGGGGGTGTTCCCGCGGAAGGCCGGCCAGCAACCGGGCCACGGCCTCGCGGTCGGCGATGTCGCAGGCCTCGATGGTGACCCGGGCACCGCGTTCCTCCAGTTCGGCGCGGAGCGCTTCGGCGCCGGCCGCCGCCGCTCCCCGGCGGCTGGTGAGGACGAGGTGCTCGGCTCCGGCGTCGGCCAGCCAGCGGGCCACGTGGGCGCCGAGGGCTCCGGTGCCGCCGGTGATCAGGACGGTGCCGCGCGGCTGCCACGACTCCGTGGGGGCCTCCGGGGCCGGGGCGCCGGCCCCGGCCGGGTGCTGGGGCGCGCGCAGCAGACGGCGTACGAAGACGCCCGTACCGCGTACGGCCAGCTGGTCCTCGTCGGCGTGGGCGCCCGCGAGGACGGCCGCGAACCGGCGGGCGGCGCGGTCGTCGAGCACCTCGGGCAGGTCGACCAGACCGCCCCAGCGTCCGGGGTGTTCCAGCGCGGCGGTCCGGCCGAGGGCCCAGACCGCTGCCTGCCCGGGGCTGCGCAGGGGGTCGGCGGTGCCGGTGGAGACGGCGCCCCGGGTGGCGCACCACAGGGGCGCGTCGATGCCCGCGTCGCCGAGGGCCTGGATCACCGCGAGGGTCGCGGCGAGCCCTTCCGCCAGGACCGGGTGTGCCGCGTCCGGCTGCTCTTCGAGGGCCAGCAGCGACAGGATCCCGTCGACGGGGTGCTCGGCGGAGGCGGTGCGCAGCAGGTCGGCGAGTTCCTCCCGGCCCGTGCCGGGTCCGGCCGGTACGGACCGTACGGTCGCGCCGTGCTCCTTCAGGGCGCGCAGGACGGCGGCCGTCCACGGGTCGTCGGCCTGGCGGGCGGCCGGGACGAGGGCCAGCCAGTTTCCGCCGGGGCGGCCGGGGGCGGTGGCGGACGCGGGTTGCCAGGCGATGCGGTAGCGGCGTCCGTCGAGGGTGGACCGCTCCTGGTGGGTGCGCCGCCAGAGGGAGAGGGCGGGCAGGACCGAGCTGAGGGGCGCGTCGTCCGCGAGGCCGAGGCGCTGCGCGAAGGCGGCGAGGTCGGCCCGTTCCACGGAATCCCAGAATCCGGCTTCCGCCTGGTCTGCGGGCCGGGCGGGATCGGCGGTGGCCCCGCCGGAGAAGGCCGTGGACTCCAGCCAGTAGCGGCGCCGCTGGAAGGCGTAGGTGGGCAGGTCGTGGAGGGCCGGGCGGCCGGCTCGCCCGGCTCGGTCGCCGGAGACTGCGGTCAGGTCGAGCGGGGTGCCGTGGACGTGGAGCCGGCCCAGCGCGGAGACCGCCGCCAGTTCCTCGGTGCGGTCCGGGCGCAGCAGGGGGACGGCGCGAGCGGAGTCCCCGTCGAGCAGGGTCTCGGTCAGGCCGGACAGGACGCCTCCGGGCCCGACCTCGACGAACACCGAGGTTCCGGCGTCCGCCAGGGCGCGTACCGCGTCGGCGAACCGGACCGTCGCTCGGACCTGGCCCACCCAGTAGCCGGGGTCGGCGAGTTCGGCGGCGCTCAGGCGGCGGCCCGTGACGGTGGAGACGATGGGGAGGGCCGGTGCGGCGCAGGGGACGGCTTCGACGAGCTCGCGGAAGGCGTCGAGCATCGGGTCCATGAGCGGCGAGTGGAAGGCGTGGGAGACCGGCAGGGCCTTGGTCTTGCGGCCCTCTGCCGCGAGCTTCCCGGCCAGTTCGGCGACCGCGTCCCCGTCGCCCGAAACCACCACCGACGCAGGCCCGTTGACGGCGGCGATACCCACCCGGTCCTCCAGTCCGGCGAGGAGGGGCCGTACCTCCTCCTCGGAGGCCAGGACGGCCACCATCACACCACCGGCCGGCAGCTCCTGCATCAGCCGGCCACGAGCGGCCACCAGCCTCGCCGCGTCATCGAGGGAGAACACCCCCGCGACGTGGGCCGCCGCGAACTCCCCCACCGAATGCCCGGCCAGGAAGTCCGGGCGCACGCCCCACGACTCCACCAGCCGGAACAACGCCACTTCCACCGCGAACAACGCCGGCTGGGTGAACCGCGTCTCGTTCAGCAACCCGTCGTCAGTGCCGAACACCACCTCGTGTAAGGGGAGTTCCAGATGCGGATCCAACGCCGCGCACACCGCGTCGAAGGCCTCCGCGAACACCGGGAACGCGGCATGCAACTCACGCCCCATCCCCAGGCGCTGGCTGCCTTGGCCGGAGAAGAGGAACGCCGTCCTGGCCTTGCGGGCCGCTGTGCCCTCGAAGGCCAGGCCCGTGGGTTCCCGGCGGGTGAAGGCCGTGAGAGCGGCCGTCAGTTCGTCACGGTCGCGCCCCACGACGGCTGCCCGGTGGGGCAGTTGGGCTCGGGTCGTGGCGAGGGCCCGGCCGATGTCGGCGGGTTCGGCGTCCGGGTGTTCCCGTACGTACGCCAGGAGCCGGCGGGCCTGTTCGGGAAGGGCGTCGGGGGTGCGGGCCGAGAGGGGCCACAGGAGCGGGCCCGGGGCGGATCCGGCGGCAGGGGCCGCACCGGTCTCGGGAGCGGCGGCCGGTTCGGGAGCCGGTTCGGGAGCCGGTTCGGGAGCCGGTTCGGGAGCCGGCTGTTCCAGGACGACGTGGGCGTTGGTGCCGCTGACGCCGAAGGAGGAGACGCCCGCCCGGCGCGGGCCCTCCCTCTCCGGCCACGTGACGGCCTCGGTCAGCAGCCGGACGGCGCCCGCCGACCAGTCCACGTGCGGGGAGGGCGCGTCGAGGTGCAGGGTCTTCGGCAGCACCCCGTGGCGCATCGCCATCACCATCTTGATGACACCCGCCACACCGGCCGCGGCCTGCGTGTGCCCGATGTTCGACTTCAGTGCGCCCAGCAGCAGGGGCCGTTCGGTGGGGCGGTCCTGGCCGTAGGTCGCGAGGAGGGCGTGGGCCTCGATCGGGTCCCCGAGCGAGGTTCCGGTGCCGTGGGCCTCGACGGCGTCGACTTCCGCGGCGGACAGTCCGGCGTCGGCGAGGGCCTGGCGGATCACCCGCTGCTGCGCCGGCCCGCTGGGCGCGGTCAGCCCGTTGGAGGCACCGTCCTGGTTGACCGCGGAACCCCGCACGACCGCCAGCACCCGGTGCCCGTTGCGGCGCGCGTCCGAGAGCCGCTCCACGAGCAGCATGCCGACGCCCTCGCTCCAGCCGGTGCCGTCGGCGGCGGCCGCGAAGGGCTTGCAGCGGCCGTCGGCGGCCAGCCCGCGCTGGCGGCTGAACTCCATGAAGGCGCCGGGCGTGGACATCACCGTCACCCCGCTGACCAGGGCGAGGGTGCACTCGCCCTTGCGGAGCGCCTGGGCGGCGAGGTGCAGGGCGACGAGGGAGGAGGAGCAGGCCGTGTCGACCGTCACGGCGGGGCCTTCGAGGCCGAAGGTGTAGGCGAGCCGTCCGGAGATCACGGCGGCGGCGTTGCCCGTCCCGAGGTACCCGTCGAAGTCCTCCGGGGAGGTGGAGAGGCGGGCGTAGTCCTGGCCGTTGGTGCCGGCGAAGACCCCGGTACGGGAGCCGCGCAGGGCCGCCGGGTCGATCCCGGCGCGCTCGAAGGCCTCCCAGGCGGTCTCCAGGAGCAGCCGCTGCTGCGGGTCCATCATCAGGGCCTCGCGCGGCGAGATCCCGAAGAACCCGGCGTCGAAGTCCCCGACGCCGTCGAGGAACCCGCCGTGGCGGACGTAGCACGTGCCGGCGTGGTCCGGGTCGGGGTCGTAGAGCGCGTCCAGGTCCCAGCCCCGGTCGGCCGGGAAGCCGGATATCGCGTCGCCGCCTTCCGCGAGGAGGCGCCACAGCTCCTCGGGGGAACCGATGCCGCCGGGGAAGCGGCAGCTCATCGCGACGATGGCGATGGGTTCGCGGGCTTCGGCCGTGATCTGCCGGTTCTGGCGGCGCAGCCGCTCGGTCTCCTGGAGGGAGGCGCGCAGTGCCTGAACGATCTTGTCGTTCGATGTGGTCATGATGTGCTCCGTACTCAGGCCGTTGATCAGGCTTCGCTGTCGCCGAGCGCCAGTTGGATGAGGTGGTCGAGGTCCATGTCCGCGATCGCGGAGTCGGTGTCGGTGTCGGTGTCGCGGTCGCGGTCGGGTGGCGTATCCGTCGGACCGGCCAGTCCGAGCAGGGCGTCCATGAGCCCGGCTTCGCGCAGGCGGGCCAGCGGGATGGCGGCGAGGGCCCGGCGTACCCGGGTCTCGTCCGGGCCCTCCGGGGCCCGCTCGGCCGTCCCGTGCGGCAGCAGGGTGCTCAGTAGCCCATTGGTGAGGGCGCTGGGGGTGGGGTGGTCGAAGACCAGCGTCGTGGGGAGCCTGAGCCCCGTCGCCGTGCCCAGCCGGTTGCGGAGTTCGACCGCGGTGAGCGAGTCGAAGCCGAGGTCCCGGAAGGCCCGGTCGGGCTCGATGGCATCCGTCGCGGGGTAGCCCAGGACCGCCGCGGCCTCCTTCCGCACCAGGTCCAGCAGCAGGTCGTGCCGTTCCTCCGGGGGGAGGCCGGACAGGTCCCGTACGAGGTCCACGGCCGCCGGGGTGCCGACGGTGTCGTCGGCCGCGGCCGTGGCGGCGAGCGCCGCCCGTGCCTCGGGCAGGTCGGCGAGGAGGGCGCTGGGCCGGCCGATGGTGAAGGAGGGCGCGAACCTGGACCAGTCGACGTCCGCCACCACCACGGCGGTCTCGTCCCGGTCCGTGGCCAGGCGCAGGGCGGAGACCGCCAGCGCCGGGGGAAGCGAGGGCAGTCCGCTGCGCCTCAGGTACTCCTCCGCCCCTCCGTCGGCGGCCATCCCGCCCTCGGCCCAGGGGCCCCAGGCGACGGCCGTCGCGGCGAGGCCCCTGGCCCGGCGGTGCTGGGCGAGGGCGTCGAGGAAGGCGTTGCCCGCGGAGTAGGCGGCCTGGCTGCCGCTGCCCCACACCCCGGAGACGGACGAGAAGAGGACGAACGCGTCCAGCTGCCGGTCGGCGAGCAGTTCGTCCAGGTGGACCGCGCCGGCCACCTTGGCCGCGACCACGGCGGCCAGCTCCTCGGGGGTGGTCTCCGCGACGGTGGTGAACTGCGGCAGCCCTGCGGCGTGGACGACGGCGGTCAGCGGGGCGGGGTCCTCGGACAGGGTGTCCAGCAGGGCCGCCACGGCCGCCCGGTCGGCGACGTCGCACGCGGCCACCGTCACCCGGACCCCCGACTCCCGCAGTTCGGCGGCGAGTTCGACCGCGCCGGCTGCGGCTTCCCCCCGCCTGCCGACGAGGACCAGGTGTTCGGCACCGGCCTCGGCGAGCCAGCGGGCGGTGTGACCGCCGAGCGAGCCCGTACCGCCGGTGATCAGTACGGTGCCCCGGGGCTTCCAGCCGTCGCCGCCGGTACCGGCGGCTCCCGTGGTGCGGGGCATCCGGGTCAGCCTGCGGACCTGGATCCCGGTGGCGCTCACCGCGAGCTGGTCCTCGCCGTCGGCCCCGCCGAGGACCTCGGCGAGCCGGGCGAGGGTCCGCTCGTCGGGGGTGCCCGAGCCGGTGGCGTGACCGGAGCCGGAGTCGGGCAGGTCGACCAGGCCGCCCCAGCGGGCCGGGGTCTCCAGCGCGACCGCGCGTCCCATGCCCCAGACCAGGGCCTGGAGCGGGCGGGTGACCGGCCGGGAGCCGCTGACGGCCACGGCCCCGCTGGTGAGGCACCACAGCGGTGCCTCGGCATCCAGGTCCCCGAGCGCCTGGACGAGGGCGACGGTGGCCGTGAGACCGGCCGGCAGGCCGGCGTGCGCCGGGTGGCTCCGCTCGTCCAGTGCCAGCAGGGACAGGACCCCGGCCGGCGGGACGCCGTCCGCGGCTCCGGCCTCCCGCAGCAGCGCGGCCAGCGCCTCGCGGTCGGCCCCGGGGTGGGTGACGGTGACGAGGAGCGGGTCGGCGGCCCGGTCGCGGAGCATCCGGACGTAGGGCTCGGCGGTCGCCGTGTCCGGGGCCACGACCAGCCAGGTACCCGAGGGGGAGGCGGCCGGCAGGTCGGTACGGGGCCTCCACACCGCCTGGTAGCGCCAGCCGTCGAGGGTGCTCCGGGTCCGGGTCTCCCGGCGCCAGGCCGCGAGCGCGCCGAACACCGAGTCCAGCGGTGCCCCGGCCGCCACCCCGAGCCGTGCGGCGAGGGCCTCCGGGCCGCCGTTCTCGACGGTGTCCCAGAACTCCGCTTCCGCCGCGTCGGCCGGTGCGGGAACGCCCGCGGCCGGTGCGGGTCCGGCCGTCAGCCAGTAGCGCTCGCGCTGGAAGGCGTAGGTCGGCAGGTCGACCCTGCGGGCGCCCTGACCGGCCAGGACTGCCGTCCAGTCCACCGGGATGCCCTGGACGTGGAGCTGCGCCAGGGCGGTGAGCAGCGCCGTCTCCTCCGGCCGGTCCGCCCTCAGGACCGGGAGTGCTGTCCGGTCGCCGTCCACCACGGCCGCCGTCATACCGGCCAGCACGCCTCCCGGACCGATCTCCACGAACGTAGCGACCCCCTCGGCCGCCAGCGCCTGCACCGCGTCCGCGAAACGCACCGTCTCCCGGACGTGAGCGACCCAGTAATCGGCAGAGCAGAACGCCTCCGCCGACACCACAGCCCCCGTCAGCGCCGAGACCACCGGCAGCGTGGGTGTCCCGAAGGACACGCCTTCCACGACCTCGCGAAAGTCCGCGAGCATCGGGTCCGTCAACGGCGAATGGAACGCGTGCGAAACCGCCAGCGCCGTCGTCCTACGGCCTGCGGCGGACAACCTCGCCACCACCCGTGACACGGCCTCCTCAGCGCCTGAAAGCACCACCGAAGCAGGCCCGTTGACCGCCGCGATGCCCACGGCGTCTTCGCAGCCGTCCAGCAGGTCGCGGACCTCGGCCTCCGACGCCTCCACCGCCACCATCACTCCCCCAGCGGGAAGTGCCTGCATCAAACGACCCCGCGCGGCCACCACGGCCGCCGCGTCCTCCAGCGAGAACACCCCGGCGGCATGGGCGGCAGCGAACTCACCGATGGAATGCCCGGCCAGGAAGTCCGGGCGCACGCCCCAGGACTCCACCAGCCGGAACAACGCCACTTCCACCGCGAACAACGCCGGTTGGGCGAACCGCGTCTCGTTCAGCAGATCGCCGTCCTCGCCGAACACCACCTCCCGCAACGGCCGCTCCAGATGCCCGTCCACACGCGCACACACCTCGTCGAACGCGTCCGCGAACACCGGGAACGCCGCATACAGCTCCCGCCCCATCCCCAGCCGCTGACTCCCCTGCCCCGAGAACAGGAACGCCGTGCGGGCTGCCGCTGCCGCCGCGCGGCCCCGTACGAGGCCGGCCGACGGCTCGCCCTGGATCAGGGCGGCCAGGCCCGCGGCCAGTTCCTCGGTGGTCCCGCCCAGGACCACCGCGCGGTGGGACAGGGCCGTGCGGGACTCGGCCAGGGAGAGGGCCAGGTCCGCCGGGATGAGGCCCGGGTGGGAGCGCGTGTGGGCGAGGAGGTTGCGCGCCTGCTCGCGCAGGGCGGCTTCGTCCCCGCCGGACAGCGTCCAGGGCAGGCAGCCGCGCCCCGTGGCGCGGGCCGGCCGGGTCCCGGGTCCCTCGGCCCGCTCGGTGTCCTCGGGGGCCGTCGGGGCCTCTTCGATGACGGTGTGGGCGTTGGTGCCGCTCACCCCGAAGGAGGAGACGGCCGCCCGGCGGGGGCGATCGCCCTCCGTCCAGCGGACGGGCTCCGTGAGCAGGCGTACCGCGCCGGCCGACCAGTCCACGTGCGGGGAGGGCTCGTCGACGTGGAGGGTCCTGGGGAGCAGGCCGTGCCGGAGCGACAGCACGGTCTTGATCACGCTCGCCACGCCGGAGGCGGCCTGGGTGTGGCCGATGTTGGATTTGAGCGAGCCCAGCCACAGTGGCCGTTCCGCGTCCCGCCCTTGTCCGTACGTCGCCAGCAGCGCCTGCGCCTCGATCGGGTCGCCGAGGGCCGTGCCGGTGCCGTGTGCCTCGACGGCGTCCACATCGGCCGCCGTCAGCCCGGCGTTGGCGAGGGCCTGCCGGATCACCCGCTGCTGGGCGGGACCGTTCGGGGCGGTCAGCCCGTTGGAGGCCCCGTCCTGGTTGACGGCCGAGCCACGGACGACGGCGAGGACGGGGTGGCCGTGGCGGCGGGCGTCCGAGAGCCGCTCCACCAGCAGCATGCCCACCCCCTCACCCCAGCCCGTACCGTCGGCCGCCGCCGCGAACGGCTTGCAGCGGCCGTCGGCGGCCAGCCCCCGCTGCCGGCTGAACTCGACGAAGGCGTTGGGGCCGGCCATCACGGCCGCCCCTCCGACCAGTGCCAGTTCGCACTCGCCCTGGCGCAGCGCCTGGGTGGCCAGGTGCAGGGCGACCAGGGAGGAGGAGCAGGCCGTGTCCACGGTCAGCGCGGGCCCTTCGAGGCCCAGCGCGTAGGCGATGCGGCCGGACATGACGCTGCTGGAGGTGCCGGTGAGGAGGTGTCCCTCGACTCCGTCGGGCAGGGCGCCCGGCATGGCGCCGTAGCCCTGGTAGCCGGAGCCGATGAAGACGCCGGTGCGGCTGCCGCGCAGGGAGGAGGGGGCGAGCCGGGCCCGTTCCAGGGTCTCCCAGGCGGTCTCCAGGAGCAGCCGCTGCTGCGGGTCCATGGCCAGGGCCTCGCGCGGGGAGATCCCGAAGAACCGGGCGTCGAAGCGGCCCGCGTCGTGGAGGAATCCGCCCTCGGCGACGTACGTGGTGCCGGGGTGCTCGGGGTCCGGGTCGTAGAGGGAGTCCAGGTCCCAGCCCCGGTCGGCGGGGAACGGGGTGACGGCGTCGACCCCGTCGGCCAGCAACTGCCAGAACCGCTCCGGGGTGTCGGCGCCGCCGGGGAAACGGCAGCCCATGGCGACGATCGCGATGGGCTCGTCGGGGGCGGCGCCCGCCCCGGTGGGTCCGGCAGGTGCGGTGCCGCCCGTCGGAAGGGCCCCGGTCGTGCGGCCCGACACCTCGGAGGAGATGAAGGCGGCGAGGGCCTCGGCGTTGGGGTGGTCGAACACCAGGGTGGCGGGCATGCGCAGCCCGGTGGCCCCGTTCAGGCGGTTGCGCAGTTCGACGCCGGTCAGGGAGTCGAAGCCGAGGTCCTTGAACGACCGGTCGGAGGCCACCGCGGCCGGGCCCGAGTGGCCCAGGGCCCGGGCCACTTCGGCCCGCACGAGGTCCAGGAGCGCGCGGTGGCGTTCGGCAGCCGGGAGGGCGGCGAACACGGCGGTGCGGGAGGGCGCCGTGCCCTCGTCCGTGCCCTCGGTGTCCGCGTCTCCGCCGGCGGCCGTGAGGGCCGTACGGGCCTCGGGCAGGCCGGCGAGGAGGGCGCTGGGCCGGGCGAGGGTGAAGGCGGGCGCGAACCGGTCCCAGTCGACGTCGGCGACGACGACCGTGGTGTCGTCGAGGTCCAGTGCCCGTTGGAGTGCGGCGACGGCCGTGTCCGGGGCCATGGCCGGCAGGCCGCGCCGGCGCAGGTGGGCCTCGGCCGCGTCGTCACCCGCCATGCCGCCGTCGGCCCAGGGGCCCCAGGCGACGGAGGTCGCGGCGAGGCCTCGGGCGCGGCGGTGTTCGGCGAGGGCGTCGAGGTGGGCGTTGGCCGCGCAGTAGGCGGCCTGGCTGCCGCTCCCCCAGACGGCGGCGACGGAGGAGAACAGGACGAAGGCGTCCAGGTGCCGGTCGGCGAGCAGTTCGTCGAGGTGTCGGGCGCCGGCCGCCTTGGCGGCGACGACGGCGGCGAGGTCGGCCGGGGTGAGGGTGTCGGTGGGGGTGAACTGGGGCAGGCCGGCGGCGTGGATCACGGCCGTGAGCGGGTGGCGGTCCTCCGGCAGGGCCCGCAGCAGTCCGGCGACCTGCTCGCGGTCGGTGAGGTCGCAGGCGGTGAGGGTGACCCGGGCTCCCAGTTCCTCGATCTCGGTGGCGAGTTCGCGTGCGCCGGGGGCCTGCGGTCCCCGTCGGCTGGTGAGCACGAGGTGGTCGGCTCCGTTCCGCGCGAGGTGCCGGGCGACCCGGGCGCCGAGGGCTCCGGTGCCGCCGGTGATCAGGACGGTGCCGCTCGGCCGCCACGTCCGGGCGGCGGACGTCGGCGTGGCGGCGTCGGCGGCATGGGCGCGGACCAGGCGGCGGGCGAAGAGGCCGGACGGCCGGATCGCGATCTGGTCCTCCGCCCCGGTCCCGTCGGCGTCGGCGAGGACCGAGACGAGGCGGTCGGCGGCCCGCTCGTCCAGGGCGGCGGGCAGGTCGACGAGTCCGCCCCAGCGGTCCGGGTGGTCGAGGGCCGTGGAACGTCCGAGTCCCCACACCATGGCCTGCTGCGGGCTGGTCAGGGTGTCCGACCGCCCCACGGCGACCGCTCCCCGGGTGGCGCACCAGAGGGGCGCCGTGGTCCCGGCGTCGCCCAGGGCCTGGACCAGCAGGATGGTCAGGGCCGGCCCGGCGGGCAGGTCGGGGTGGTCCGGGTGGGGCGCGTCGGTGAGCGCGAGGAGGGACAGCACCCCGGCCGGCGCCGTCGCGCCGGGGTCGCGGCGCAGGCGTGCGGCGAGTTCCGTACGGGTCGCGTCCGCGCGTACGGACAGCAGGGCGACCTCGGCGCCGTGGCGGGCCAGGGAGTCGGTGACGGCGGCGACGGCGGGGTCGTCCGCGACACCGTCGGGGACGACGAGCAGCCAGGTGCCGGTCGGCTCGGCGGTGTTCCGGCTGCGGGTCAGCGGCTGCCAGGTGATCCGGTAGCGCCAGGAGTCGACGACGGACCGGCTGCGCTGCCGTCGGCGCCATTGGGAGAGCGCGGGCAGGACGGAGCTGAGCGGGGAGTCCCCGGCGAGTTCCAGCCGTTCGGCGAGGGCGTCCAGGTCCTGGTTCTCGACGGTGTCCCAGAACGCGGCCTCGGCCGGGTCCGCCGGCTCGGTGCCGGCTCCCCGGGGTCCGGCGGGGACCAGCCAGTAGGGCTGGTGCCGGAAGGGGTAGGTGGGCAGGTCGGTGCGGCGGGCGCCGCGACCGGCGAACACGGCCTCCCAGTCGACGGGGGTGCCGTGGACGTGGAGGTGGGCGAGAGCGGTGGTGACGGCCAGGCCCTCGGGGCGGTCGGCGCGCAGGACGGGCACGGTGACGGCCTGCTCGTCCAGGGCCTCCTGGGCGAGGGCGGTCAGGACGCCGCCGGGGCCGATCTCCAGGAAGGTGCGGGCCCCTTCGGCGGCGAGGGTGGTAACGGCGTCGGCGAACCGGACCGGTTCCCGGACGTGCCGCACCCAGTACCCGGGCGAGCAGAACTCCTCCGCCGTCACGATCCGGCCCGTGAGGGTCGACACGATCGCAACCTTCGGCGCCTGGAAGGACACCGACTCCGCAACCTGCCGGAAGGCGTCGAGCATCGGGTCCATCAACGGCGAGTGGAAGGCGTGGGACACCGGCAGCGCCTTGGTCTTGCGGCCCTCTGCCGCGAGCTTCCCGGCCAGTTCGGCGACCGCGTCCTCGACGCCCGAAACCACCACCGACGCAGGCCCGTTGACGGCGGCGATACCCAGCCGGTCCTCCAGTCCGACGAGGAGGGGCCGTACCTCATCCTCCGAGGCCTGGACGGCCACCATCACACCACCGGCCGGCAACTCCTGCATCAACCGACCACGAGCAGCGACCAGCATCGCCGCGTCTTCCAACGACAGCACACCGGCCACATGAGCCGCCGCGAACTCCCCCACCGAATGCCCGGCCAGGAAGTCCGGGCGCACCCCCCACGACTCCACCAGCCGGAACAACGCCACCTCGACGGCGAACAACGCCGGCTGGGTGAACCGCGTCTCGTTCAGCAACCCGTCGTCAGTGCCGAACACCACCTGCTTCAGCGGCAGTTCGAGGTGCACGTCCAGCGCCTCACACACCGCGTCGAAGGCCTCCGCGAACACCGGGAACGCGGCATGCAGTTCACGCCCCATCCCCAGGCGCTGGCTGCCCTGCCCCGAGAACAGGAACGCGGTCCGTCCGGCGCCTCCCGTGGTTGCCGTGCCGCGCACGGTCTCCTGTCCCGGGGTCTCTCCGCGCGCGAGGGTGGTCAGGCCGCGCAGCAGGTCCTCCCGGCCGTTGCCGGTGATGACCGCGCGGTGCGGGAAGGCGGTGCGGGTGGTCGCCAGGGAGAGGGCGATGTCCGTCGCGTCGGGCCGGCCGGCGGAGCGGATGTGGGCCAGGAGCCGTTCCGCCTGGGCCCGCAGGGCGTTCTCGTCCCTCGCGGAGATCAGCCAGGGGACGGGGAGGGGCGGCGCCGCGGGGGCCTCGTCCGGGTCGTTGTCCACCCGGCCGGTGTGGTCCTCCTCCGGGGCCTGTTCGATGACGACGTGGGCGTTGGTGCCGCTGACGCCGAAGGAGGAGACGCCCGCCCGGCGCGGTCGGCCACCGTCCTGCGTCCACTGCCGGGCCTCGGTCAGCAGGCGTACGTCTCCCGCCGACCAGTCCACGTGGGGCGACGGCTCGTCCACGTGCAGGGTCTTCGGCAGCACCCCGTGGCGCATCGCCATCACCATCTTGATGACACCCGCCACACCGGCCGCGGCCTGCGTGTGCCCGATGTTGGACTTGACCGTGCCCAGCCACAGCGGCCGGTCCGCCTCCCGGCCGGTGCCGTAGGCCTTCAGCAGGGCCTGGGCTTCGATGGGGTCGCCCAGGGTGGTTCCGGTGCCGTGGGCCTCGACGGCGTCGACTTCCGCGGCGGACAGTCCGGCGTCGGCGAGGGCCTGGCGGATCACCCGCTGCTGCGCCGGCCCGCTGGGCGCGGTCAGCCCGTTGGAGGCACCGTCCTGGTTGACCGCGGAACCCCGTACGACCGCCAGCACCCGGTGCCCGTTGCGGCGCGCGTCCGAGAGCCGCTCCACGAGCAGCATGCCGACGCCCTCGGCGAGGCCGGTGCCCTCCGCCGACGCGGCGAAGGCGCGGCAGCGGGCGTCCGGTGCCAGTCCGCGCTGGCGGCTGAAGCCGATGAGGGCACCCGGGGTGGACATGACGGTGACCCCGCCCGCGAGGGCCAGGTCGCATTCGCCCCGGCGCAGGGACTGCGCGGCCAGGTGGAGGGCGACGAGGGAGGAGGAGCAGGCCGTGTCGACGGTCACCGCCGGGCCTTCGAGGCCGAAGGTGTAGGCGACCCGTCCCGACACCACCGAGGCGGAGTTGGCGGTGAGGAGGTGCCCTTCCATGCCTTCGGCCTGCTCCGGTGAGAGTCCGACGGCGTAGTCCTGGCCGTTGGTGCCGGCGAAGACCCCGGTACGGGAGCCGCGCAGGGCCGCCGGGTCGATCCCGGCGCGCTCGAAGGCCTCCCAGGAGGTTTCCAGGAGCAGCCGCTGCTGGGGGTCCATGGACAGGGCCTCGCGGGGCGAGATGCCGAAGAACTCGGGGTCGAAATCGCCCGCGTCGTGCAGGAATCCGCCCTCCCTGACGTAGCTGGTGCCCGGGTGGTCGGGGTCCGGGTGGTAGAGCGCGTCGAGGTCCCAGCCGCGGTTGGCGGGCAGGCCGGTGATGGCGTCGGTGCCGTCGGCGAGGAGCCCCCAGAGGTCTTCGGGGCTGCGGACCTCGCCGGGCAGCCGGCAGCTCATGGCGACGATGGCGACGGGTTCCTCGCCGCCCGTGGCGGTGGGCCGGCGGGGCGCGGTGGGCACGGTGGTGACGAGGGCCGTGCCGGGGTGGCCGCCGGGGATTTCGTCCAGGAGGTGGCCGGCGAGGGCGGCGGGGGTGGGGTGGTCGAAGACGGCGGTGGCGGGCAGGCGTACGCCGGTGGCGGCGGTGAGCCGGTTGCGGAGTTCCATCGCGGCGAGTGAGTCGAAGCCGAGTTCGCGGAAGGCCCGGCCGGGGTCGACGGCCTCGGGGGTGGTGTGGCCGAGTACGGAGGCCACCTGGTTGCGCACGAGGGTGAGTACGGTGTCCTCGCGCTCGGCGGGCGGCAGGGCGGCCAGCCGGGACAGTTCGGCGGAGAGGCCGCCGGGGCCGGGTGCGGTGCTGTGGGCGGCGCGGCGCGCGGGGGGCCGTACGAGTCCGCGGAGCAGGGCGGGTACGGGGCCTGCCGTCCGGGTGCGCAGCGCGGCGAGGTCGAGGCGTACGGGGGCCAGGGCCGCGTCGTCGAGGGTGCGGGCGGTGTCGAGGAGGCGCAGGCCCTCGTCGGCGGTGAGGGGGACGAGTCCGGCGCGGGTCATCCGCCGCAGGGCTTCGTCCGCGAGGCGGGTCTGGTCGCCGCGTTCGTCCCAGACGCCCCAGGCGAGGGCGGAGGCGGGCAGGCCGTGGGCCCGGCGGTGGTGGGCGAGGGCGTCGAGGAAGGCGTTGCCCGCGGCGTAGGCGCCCTGACCGGCGCCGCCGAAGGTGCCGGCGAGGGAGGAGAAGAGGACGAAGGCGGAGAGGTCCAGGTCCCGGGTCAGTTCGTGGAGGTTGAGTGCGGCGTCGACCTTGGGGCGCAGCACGAGGTCGAGGTCGTCGGCGGTGAGGGAGTCGACGGGGCCGCCGGTCACGACGGCGGCGGCGTGGACGACGGCGGTGAGCGGCCGGTCGGCGGGGACGGCGGCGAGGAGGGCCGCGAGGGCGTCGCGGTCGGCGGCGTCGCAGGCGGCGACGGTGACGGTGGCGCCGAGGGCGGTGAGTTCCTCGCGGAGTGCGGTGGCCCCTTCGGTGTCGGGGCCGCGGCGGCTGGTGAGGAGGAGGTTGCGGACGCCGTGGGCGGTGATGAGGTGGGCGGCGACGAGCCGGCCGAGGGCGCCGGTGCCTCCGGTGATCAGTACGGTGCCCGCGGGGTCGAGGGCGGGGGTGTCGGCGGGTTCCGCCGCGACCGGGACGCGGGCCAGCCGGGGTACGGACATCCTGCCGTCGCGCAGGGCCAGTTGGGGTTCGCCGGTGGCGACGGCGGCGGGCAGGCGGCGCAGGGAGTCCGGGGTGCCGTCGGTGTCGGCGAGGACGAGGCGGTCGGGGTGCTCGGACTGGGCGGAGCGGATCAGGCCCCAGACGGGGGCGTGGTCCGGGCGGGTGTGCGGTGCGCCGTCGGTGTCCTCGGCCGGTACGGCCACGGCGTCGCGGGTGAGGAGGACCAGCCGGGAGGCGGCGAAGCGGTCGTCGGCGAGCCAGTCCCGCAGGAGGGCGAGGGCGCCCCGCGCGGTCTCGCGGACGGCGTCCGGGGCGGCGCCGGCGTCGGGCGCGGCGCCGGTCACGGGGAGGACGACGGCGACGGTGGCGGGGACGGGTGCGCCGGCCGTGACGGCCCCGGCCAGGGCGGTGAGGTCGGGGTGGGTGGCGGGTCGCGGGCCGCAGGCCTCCAGGGCGGCGGCGGTCTCGTGGAGGGCCGCCGTGTCCCCGGTGCCGGTTGGCACGCCGGTACCGATGAGGGTCCAGGCTTCGGCGGGGCCGGGGACGGTGTCGGCGATGGGCCGAACTGGCCACTCCACCCGGTAGAGGGATTCGTGGTGGCGGGTGAGCGCGGCCCGCAGGTGTTCCTCGCTCGCCTCCCGGAAGGCGAGCGTGCCGACGGTGGCCACGGTCCGGCCGCTGTCGTCGGCGGCGGTGACGGTGACCGCGTCGGGTCCGGCCGGGGTCAGCCGGACCCGCAGCCGGGTGGCTCCGCCCGCGTGGAGGCGTACGTCCTCCCAGGAGAAGGCCATCCGGCCGGTGCCCATGTCCCCGAGCGGGCCGAAGCCGACGGCGTGCAGCGCGGCGTCCAGCAGGGCCGGGTGGAGCCCGTACCGGTCGGCGTCGGCGCGGGCGTCCTCGGGGAGGACCACCTCGGCGAAGACGTCGTCGCCGAGCCGCCAGGCGGCGCGCAGGCCCTGGAAGAGCGGGCCGTAGGCGAAGGAGCGGGCGGCGAGGCCGGCGTAGAAGCCGTCGAGGCCGATGGGGGCCGCACCGGCGGGCGGCCAGTCGGCCGGCGGGGCTTCGGCGGCGGGGCTCGCCGTGGCGGGGGCGGAGTTCAGTACGCCGGTGCCGTGGCAGGTCCAGCCGTCTTCGGCGGCGGTGTCGGCGGCGTTGCCGGTGTCGGGGCGGGAGTGGACGGCGAAGCGCCGGTCTCCGGCTCCGTCGGCCGGCCCGACGGCGACCTGGACGAGGACGCCTCCCTGCCCGGGCAGGACCAGCGGTGCCTGGAGGGTGAGTTCGGCCAGGTTGTCGCAGCCGAGGTGGTCACCGGCCCGTACGGCGAGCTCCACGAAGGCGGTGCCGGGGAGGACGACCGCGCCCAGCACCTCGTGTTCCGCGAGCCAGGGGTGCGTGCGCGTGGACAGCCGGCCGGTCAGCAGCAGCCCGTCCGTGTCGGCGAGGGTGGTGACGGCGCCCAGCAGGGGGTGGTCCGACGGGGCGAGGCCCAGGCCCGCCGCGTCCGCCGGGGCGTGCGGGGCGTCGAGCCAGTACCGCTCGTGCTGGAAGGCGTACGTGGGCAGCGGGATCCGCCGGGCGTCAGGGGCGGCGAGGACGGCGGGCCAGTCGAGGGCGACGCCGTGCGCGTGGGCTTCGGCGGCGGAGCGCAGGAAGCGGCCGGTGCCGCCCTCGTCGCGGCGCAGCGTGCCGAAGGTGACGGCGCCGCCGCCCAGCTCGTCGAGGGTCTCCTGGATGCCGACGGTCAGCACCGGGTGCGCGCTGACCTCGATGAGGGCGCCGTGGCCGTCCCGGACGAGGGCGCGGGTGGCCTCTTCGAAGCGGACGGTCTGGCGCAGGCTGCGGTACCAGTACTCGGCGTCGAGCCGGCCGGTGTCCACGACGCCGCCGGTGACGGTGGAGTAGAACGGCACCTCGCCGGCGCGGGGGGTGATGTCGGCGAGGGCGTCGAGGACGCGGTCGCGGACGGCCTCGACGTGCGCGGAGTGGGAGGCGTAGTCCACGGCGATCAGCCGGGCCCGGAAGCCGTCGGCGTGCAGGGCGTCGCGGAGCTCGGCGAGGGCGTCGGCGTCTCCGGAGACGACGGTGGAGGACGGGCTGTTGACGGCGGCGACGGACAGCCGCTCGCCCCACGGGGCCATCCGGGGGGTGAGCCGGTCCAGGGGCAGGGCGACGGAGAGCATGCCGCCCCGGCCGGACAGTACGGTCAGCGCCCGGCTGCGCAGGGCCACGACCTTCGCGGCGTCCTCCAGGCTGAGCGCGCCGACGACGGCCGCGGCGGCGATCTCGCCCTGGCTGTGGCCCGCGACGGCGGCGGGGTGCACGCCGTGGGAGCGCCACAGTTCGGCCAGCGAGACCATCACCGCGAACAGGACGGGCTGTACGACGTCCACCCGGTCGAAGCCGGGGGCGCCGGGCGCGCCGCGCAGGACGTCCGTCAGCGACCAGTCGACGTGGGGGGCGAGGGCTTCCTCGCACTGGCGCAGGCGCTCCGCGAAGACCGGTGCGGTGTCGAGGAGTTCGACGGCCATGCCGGCCCACTGGGAGCCCTGGCCGGGGAAGACGAAGGCGGCCTGGCGGGTGTCGGCTGCGGTGCCGCGTACGACGTGGGTGCCCGCGGGGGCGGGTGTGCCGGGGTCCGCGTCGGCGAGGTGGTCCAGTGCCCGGTCCAGGCCGGCCCGGTCGGCCGCGAGGAGTACGGCGCGGTGGGGGAAGGCGGTACGGGTGGTGGCGAGGGAGTGGGCGACGTCGGCGGCGGTCGGGGTGGCGCCGTCGGGCGCGGCGGGCAGCGCGGCCAGGTGGGCTCGGAGCCGGGCGGCCTGGGCGGCGAGGGCGGCCGGGGACTTGGCGGAGAGCGGCCAGGGGGTGAGCGGGAGGGCACGTCCGGCCGCGCCGGGGGTGGTTTCCGCGCCGGGGGCGGTGTCGGGCGCGGTGCCCGTGCCGGGAGCAGTGTCGGGCGCGGATTCCGTGCCGGGGGTGGTGTCGGGCGCGGTGTGCCCCGGGGTGGTGTCGGGCGCGGTGCCCGTGCCGGGAGCAGTGTCGGGTGCGGGTTCCGTGCCGGGGGTGGTGTCGGGGTGTCCCGTCGCGGCTGCCGGATCGGGTGCGGATTGCGGATCGGGGGCGGCTTCGGGTTCCGACGCGGATTCCGGCTCCGTCGCGGCGAGGTGCTGTTCGATGACGACGTGCGCGTTGGTGCCGCTGACGCCGAACGCGGAGACGGCCGCCCTGCGGGGCCGGCCGGCCCCGGTCTCGGGCCATGCGGTGTTCTCCGTGACCAGGGAGACGGCCCCCGAGGACCAGTCGACGTGCGGGGTCGGCCGCTGCGCGTGCAGGGTCTTCGGCAGGATGCCGTGGCGCAGCGCCTGCACCATCTTGATGACGCCCGCGACGCCGGCCGCGGCCTGCGTGTGTCCGAGGTTGGACTTGACCGAGCCCAGCCACAGCGGCCGGTCGGCGGGCCGCTCCTGGCCGTAGGCCGCGAGCAGTGCCTGTGCCTCGATCGGGTCGCCGAGGGTGGTGCCGGTGCCGTGGGCTTCGACGGCGTCCACGTCGGACGGGGAGAGCAGGCCGTTGGCCAGGGCCTGCCGGATGACGCGCTGCTGGGCGGGCCCGTTGGGGGCGGTGAGCCCGTTGCTGGCGCCGTCCTGGTTGACGGCGGATCCCCGGACCACGGCCAGGACGGGGTGTCCGAGCCGGACCGCGTCGGAGAGCCGCTCGACGAGGAGCATGCCCACGCCCTCGGACCAGCCGGTCCCGTCGGCGTCGGCGGAGAAGGCGCGGCAGCGGCCGTCGGGCGAGAGCCCGCGCTGGCGGCTGAACTCGACGAAGGTGGTCGGTCCCGCCATCACGGTGACGCCGCCGGCGAGGGCGAGGTCGCATTCGCCCTGTCGCAGGGCCTGGACGGCGAGGTGCAGGGCCACGAGGGAGGAGGAGCAGGCCGTGTCGATGGTGACGGCCGGGCCCTCCAGGCCGAGG
This sequence comes from Streptomyces sp. NPDC043896, assembly GCF_056435605.1. NCBI lineage: Bacteria > Bacillati > Actinomycetota > Actinomycetes > Kitasatosporales > Streptomycetaceae > Streptomyces > Streptomyces sp. NPDC043896. The sequence continues at coordinate 176,684 of NZ_JBWKEE010000015.1, forward strand.
GTGTAGGCGATGCGGCCGGAGACCACGCTGCCGGTGTTGCCGGTGCTCACGTATCCCTCGATGCCGTCGGGCATGGCGGGGAGGCGGGAGACGTAGTCGTGGTACATGACTCCGGCGAACACGCCGGTGCGGCTGCCGCGCAGGGACTGCGGGTCGAGTTCGGCGCGTTCGACCGCCTCCCAGGAGGCTTCGAGGATGAGCCGCTGCTGGGGGTCCATGGCGAGGGCCTCGCGCGGGCCGATCCCGAAGAACGCGGGGTCGAAGTCTGCGGCCCCGTGCAGGAAGCCGCCTTCCCGGGTGTAGGTGGTGCCGGGGTTCTCGGGGTCCGGGTCGTAGAGCGCGTCGAGGTCCCAGCCGCGGTCGTCGGGGAAGCCGGATATCGCGTCACGGCCCGAGGCGATCAGCTCCCACAGGTCTTCGGGTGACTCGACGCCGCCGGGGAAGCGGCAGCTCATGCCCACGATCGCGATCGGCTCGCGGTTCTTGCCCTCGGCTTCGCGCAGTCGTCGGCGCGCGTGACGCAGATCGACGGTGGCGCGCTTGAGGTAGTCGCGGAGCTTGTTCACATCGGTCGTCATCTGGGTTCTGTTCCTCAACGCGAAGGGATGGGCGTGCTGGTGGATCAGTGGGTGTCGAGCTCGCTGTCGAGCAGGTCGAAGAGCTCTTCGTCGGAGGCCTGCGCCACCTCGGCCTCGGCGCCCTCGGCGGTCCCGTCGCCGGGGGCCGGGGTGGAGCCGGGTGCGGCGGCCTCGCGCCATTTCGCGAGGAGGACCTCCAGCCGCAGGGCGGCGGCGGCGCGCACCGCCCGGTCCTGCGGAGCCCGGGCGAACACGGATTCCAGCCGGTCGATCTCGGCGAGCAGCGAGGGGGCCGCCGGGTCGGCACCCGGTCCGGCGGCGGGCAGGGCGCCGGCCAGGTGGTCGGCGAGGGCCACCGGGGTGGGGTGGTCGAACAGCAGGCTCGCCGGGAGCCGGAGCCCGGTGGCCGTGCCCAGGTGGTTGCGGAGTTCGACGGCGGTGAGCGAGTCGAATCCGAGGTCCCGGAATGCCTGGGAGGCGCCGACGGCCTCGGCGGAGGTGTGCCCCAGTACGGCGGCGACCTGGGCCCTGACGAGACCGAGGAGGATCCGCCGGCGGTTCTCGTCGGAGGCGCCCGCCAGCTGCGCGGCCAGCGCTCCGGTCCCGGTCGCGGGGTCCGCCGCCGGGCGGGCGGGGACCCGTACGAGACCGCGGAGCAGGGCGGGCACGGGGCCGCTCCGGGCGCGGCGCCGCAGTGCGGCCGGGTTCAGCCGTACGGGCAGGAGGACGGCCTCCGCGTCGGCGGCGGCCGTCGCGGTCGTGGCGGTCGCCGCGTCGAAGAGGGCGAGGCCCTCGTCCGGGGAGAGTGGCGACACCCCTGCCCGTGCCATCCGGGCGAGTGCCCCGTTACCGGCTTCGGCCGCCATCCCCCGCGGGTCCGCGGCGTCCGCCCAGGGGCCCCAGGCCAGCGAGACGGCAGGCAGTCCGGCCGCCCGGCGCGATTCGGCGAGGGCGTCCAGGGCGGCGTTGGCGGCCGCGTAGTTGGCCTGGCCCGGAGTACCGAGGGTGCCGGCGAGCGAGGAGAACAGCACGAAGGCCGCGAGGTCCCGGTCCCGGGTCAGTTCGTGCAGGTGGAACGCCGCGTCCGTCTTGGGCCCGAAGACCCGGTCCAGCCGTTCGGCGGTGAGCGCGCCCACGAGGGCGTCGTCGAGCACACCGGCCGCGTGCACCACCGCCGTCAGCGGGTGGGCGGCGGGGATCGCGTCGAGCACTCCGGCCAGCGCGGTCCGGTCGGCCGCGTCGCAGGCCGTCAGGGTCACTTCGGCCCCCAGGGCGCCCAGTTCGGCGGCCAGGTCGGCCGCTCCCTCGGCGTCGGGCCCCCGGCGGCTGGTCAGCAGGAGGCGGCGGGCACCGTGCGCGGAGACCAGGTGCCGGGAGACGAGCCGGCCCAGGGCGCCCGTCGCCCCGGTGACCAGGACCGTCCCGGCCGGGTCCAGGACCGGCGGGGCCCCGTCCCCGGCAGCCGTGGCGGCGGTGCTGCGCACCAGCCTCGGCACGAGGACCCTGCCCGCCCGGAGGGCGCACTGCGGTTCGCCGGTGGCGAGCGCCGCCGCCAGCCGGCCGGGCTCGGCGTCGAGGTCCGCTCCGGTGTCCACGAGGACGAAGCGGTCGGGGTGTTCCGACTGGACGGACCTGACCAGGCCCCACACGGCGGCCTGGGCCGGATCCAGCCCGGCCCCGTCCCCGTCGGCCGCGCGGACGGCGTTCCGGGTGACGAGGACCAGCCTCCCCGGGTCCTCCTCCCCCGCCTCGTCAGCCGCCAGCCGCTCCTGTACGAGGGCCAGGGCGCGGGCCGTCGCGTGCCGCACGGCGGCGGCCGCCTCCGCCGGGCGGTCCGGCAGCTCCGCCTCCAGCAGGACGATCCGGTCGGCGGCCGGGGTCAGGGGCGGGGCCGGGGGTGCCTCGGTCCACTCGACGCGGAACAGGGCGTCCTGGGGCCGGCCGGCCCGCGCGGCGGCGAGCTGCCCGGCGGAGACCGGCCGCAGGACGAGGGAGTCCACGGAGACCACGGCCCGGCCCGTCGGGTCGGCGGCCAGCAGGGACACGGCGTCCGGGCCTGCGGGGGCCAGCCGTACCCGAAGGGCGGCCGGTCCTCCGGCCGGGCGGGCGGACAGCCTGACCCCCGTCCACGAGAAGGGGACCCGCGCGCGGTCGGTGCCGGTTTCGGTGTCGGTGTCGGTGTCGGTGTCGAGCAGGCCGTCGCCCAGCGCGACGGCGTGCAGGGCCGAGTCCAGCAGGGCCGGATGGATCCCGAACCCGGAGACGTCGGTCCCGTCGGGGAGTTCGAGTTCGGCGTAGAGCGCCCCGTCCCCGCTCCACGCGGCCCGGACGCCCCGGAACAGCGGACCGTAGTCGAGCCCTAGGCCGGCCATCCGTTCGTACAGGGAGTCCAGGGACCCGGCGGCGACGGGGGCGGCCTGCGGCGGGGGCCACGCGGCCAGGGCGGCGTCGTCCCCGGGGGCCGCCGCGGCGGACAGGGTGCCCACCGCGTGGCTCGTCCACGGCTCCTCGGCGGGCGCGCCGTGCGGCCGCGCGTGCAGCTCCAGCACCCGGCGGCCGTCGGCGTCGGGGGCCGCTACCCGTACCTGTACCTGGACGGCCCCGTCCTCGGGGACGACGAGCGGGGCCCCGAGCGTCAGCTCGTCCACCCGGTCGCAGCCGACGCCCTCGGCGTGGGCGGCGTGCAGCGCCAGGTCCACGAAGGCGGTGCCGGGGACGAGTACGGAGCCCAGCACGACGTGGTCGGCGAGCCAGGGGTGCGTCGCGAGCGACAGCCGCCCGGTGAGGACGAGCCCTTCGCCGTCGGCCAGCGGAACGGCGGCACCGAGCAGGCGGTGGTCCGCCTCGGCCAGGCCGGCGGCGGAGACGTCACCGGGAGCGGGGGACGCCGCCAGCCAGTAGCGGGTGCGCTGGAAGGGGTAGGTGGGCAGGTCGGTGCGGCGGGCGCCGCGCCCGGCGAACACGGCCTCCCAGTCGACGGGGGTGCCGTGGACGTGGAGGTGGGCGAGGGCGGTGGTGACGGCCAGGCCCTCGGGGCGGTCGGCGCGCAGGACGGGAACGGTGACGGCCTGCTCGTCCAGGGCCTCCTGGGCGAGGGCGGTCAGGACGCCGCCGGGGCCGATCTCCAGGAAGGTCCGGGCCCCTTCGGCGGCGAGGGTGGTAACGGCGTCGGCGAACCGGACCGGCTCCCGGACGTGCCGCACCCAGTACCCGGGCGAGCAGAACTCCTCCGCCGTCACGATCCGGCCCGTGAGCGCGGAAACGATCGCAACCTTCGGTGCCTGGAAGGACACCGACTCCGCAACCTGCCGGAAGGCGTCGAGCATCGGGTCCATCAACGGCGAGTGGAAGGCGTGGGACACCGGCAGCGCCTTGGTCTTGCGACCCTCGGCCGCGAGCTTCCCCGCCAGTTCGGCGACCGCGTCCTCGACGCCCGAAACCACCACCGACGCAGGCCCGTTGACGGCAGCGATCCCCACCCGGTCCTCCACCCCGACGAGGAGGGGACGAACCTCATCCTCCGAGGCCTGGACCGCCACCATCACACCACCGGCCGGCAACTCCTGCATCAGCCGGCCCCGAGCAGCGACCAGCATCGCCGCGTCTTCCAGCGACAGCACACCGGCCACATGAGCCGCCGCGAACTCCCCCACCGAATGCCCAGCCAGGAAGTCCGGGCGCACACCCCACGACTCCACCAGCCGGAACAACGCCACCTCCACCGCGAACAACGCCGGCTGGGTGAACCGCGTCTCGTTCAGCAACCCGTCGTCAGTGCCGAACACCACCTGCTTCAGCGGCAGTTCGAGGTGTACGTCCAGCGCCTCACACACCGCGTCGAAGGCCTCCGCGAACACCGGGAACGCCGCGTACAGTTCACGCCCCATCCCCAGACGCTGACTACCCTGTCCCGAGAAGAGGAAGGCGCGCTTGCCGCTCCCGGGCGCGGCCGCCTCGGCCCGGACCACCGCGCGCGAGGGCGCACCGTTCGCCAGGGCCGTCAGGGCCTCCGCCGTCCCGGCCCGGTCCTGCGCGATGACGGCCGCCCGGTGCTCCAGGGCGCTGCGCCCCGTGGCGAGGGAGTACGCCACGTCCACCGTCGGCCGGTCCGGGTCCAGGGCGTAGGGCAGGAGGTCGCGGGCCTGCGCGCGCAGGGCTTCCGGGCTCCTGGCGGAGAGCAGCCACGGTGCCGTGAACGGTGGGGTGGGGCCGGCCTCGACGACGGCCTCCGGGGCCTGTTCGAGGACGACGTGGGCGTTGGTGCCGCTGAACCCGAAGGAGGAGACGGCCGCCCTCCGGGGCCGGGTGTCCTCCGCCCACTCCACGGGTTCGGTGAGGAGGCGTACGGAGCCACTGGTCCAGTCGACGTGCGGGGTCGGTTCGTCCACGTGGAGGGTCCGGGGCAGCAGGCCGTGGCGCATGGCCCCGACCATCTTGATGATCCCGCCCACCCCGGCCGCCGCCTGGGTGTGACCGATGTTCGACTTCAGCGAACCCAGCCACAACGGCCTCTCCGCATCCCGCCCCTGACCGTACGTCGCCAGCAGCGCCTGCGCCTCGATCGGATCCCCCAGCCGGGTACCCGTACCATGCGCCTCCACCGCGTCCACGTCCGCCGCCGTCAGCCCCGCGTTCGCGAGGGCCTGCTCGATCACCCGTTCCTGCGCGGGGCCGTTGGGGGCGGTGAGGCCGTTGGAGGCGCCGTCCTGGTTCACCGCCGAGCCACGGACCACCGCGAGGACGGGGTGGCCGTTGCGCAGGGCGTCGGAGAGCCGTTCCACCAGCAGGACGCCCACGCCTTCCGCCCAGCCGGTGCCGTCCGCGTCGGCGGAGAAGGCCTTGCAGCGGCCGTCGGCGGCCAGGCCGCGCTGCCGGCTGAACTCGACGAAGGCGCCGGGGCCGGCCATCACGGTGACGCCGCCCGCCAGGGCGAGTCGGCATTCGCCCTGGCGCAGGGACTGGACGGCGAGGTGGAGTGCGACGAGGGAGGAGGAGCAGGCCGTGTCGACGGTGACGGCGGGGCCTTCCAGGCCGAAGGTGTACGAGAGCCGGCCCGCGATGACGCTGCCCGCGTTGCCGGTGCCGAGGAAGCCCTCCACTCCTTCGGGCACCGTCTGGAGGGAGGAGGCGTAGTCGTGGTACATGACGCCCGCGAACACGCCGGTCCGCGTCCCGCGCAGGGTGGCCGGGTCGATGCCGGCGCGTTCGAAGACCTCCCAGGAGGTTTCCAGGAGCAGCCGCTGCTGCGGGTCCATGGCCAGGGCTTCGCGGGGCGAGATCCCGAAGAAGGCGGCGTCGAAGTCGCCCGCTTCGTAGAGGAATCCGCCCCGGAGGGTGCTGCTGGAGCCGGCGGTGCCGCCGCCGGCGGAGAGCAGGTCGAGGTCCCAGCCGCGGTCCTCGGGGAAGCCGGCGATGGCGTCGGTGCCCTCGGTGAGGAGCCGCCACAGGTCCTCGGGTGAGCGCACTCCGCCGGGGTAGCGGCAGCCCATGGCGACGATGGCGACGGGCTCGTCGGCGGCCGTGCCGCCGCGCGCGGCCGTGCGGTCGGCGGCCGCGGGCCGGGGGGTGTCCGTGAGCCGGGTCAGGAGGTGGCGGGCGAGGGCGTCCGGGGTGGGGTGGTCGAAGACCAGGCCGGCGGGGAGGCGGAGCCCGGTCGCGGAGGCGAGGCGGTTGCGCAGTTCGACGGCGGTCAGCGAGTCGAAGCCGAGTTCCCGGAAGGCCTGGCCGGGCCGGACGGATTCGGGGTGGCCGTGGCCGAGTACGGCGGCGGCGTGCGTGCGGACGAGGTCGGCCAGCAGGGCGGTCCGGCCCGCCTCGGGCAGTGCGTCCAGCCGCTGCGCCAGCGCGGAGCGGATGCCCCCGTCGGACGGTACGGCCACGGCGGCCTCGCCACGGCGGACGGGGGCGGGGACGAGGTTCCGCAGCAGGGCGGGCAGGGTGCCGGTGCGGGCCTGTTCGCGCAGGGCGGGCAGGTTCCAGCGGACGGGTACGAGCAGGGGTTCGGCGGAGGCGAGGGCGCCGTCGAGGAGGGCGAGGCCCTCGTCGGTCTCCAGGGCGAGGAGTCCGGAGCGGCCGATGCGGCGCTGGTCGGCCTCGGCGAGGGCGGCGGTCAGGGTGCTGCTGCGGGCCCACAGGCCCCAGGCCAGGGACACGGCGGGCAGGCCGGCCGCGCGGCGCTGCTGGGCGAGGGCGTCCAGGGCGGCGTTGGCGGCGGCGTAGTTGCCCTGGCCGGGGTTGCCGAAGACGCCGGCGGCGGAGGAGAACAGGACGAACGCCGAGAGGTCCAGGTCGCGGGTGAGCTCGTGGAGGTGGAGGGCGCCCGCGACCTTGGGGTCGAAGACCCGCCGGATCCGTTCCGGGGTGAGGGCCGGTACGACGCCGTCGTCGGTGACGCCCGCCGCGTGGACGACCGCGGTCAGCGGGTGTTCGGCGGGAAGGGCCGCCAGCAGGGCCGCCAGCGCCTCCCGGTCGGCCACGTCGCAGGCCACGGTGTCCGCGACGGCTCCGTGGGCGGCGAGTTCGGCCGCGAACTCCCGGGCGCCTTCCGCGCCGGGGCCGCTGCGGCTGAGGAGGAGCAGCCGGCGGACTCCGTGCCGGGTCACGAGGTGGTGCGCCACCAGCCGTCCGAGGGTGCCGGAGGCTCCGGTCACCAGGACGGTGCCGTGCGGCGGGAAGGCGGGGGCCGGGCCGGTTCCCGCCCCGGGGGCCGGGCGGGTGTCCGGCGTGTCGGCGCGGAGCAGCCGGGGCGCGAGCAGGGCGCCGTCGCGTACGGCCAGCTGCGGTTCACCGGCGGCCGCGGCGGCGGTGAGCAGGGCGGGGCCCACGTCGGGGCCGGAGGCCTCGGCGTCGAGGAGGAGGAAGCGGCCGGGGTTCTCGGACTGTGCCGAGCGCACCAGGCCCCAGACGGCGGCCTGCGCCGGGTCGGCGCTCTCGGCGGGGCCGGTGGAGACCGCGCCCCGGGTGACGACCAGCAGGCGCGAGGCGGCGAAGCGTGCGTCGGCGAGCCATTCCTGGACGAGGGCGAGGGCGGCCCGCGCGGCGTCGGCGGGGCGGCCGGCCGGTTCCGCCCCGGGGGTGTGCCCCTCGGCGGGTGCGGTGACCGCCGCCGTGTCCGGGACCGGGGCGGCTGCGGCGCGCAGGGCGGCGAGCGAGTCGTGCCGGGTGACGGGGGCGGGAGCGGCGTGCTCGGCGGTGGCCGGGTCCACGGGGGTCCACACGGGCCGGAAGAGCCCGGCGTCGCGCGGACCCGCGGCGGCGGCCAGCTGCTCGGCCGCCACGGGGCGCAGCACCAGGGAGTCCGCGGAGAGCACGGGCCGGCCCGCGCCGTCGGCGAGGAGCAGTGTGACGGTGTCCGCCGCGTCCGGCGAGGGGGTGAGGCGGGCCCTCAGCGTGGTGGCTCCGGTCGCGTGCAGGGTCACCCCGTTCCATTCGAAGGGGATGCGGGGGGTGCCGTCGTCCGGGCCGGTGTCGCGGAGGCCCGCGGTGTGGAGGGCGGCGTCGAAGAGCGCGGGGTGCAGGCCGAATCCGCTGGTGTCGGTCCCGTCGGGCAGGGCGATCTCGGCGAAGAGTTCCCCGCCGCGCCGCCAGCCGGCGCGGACTCCCCGGAACAGGGGCCCGTACTCCAGGCCGAGGCCGGTCATGCGGTCGTAAAGGGCCTCGGGGGCGGCGGGTTCGGCGCCGGCCGGGGGCCACTGGGTGAGCGCGGTGGGGTCGGGGGCGGTGGCGGGTGCGGGGGCCAGCAGGCCGGAGGCGTGGCAGGTCCAGGTGTCGGCCGCGAGTGCGTCGTCCGGCTGGGAGTGGATCCGTATGCCGCGCCGGCCGTGGGCGTCGGCGTCGTCGACGACGGCCTGGAGCCGGACCCCGCCGTGTGGGGGCAGGACGAGCGGTGCCTCCAGGGTGAGCCGCTCGATGGTGCGGCAGCCCACCTGGTCGGCGGCGCGGACGGCGAGTTCGACGAGGGCGGTGCCCGGCAGGAGGGGGGTGTCCAGTATTCGGTGGCCGGCGAGCCAGGGGTGCGTGGTGAGCGATGCCCGGCCCGTCAGGAGGGTGCCCTCGCCGTGGGCCAGGGTCACGACGGCTCCGAGGAGGGGGTGGCCGGCGGGCCGGAGGCCGGCGCCGGAGACGTCGCCGGTGGCGGGCCGGGTTTCGAGCCGGTACTCCTCCCGCTGGAAGGCGTACGTGGGCAGGTCGACGCGGCGTGCGCCGCGGCCGGCGTGGACGGCGGCCCAGTCGACGGGGGTGCCGTGGACGTGGAGCCGGGCGAGGGCGGTGGTGACGGCCAGGTCCTCGGGCCGGTCCGCGCGCAGGGCGGGGGTCACCACGGCGTCCTGGTCGAGGAGGTCCGCGGCGAGCGCGGCGAGGACGCCGCCGGGGCCGATCTCCAGGAAGGTGCCCGCGCCTTCGGCGGCGAGGGATGCGACCGCGTCGGCGAACCGCACCGCCTCGCGGGCGTGCCGCGCCCAGTATCCGGCGGAGCGGAGCTCGTCGGCGGGGACGGGACGGCCGGTGAGGGCCGAGACGACGGGCACGGACGGGGTCCCGAAGGACACGCCGTCGAAGGCCCGGCGGAATTCCGCGAGCATGGGGTCCATCAGCGGGGAGTGGAAGGCGTGGGAGACCGGCAGTTCCCTGGCCTTGCGGCCCCGGGCGGAGAGCCGGCCGGCCACCGCGGCGACGGCCTCGGCGGCGCCCGAAACCACCACGGAGGACGGTCCGTTGACGGCGGCGACGCCCGCCCGGTCCTCGTACCCGGCCAGCAGCTCCCGTACCTCCTGCTCGGAGGCCTCGACGGCGGTCATCACTCCCCCGGCGGGCAGGGCCTGCATGAGGCGGGCCCGGGCGGCCACCAGGCGGGCCGCGTCGTCGAGGGAGAACACCCCGGCCGCGTGGGCGGCCGCGAACTCGCCGACCGAGTGGCCGGCCAGCAGGTCCGGGCGCACGCCCCAGGACTCCATGAGGCGGAACAGCGCGACCTGGAGGGCGAACAGGGCCGGCTGGGCGTGGCCGGTCCGGTTCAGCGGGTCGGCGTCCGCGCCGAACACCACGTCCTTGAGGGGGTGTTCGAGGTGCGGGTCGAGGGCGGCGCAGACGGCGTCGAAGGCCTCGGTGAACACGGGGAAGGCCGCGTACAGTTCGCGCCCCATGCCGGGCCGCTGGCTGCCCTGGCCGGAGAACAGGAACGCGGTCCGGTTGCGCGGCAGGACGACGCCCGTGGCCGTGCCGGTGCCGGGGGTGTCGGTGGGGGTGTCGCCGCGCGCCAGCAGCTCCAGGGCCCGGCGCAGGGCCGCGGGGTCCGGGGCGACGACCGCTGCGCGGTGGTCGAGGGCGGCCCGGGTCGTCGCCGTGGAGAGGCCGAGGTCGGCCAGGGACTGTTCGGGGTGGTCGGTGGTGTGGCGCAGGAGGCGGGCGGCCTGCGCGCGCAGGGCGGCCGGGTTCTTCGCGGACAGCAGTACGGGCGTGTACGCGGTCCGGGGCGGGGTGGCCGGCTCCGTGTCCGCGTCCGGTGCGTGCTGCGGCGCCTGCGCATCCGGCTGGGTGTGCGGGGGCGTGTGCGGGGGCTCTTCCAGGACGACGTGGGCGTTGGTGCCGCTGAACCCGAAGGAGGAGACGGCCGCCCTGCGGGGCCGTTCGCCCTCGGTCCACGGTACGGGCTCGGTGAGCAGGCGCACCGCGCCGGAGGACCAGTCGACGTGCGGGGAGGGCTCGTCCACGTGCAGGGTCCTGGGGAGCATGCCGTGGCGCATCGCCTCGACCATTTTGATCACTCCGCCGACGCCGGCGGCCGCCTGGGTGTGCCCGATGTTGGACTTCAGGGAGCCCAGCCACAGGGGCTCCTGCTGCGGGCGTCCCTGCCCGTACGTGGCCAGGAGCGCCTGGGCCTCGATCGGGTCGCCGAGGGTGGTGCCCGTGCCGTGGGCCTCCACCGCGTCCACGTCGGCGGGGGTCAGCCGGGCGTCGGCCAGGGCCTGACGGATGACCCGCTGCTGGGAGGGGCCGTTGGGCGCGGTGAAGCCGTTGGAGGCGCCGTCCTGGTTGACGGCCGAGCCGCGGACGACGGCGAGGACGGGGTGGCCGTTGCGGCGGGCGTCGGAGAGCCGCTCGACGAGCAGCATGCCGAGGCCCTCGCTCCAGCCGGTGCCGTCGGCGGCGGCCGCGAAGGGCTTGCAGCGGCCGTCGGCGGCCAGGCCGCGCTGCCGGCTGAAGTCCACGAAGGAGGTCGGGGTGAGCATGGTGGTGACGCCGCCGGCGAGGGCCAGGTCGCATTCGCCCTGGCGCAGGGCCCGCACCGCCAGGTGCAGGGCGACGAGGGAGGAGGAGCAGGCCGTGTCCACCGTGACGGCCGGTCCTTCGAGGCCGAAGGTGTAGGAGACCCGGCCGGAGACGACGCTGGCCGCGCTGCCGGTGCCGATGTAGCCGTCGACGTCCTCCACCGCCTGCTGGAGCAGGGCGGAGTGGTCGTGGTACATCACGCCGGTGAACACCCCGGTGCGGCTGCCCTTGAGCGAGGTGGGGTCGATGCCGGCCCGCTCGAAGGTCTCCCAGCAGGCTTCCAGGAGGATCCGCTGTTGGGGGTCCATGGTGAGTGCCTCGCGGGGCGAGATCTCGAAGAGGCCGGCGTCGAAGAGGCCCACGCCGTCGAGGAATCCGCCTTCGCGGACGTGCGTGGTGCCCCGGGCTTCCGGGTCGGGGTCGTAGAGCCCTTCCAGGTCCCAGCCCCGGTCGCCGGGGAACTCCGTGATGGCGTCTCCGCCCTCCGCCAGGAACTGCCAGAGCTCCTCGGGAGTGGCGATCCCGCCGGGGAAGCGGCAGCTCATCGCGACGATGGCGATCGGTTCGTGGCGGGCCTCGTCGAGGTCGCGCAGCCGCTCGCGTGCGTCGTGGAGGTCCGCCGACACCCGCTTGAGGAAGTAGCGGAGCTTTTCCTCGTTGTTCTTCGCCTGAAGGTCAGTCACCTGGGGTCACCTTTTGCATCGAGCCCGTGCGGGCCATGGGGCCTGAGGGAGGCCGGAGGGCCTGGGGGCGGGCCAGAGGGCCTGGGGCATGGGGCCTGAGGGCAGGCCGGAGGGCCTGGGGGCAGGCCGGAGGGCCTGGGGGCCGTGGGGCCTGGGGGTTCGGGGGGGCTTGTGCGGTCGTGGGGCCGGGGGCGGGGCGGGCTCGTGGCCGCCCCGCGCCCCGGTGCGGTTCAGGAGATGCCGAACTCCTTGCCGATGAAGTCGAACATCTCGTCGTCCGTGGCGGCGTGGAGCCCGTCCACGGCGGCGGCGTCCGTCTCCTCCTGGCCGGCGGGTACGGCCCACCGGTCCAGGAGCCGGCGCAGGTGCGCCGTGACGGTGTCGCGGAGGTCCCCGTCGGCCGTCGCCTTGCCCTGCAACCGCCCCTCGATCCGGTCGAGTTCGGCGAGCAGCTCCGAGACGTCCCGGCCGGCCGGTGCGGCCTCCGCCTTGAGGTGGTCGGCCAGTTCGGCGGGGGTCGGGTAGTCGAAGACGAGCGTCGGCGCAAGCCGCAGCCCGGTCTCCTTGCCCAGCCGGTTGCGCAGCTCGACGGCGGTCAGCGAGTCGAAGCCGAGGTCGCGCAGCGCCTGGCCGGGCCGTACCGCCTGCGGCGAGGCGAGGTCCAGGACCGCGGCCACGTGCTCGCACACCAGGTCCAGCAGCAGGGCGCGCTGTTCGGCCTCGGAGAGACCGGCCAGCCGGGCCGCCAGGTCACCTCCGGCGGTGCCGGACCGGACGCCGGGGGCGTCCGGTCCGGCACCGGCGGCGGAGCGCCGTGCCGGGATCCGGACCAGGGAGGTGAGCAGGGCCGGCAGGGTGCCGGCCGAGGCCTGCCGGCGCAGCTCCGCCTGGTTCAGGCGGACCGGGACCACCGTGCTCCCCGGGTGCGCCGTCGCCGCGTCGAAGAGGCCGAGGGCCTCCTCGGTGCTCAGCGGCAGGACGCCGCTGCGGGACATCCGGCTCCGGTCGGCGTCCGTCAACTCGCCCGTGATGCCGCTGCTCTCGGCCCACAGCCCCCACGCCAGGGACACCGCCGGCAGGCCGGCGGCGCGGCGCTGGCGGGCGAGGGCGTCCAGGAAGGCGTTCGCGGCGGCGTAGTTGGCCTGGCCCGCCGCACCGAAGACACCGGCGGCGGAGGAGAACAGGACGAAGGCGGAGAGCTCCATGTCGCGGGTGAGCTCGTCCAGGTGCAGGGCCGCGTCCACCTTCGGGCGGAAGACGCGGTCGACCCGCTCCGCCGTGAGGCCGGTGAGGATCCCGTCGTCCGTCACCCCGGCCACGTGCACCACACCGGTCAAGGGGTGGTGGTCGGGTATCCCGCCCAGCACCCGGGCGAGGGCCTCGCGGTCGGCCACGTCGCAGGCGGCGACCGTGATCCGGGCCCCCAGCGCGGTGAGCTCCGCCTCCATTTCGGCCATGCCGTCGGCCGCACCGCCCCGGCGGCTGACGAGCAGCAGGTCCCGTACGCCGTGCCCGGTCACCAGGTGCCGGGCGACGTGCCGGCCCAGCAGTCCCGAAGCTCCCGTCACGAGGACGGTACCGCCGGCGGTGAAGGCGGGGCCGGCCTCGCCGGAGAGGAGCGGGGGCTCGGTCCGTGCCAGCCGGGGCACGAGGACGGCTCCGCCGCGTACGGCGAACTGCTCCTCGCCGGAGGCGAGCAGGGCGGGCAGGGCCCGTGCGGACGCCGGATCGCGGTCGAGGTCGACCAGGACGAAGCGTCCCGGGTTCTCGGCCTGCGCCGAACGCACCAGACCCCAGATCGCGGCCTGCGCCGGGTCCACCTCCTTGTCCCCGTCCTCCACGCCCCGGCCCCTGGCGGCGACGGCGTTGCAGGTCAGGACGGCCAGCCGGGAGGCGGCGTACCGGTCGTCGGCGAGCCACCGCTGGAGCAGGTCCAGGGCGCGGTGGGCCGTCGCGTGGACGTGGGCGACGGGGTGGTCCCGGTCGGGCTGGACGTCGACGGCCGCCAGGAGGACGGCGGGCGCCGGGCCCTCCGCGCCGCCGGCCGGATCCGCCGGAGCCGCCGGAACCGCCGGATCGGGGCGGAACGCGACGTCGATGCCGGAGTCCTCCAGCGCGGCGCGCAGCCCGTCGTCCCCTCCGACGAGGGTCCACTGCCCGCCCGGACGGTTCACGGGGTCCTCCACGGTGAGGGGAAGGGGCGTCCAGTCGAGCCGGTACAGCGAGTCCTGCCGCCCGTGCGCCCGGCCGGCCCTGGCCAGCTGCTCCGCCGAGACGGGGCGCAGCACCAGCGAGTCGACGGAGGCCACGGCCCGGCCGGCCTCGTCGGTGGCCAGCAGGGCCACCGAGTCGGCGCCGGCCGGGGCGATCCTGACCCGCAGGGCACGGGCGCCGGTGGCGTGGACGGTCACCCCGTTCCAGGCGAAGGGGATCCGGCCCCGTCCGGCATCGGGCAGCAGGCCGCCGAGGCCGATCGCGTGGAGGGCCGCGTCCAGCAGGGCCGGGTGAACCCCGAAGCCGCTGACTCCGGTCTCCTCGGGCAGCCGCACCTCGGCGAACACCTCGTCGCCGCGCCGCCACAGGCCGTGCAGGCCCTGGAACACCGGTCCGTAGCCGAAGCCGAGCCCGGCCAGCCGCTCGTACGCGCCACCGGTGTCCAGCGGCTCTGCCCCGTGGGGCGGCCATGCGGAGAGGCCGGAGGGCTGCTCCTGCGGGCCGTGGGCGTCCACGGAGACCACCCCGGTCGCGTGGCGGGTCCACGGCTCGGCCGCATCGGCGGTCTCGGGGCGCGCGTACACGTCGACCGTACGGTGCCCCGTCGCGTCGGGCCCGCCGACCACGGCCTGGAGCTGCACGGCCCCGTCCTCCCGCAGGACCAGCGGGGCGCCGAGCGTCAGCTCGTCCACGCGGTCGCAGCGCACCTCGTCGGCGGCGCGGAGCGCCAGGTCGACCAGTGCGGTGCCGGGCAGCAGGATCGCGTCCATCACGGTGTGGTCGGCGAGCCAGGGGTGGGTGGCCGGCGACACCCTGCCGGTCAGCAGGGCCCCCTGGCCGTCGGCGAGGGGTACGGCCGCCCCCAGGAAGGGGTGCTCGGCGTCCACGAGCCCGGCGGCGGCCACGTCGCCGGCCGGTGCGACCGGGCCGAGCCAGTAGCGCCGGTGGTGGAAGGCGTAGGTGGGCAGGTCGACGGGGCGACCGGCCGGTCCGGCGTGGACGGCCTCCCAGTCGACGGGGGTGCCGTGGACGTGGAGGTGGGCGAGGGCGGTCGTGAGGGCGAGCTCCTCGGGGCGGTCGGCGCGCAGGACGGGTACGGTGACGGCGTCCTGGTCGAGGGAGTCCTGCGCGAGGGCGGTCAGGACGCCGCCGGGGCCGATCTCCAGGAAGGTCCGGGCCCCTTCGGCGGCGAGGGTGGTAACGGCGTCGGCGAACCGGACCGGCTCACGGACGTGCCGCACCCAGTAGTCGGCCGAGCAGAACTCCTCCACCGTCACGATCCGGCCCGTGAGGGTCGACACGATCGCAACCTTCGGCGCCTGGAAGGACACCGACTCCGCAACCTGCCGGAACGCGTCGAGCATCGGGTCCATCAACGGCGAGTGGAAGGCGTGGGACACCGGCAGGGCCTTGGTCTTGCGACCCTCGGCCGCGAGCTTCCCCGCCAGTTCGGCGACCGCGTCCCCGGCACCCGAAACCACCACGGACGCAGGCCCGTTGACGGCAGCGATCCCCACCCGGTCCTCCACCCCGGCCAGCAGGGGGCGTACCTCATCCTCCGAGGCCTGGACCGCCACCATCACACCCCCGGCCGGCAACTCCTGCATCAACCGGCCGCGAGCCGCCACCAGCCTCGCGGCATCCTCCAGCGACAGCACACCGGCCGCATGAGCCGCCGCGAACTCCCCCACCGAATGCCCGGCCAGGAAGTCCGGGCGCACACCCCACGACTCCACCAGCCGGAACAACGCCACCTCCACCGCGAACAACGCCGGCTGCGTGAAACCGGTCCGCTCCAGGAGCCCGGCATCCCCGCCGAACACAACCTCCCTGAGCGGAAGTTCCAGATGCGGATCCAACGCCGCACACACCGCGTCCAAGGCCTCCGCGAACACCGGGAACGCCGCGTACAGTTCACGCCCCATCCCCAGACGCTGACTACCCTGCCCCGAGAAGAGGAACGCGGTCGGGTTCCCGCCGGGCTCGGTCTCGCCGCGTACGACTCCGGCCGGCTGCCGGCCGTCGGCAAGTGCCTCCAGGCCGGCCAGCAGCTCCTCGCGGCCGGCCCCCACGACGGCGGCGCGCACGTCCATCGAGGCGCGCGACAGGACGAGCGAGCGTCCGATGTCGGCGAGTCCGAGGCCCGGGTGGTCGGTGACATGGGCCGCGAGGCGCTGCGCCTGGGCACGCAGGGAGGTTTCGTCCTTGGCGGACAGCACCCATGCGACGGCGCCGGGCTCGGCAGGGGCGTCCGTGTCGGATTCCGCGGCGGGAACGTGTTCCAGCACCACGTGGGCGTTGGTGCCGCTGACGCCGAAGGAGGAGACACCCGCCCGGCGCGGACGGGCATCGTCCCCGGCCCACTCACGGGCCTCGGTCAGCAGCCGTACCGACCCGGCCGACCAGTCGACGTGGGGCGACGGCCGATCGGCGTGCAGGGTCTTGGGAAGGACACCGTGGCGCATCGCCATCACCATCTTGATGACACCCGCGACACCGGCCGCCGCCTGCGTGTGCCCGATGTTGGACTTGAGGGAACCCAGCCACAACGGCCGCTCCGCCTCCCGGCCCTGGCCGTACGTGGCCAGCAGCGCCTGGGCCTCGATCGGGTCGCCGAGGGTGGTACCCGTACCGTGCGCCTCCACCGCGTCCACATCACCCGCCGACAGCCCGGCCTGCGCCAGGGCCTGCCGGATCACCCGCTGCTGCGCGGGCCCGTTCGGCGCCGTCAGACCATTCGAGGCACCGTCCTGGTTCACCGCGGAACCCCGCACCACCGCCAGCACCCGATGCCCGTTGCGGCGCGCGTCCGAGAGCCGCTCCACCAGCAGCATCCCCACACCCTCGGCCCAGCCCGTCCCGTCGGCATCCGCCGAGAAGGCCTTGCACCGCCCGTCGACAGCCAGCCCACGCTGCCGGCTGAACTCCACGAAGGTGTTCGGGGTCGCCATGACGGTGACACCGCCGACCAGGGCCATGGAGCACTCGCCCTGCCGCAGCGCCTGCGCCGCCAGGTGCAACGCCACCAGCGACGACGAACACGCCGTGTCCACCGTCACCGCCGGCCCCTCCAGGCCGAAGGTGTACGAGAGCCTGCCGGAGGCCACGCTGCCGGAGGTGCCCATGCCGAGGTGGCCTTCCAGCCCTTCGGGCACGGTCCCGCCGAGCTGGGAGCCGTAGTCGTGGTACATGACGCCGGCGAAGACACCCGTACGCGAACCCCTCACCGTCCCCGGATCGATCCCGGCCCGCTCGAACACCTCCCACGAAGCCTCCAGCAGCAACCGCTGCTGCGGATCCATCGCAAGCGCCTCACGCGGCGAAATCCCGAAGAACCCCGCATCGAACTCCCCAGCCCCATACAGGAACCCACCCTCACGCGCATAACTCGTCCCCGCATGATCCGGATCCGGATGGAACAACGAATCCAACGCCCAGCCACGGTCCACCGGGAACCCGCCGACCGCGTCACCACCCCCGGCCACCAACCGCCACAAGTCCTCCGGAGAACGCACCCCACCCGGATAACGACAGCTCATCCCCACGATCGCGATCGGATCGTCAGCGGCAGCGACCTGGGATGCCGTGGCCGGTTCCGCCGGGACGGTGGTGACCGTGCCCAGCATCTCGGTCAGCAGCATGCGGGTCAGCGCCTCGGGCGTCGGGTGGTCGAAGACGAGGGTCGCGGGCAGCCGCAGGCCGGTGGCGGAGTTGAGGGTGTTGCGCAGTTCGACGGCGGTGAGCGAGTCGAAGCCGAGGTCCCTGAACTGCCGGTCCACCGCGACCGATCGGGCGGACGTGTGGCCGAGGACGGCCGCCACCCGGGTCCGTACCAGGTCGAGGACGTACGCGTACCGCTCGTCCTCCGGCAGGGCGGCGAGCCGGTCCGCCGGGGCGGTCTGCCCGCCCGCCGTCGGCCGGGCCGCGTCGAGGCCGGGCCGTACGGGGGTGCGTACCAGCTTCCGCATCAGCGGCGGCAGGGCACCCGCGCGGGCCTGGGCGTGCAGCGCCTCGGTGTCCAGGCGGACCGGGACCAGCGTGGCGCGCTCGGAGCGGCAGGCGGCGTCGAAGAGCGCCAGGCCCTCCGCCGCTTCCAGGGCGATCAGTCCGGAGCGGCTGATCCTGTGACGGTCGGCGGCGGCAAGCCCGGCCGTGAGGGTGCTGCTCTGCGCCCACAGGCCCCAGGCGAGGGAGACGGCGGGGAGCCCCTCGGCCCGGCGGGATGCGGCGAACGCGTCGAGGTAGGCGTTCGCGGCGCTGTAGTTGGCCTGTCCGGCGCTGCCGAGGGTGCCCGCGGCGGAGGAGAACAGGACGAAGGCGGACAGGTCCGCGTCGCGGGTCAGTTCGTGGAGGTTGAGGGCCGCGTCGGCCTTCGGACGGAACACCTGGTCGACGCGGTCCGGGGTGAGGGCGGGGACGATGCCGTCGTCGGTCACGCCGGCCGCGTGGACCACGGCGGTCAGCGGGTGCTCGACGGGAACCGTCGCCAGGAGTGCGGCGAGCTCGGCGCGGTCCGCCACGTCGCAGCGCACGGTCCGGGGCTCGGCGCCCAGGTCCCGCAGCTCCTGCGCGAACTCGGCGGCGCCCGGAGCGTCCTGGCCCCGACGGCCGGCCAGCAGCAGGTGCCGTACCCCGTGGGCGGTGACGAGGTGGCGGGCGACCAGCCGGCCCAGCGCACCGGAGGCCCCGGTGACCAGCACCGTTCCGCCGGCCGGGAAGGGCACGGGGGCGTTCGCGACGGGGGCCGGTTCCTCGGCGCGTACGAGCCGAGGGACGAACAGGGCCCCGTCGCGGACCGCCACCTGTGGCTCGCCGCAGGCCACGGCGGCGGGCAGCAGAGAGCCCTCGTCGCCTTCGAAGTCCACCAGCAGGAACCGGCCCGGGTTCTCCGACTGGGCCGATCGTACGAGCCCCCAGACGGCGGCCTGTACGGGGTCCACGGCACGGCCGTCGGCGGAGGCGTCGACCGCGCCGCGCGTCACCAGCACCAACCGCGAGCCCGCGAACCGCTCTTCGCGCAGCCACTCCTGGAGCAGCCCGAGCACCCGGCGCGCGGCGGCGGCCGGTGCGGCCGCCTCCTCACCCTCGGGCAGGGCGGCGGAGACGTCGACGGCGACGGACTCCGGCAAGGAGTCCAGGTCCGCGAGGCGCTCCCACCCCACCACTTCGGCGGAGTCGGTCTCGGCGACCGGTTCGCACGGCTCCCACGCCACGCGGAACAGCGCCTCGCCGAGCCCCGCGCCGGCCTCGGCGAGTTGCCCGGGGGTGACCGTGCGCAGCAGCAGGGAGTCCACCGACGCGACGGGGCGTCCCAGGCCGTCGGCGATCCGCAGCCGCACCTCGTCGGAACCGGTCCCGGCGCGGCTCACGCGGACGCGCAGGGTCTCGGCGCCGCTGCCGTACACGCTCACACCGGTCCAGGAGAACGGCAGCCGGCCGGCGTGGCCGGCGGCGTCGGAGTCGGCGGTCTCCCCCACGACGATGGTGTGCAGGGCGGCGTCCAGGAGTGCGGGGTGCAGGGTGAAGCCGTCGACCGGGGTCCCTTCGGGCAGGGCGACCTCGGCGAGCAGTTCCTCGTCCCCGCGCCGCCAGACGGCGCGCAGTCCCCGGAACACCGGCCCGTAGTCGAAGCCGGCGTCGGCCAGCCGGTCGTAGCAGTCGTGGAGGTCGACGGCGGTGGCGTCGGCGGGGGGCCACGCGCCGTCCGTCGCGGGCGGTGCCGGCTCGGTGTCCGGGACGAGGAAGCCCGTCGCGTGACGCGTCCAGGAATCCACCCCGTCGGCCTCGGCGTCGGCCTCGGCGCGGGCGTGGACCTTCACCGTGCGGCGGCCGGACGCCCCTTCCGCGGGGCCGACGAGCACCCGGACCTGGACCGCGCCCCGCTCCGGGAGGACCAGGGGTGCGGCAAGGGTGAGTTCCTCGACCCGGCCGCAGCCGAGTTCGTCACCGGCGCGTACGGCCATCTCCAGGAAGGCTGTGCCGGGGAGCAGGGTCACGCCGGAGACGGCGTGGTCCGCAAGCCAGGGGTGGGTGGCGAGGGACAGGCGTCCGGTGAGGAGGGAGCCCTCCCCGTCGGGCAGCAGGGCCGTCGCCCCGAACAGGGCGTGGTCGGCGCCGGACAGGCCGGCGGCGGTCACGTCGCCGGTGCCCGCGCCGGACGGGGCGTCCAGCCAGTAGTGCTCGTACTGGAAGGGGTAGGTGGGCAGGTCGATGCGGCGGGCACCGCGGCCGGCGTGGACGGCGGTCCAGTCGACGGGGGTGCCGTGGACGTGGAGGTGGGCCAGGGCGGTCGTGGCGGCGAGCTCCTCCGGGCGGTCGGCGCGCAGGACGGGCACGGTGACGGCCTGCTCGTCCAGGGCCTCCTGGGCGAGGGCGGTCAGGACGCCGCCGGGGCCGATCTCCAGGAAGGTCCGCACCCCTTCCAGGGCCATGCAGTCGACGGCATCGGCGAAACGCACG
>NZ_JBWKEE010000016.1:0-100013 GCF_056435605.1 Streptomyces sp. NPDC043896
CCGCCGGCATCTGGCACAACTGGACCACCGGCGCCCCCGTCAAACGATCACTGATCGCCTACGACCACTGAAGACATCGGACTCATTCATCTAGGGGCCGGGTCAGCCCGTTCGCGGCGCGGTGTCCGGATGGGGCAGCGTGGCCGCGCCGCCGGCCCGGACGGCCAGGAGCACGGCGTCGTGCAGGGCGCGGCTGGCCTCCTCGCTGGGGCAGGGGGCGGGGCTGCCGGTCAGGGTGAACCACTCCGTCGCGCCGCTGTGCTGCACGGTGACGTGGGCCAGGCCGTCCGCCTCGGTCCAGGTCGTGTGGACGTCCAGCTCGCCGGTCAGGACCCCCGCCTCGGTGGTGCTCACTCCGCCCCGCCCGGCGAAGATGCCGCGGGTGGTCCACGATGCCCAGGTCATCCGGCCTCCAGGGTCCGTCCCGCACGGTACGGGACATCGGGTGGGGCTGGCGTGATACCCGCCCGCCATGGGACTTATGCCCGGTTCGTCACGTTATACCGGCAGGCATGGCCGCCGGCTACTCCCCGAGCCGCTCCACCACCCGCCGCGCCGCCTCGTGCTCGGCGGCCGGAGGCGACAGCTCGTCCAGGGTGTCGAGGTCGGTGTCCCGCTCCAGCTCCCGCTCCCACTCCGCGGCGAGCCGCTCCTGCTCGGCGCGCGGCCGCCCGGCCACGGCCTCCCGGTGCTCCGGGGCGAGAGCGGTGAGGAATCGTTCCACCACGTCCGAGGGCATCCCGTACTCCTTGTCACTGGGCGAGAGGGGCCGGTACGCGAAGCCCCGCGCCCAGCATGCGGAGCGCCGCCCGGCACACCGCTCAGGCACGGCCCGGCACTGCCCCGAATGGCGGCCGGGATCCCCGCCCCGCCCCCGCCGGCCCCCGTCCGGCGGGCTCAGTCCGTGGTGCGGGCCGGGGTGAGGAGGACGAAGTCGGCGTTCCACGGGTCCAGGCAGACGGCCAGGCGGCCGATGCCGTCCGCGTCCTCCGGGCCCGTCTGGACGTTGCCGCCGTTGCCGGTGACCGCCGCCACCGCCGCGTCGCAGTCGGTGACGGCGAACACGGGGTGCCAGTACGGGCGCCCGCGCGCGAGGGAGAGGTGCTCGGCGGGGAGCTCCATCAGACCGCCGTGCATCCGCTCCTCCGGGAGTCCCGCCGGGGTGACGAGGGCGTACGCGCCCCCGCCGCCCGGGAGCTCCATCTCGTCGAAGCGCCAGCCGAGGACCCCGCCGTAGAACTCCTTCGCGGCCGCCGCGTCGCTCGTGAGCAGCTCGGTCCAGCACAGCGAGCCCGGCTCGTCGACCAGCTCGACGCCCCGGTCCGAGCCCGGCTGCCAGACGGCGAACTGCCCGCCCAGCGGATCGCTGTACTGCGCCATCCGGCCCGCCCCGTCCACGTCCAGCGGCGCCACCCGGACCGTGCCGCCCGCCTCCTCCACCGCCCGGGTGGCGGCGTCCGCGTCGGCGACGCTGTAGTAGATCATCCAGGCCGAGCGCGCCCCCTGCTCGGTGAGCTTGCCGAGCCCGGCGACGATCTTCCCGTCCTTGCGGAACATCCCGCCCTGCGCCGCCTCCATGGGCTCGTACTCCCACCCCAGGACCGCCCCGTAGAAGGCCGCCGCGGCGGTGACGTCGGGGGAGCCCAGGTCGAGCCAGCAGGGCGAGCCGGGGACGAAATCGGTGGTGATCATGGTGCCGGCCTTTCGCGGGTCCGTGGGACCCCAGCCTCGCACCGCACACCCGCCCCCGCCCGTCGGCCGTCAGGAACCCCCTCGGGACGCGTCCGCGCGGACGCGGCGTCGCGGCGTCGGGCGTGCCCCCGGGGAAGGTCCGGCGGGTTCGGCTCCGCCCCGTCGCGCAGGGCCCTCGCGCGGCCCCGAAGGCCGGCGGCCCGGGCCGGGCCGCGAACTGCGGGAGCGCGCCCGCGCTGCGCGCCCGGAGGGCCGAAGCACCCACGCCGGGCTGCTGGTTGCACCCCCCGTGCGGACCCGAGGGCGGCCGGCCTGCCGACACCGGCCCGCCGCTCCTCCCGGCGGACCCGAGAGGCGGCGGGGCGGGGCTCAGCCGCCCGCGGGCGGCCGGCCCGAGGCGGAGGCGGTGAACTCGCCCGCGCGCCCGGCGCGTTCTTCGAGCAGCCGCCGGAACCCGGCGGTCGCGTACCGGTCGGCGGTGGCCGCGCCGGGCCCGGGCAGGCCCCCGAGCCGGGCCATGAGCTCCCGGGGCTGCGGCTGCCAGCCGACGACCAGGACCCGCAGGCCCCGCCGCTCCGCGCGCCGGTGCAGTTCCAGGAGGTGCAGCAGGCCGCGCGCGTCCATGTGCGGGACTCCGTGCAGATCGACCATGAGGACCCGCTCGCCGGCGGTGACGTGGTCCAGCGCCTGCCGGAGCGGCGCGCCCGCCTCCTCGTCCAGCTCTCCGGCGGCGCTGACCAGAACGGTGGTGGCGCGGTACTGGACGTCCGTGGTGATCAATACGTTCCCCTTTCCATGACCCGGGGGCGCGGGGGCCCCGCGGATCCACCATCCTGGCCCGGCGCCGGGCGGGGCGGGCGAGAGACTCGCTGACGTTCCGGTACTCGGTTGTCAGGTTTCGCTCAGGACGGCCCGGGGTGTCACGCGGCGCCGGACGTCACCGGAGGCCGCGGGGGCCCGGCGGGCGGTCAGGACGGCGGTGTCCGTGAGGTCCGTGGCGCCCGCGCCGCGGACCGAGCCGAGGACGGCGTCGTGCAGCCGCCGGCTGGCGTATCCGTTCGGGCACGGGACCGGACCGCCCGCCACGGCGTGCCACTCCGCCTCGCCGCTCCGGCGGACGGCCACGTACGCCAGCCCGTCGGCCCAGTCGGTGCGGACCTCCACTTCCCCCCGGAGGACACCCGCTTCCTCGGTCCGTACGCCGTCCCCGCCGGCGGTGACCGAGCGGGTCGTCCACGCAGCCCAGCCCATGGCGCTCGCCTTCCTTCCACTGCGGCGAACCGGACCTCGGCCGGCGCCTGCGGGGGCGGGTGCGGCATCGCCCCGTGGTGGGCGGGTGCCCCCGCCCCAGGCGGACAAACCTGGCGGAATCCCCCATTCCGTGCGCGTCCGGCCGCGTCAGCCCGCCGGGAAGCGGTCGCGGTGGGCCGCCAGCCAGGTGGCGAAGTCCTGGAGGGCCGGATTGATGCCCCGGACGGCGGCGAGGTCCCGGGCGCCCGTGAAGGAGGCCTCGCAGTCGGCGTAGAACTGGAACATGTTCCCGGCCTCGTCGGCGCCGGGGAAGCCGAGGGCGCGGTACGCGTCCGGAGTCAGCGGCCGGTAGCGGACCGGCCGGCCGAGCGACTCCGTCATGGCCGCGGCCATGTCGGCGAGCCGCAGGTGCTCGCCGGCGATGCTGATGGTGGCCGCGATGAAGTCGGCGCCCGTCCTGAAGATGGCGTGCGCCGTCCTGCCGATGTCGTCCACGGCGATGCCGGCGAGCCGCTTGTCACCCATCGGGAGGATCAGCTCCAGGCCGCCGTCCTCTGCCTCCTGCGGCGCGAAGGTGCCCAGCAGGTTCTCCCAGTAGAAGGTGGACCGCAGGAAGGTGACCGGCACCCCCGCGTCGAGGAAGTACTGGTCCGCCTCCGCCTTGCCGTCGAAGTGAGGGACCTTGTACTGGCCCTGGAGCGTCGGCATCCGGTCGTCGTCGAGCGGGATGCAGTGGCGGGTGTCCTCCAGCGTGGACCAGATCGCGTGCTGCACGCCCGCGTGACCGGCCGCCCGGGCGAGGGCCGCGGCCTGCCGCTTCTCGTGCGCGGCGTCCATGTCCTTCCAGAAGTCGGTCACCAGGAACGCCCCGTACGCCCCTTCGAGCACGGGTCCCAGGCTCGCCTCGTCGTCCATGTCGGCCCGCACCACCTCCGCGCCGAGCCGCTCCAGCTCCCGCGCCCGGTCCGAGGCGGGGTCGCGCGTCACGGCGCGCACGGCGAAATCGCCGCCCCGGTCCGCCAGCACCGACCGGGCCAGGGAGCCCCCCTGCTGCCCGGTCGCGCCGAACACGGTGATCGTCCGCTTCCCGGTCATCGCCAGCCACCCACTCCCGCACGCGCTCCGCGCCCCTACGAGGACGTCTCCGCTGCCGAACCTAAGGGCGGCGGCCCGCGAGCCTCCGGCGCCACACCCCGGCCCCGCCCGTATGGCCGCAGCCGCACCGCCCCGGGGGCACGCGTCAGCTGCCGAAGGAGCCGTGCCGTCCCGCCCCCGACGCGAAGCGCGCGGCACCCGCCAGGGTCTCGCCCGCCGACAGCGGCACCATGCCGTGCCGGAGCTCGGCCGCCAGCGCCTCGGGCTCGGACAGCCCGTGCTGCTCCCGAACGGACAGCCGGTCGTGGCGCAGGCACAGCTGCGGGAACGCGGCGATCTCCCGGGCCAGTTCCTCCGCCGCGCGCCGGGCCCGGCCCGGTGGTACGAGGCGGTTGGCCAGCCCCATCGCGCAGGCCTCGGCGGCGGGCACCGGACGGCCCGTCAGGATCAGGTCCATCGCGCGGCTCTCGCCGATCAGCCGGGGCAGCCGGACCGTGCCCCCGTCGATCAGCGGCACTCCCCACCGGCGGCAGAACACCCCGAAGACCGCGTCCTCCTCGGCCACCCGCAGATCGCACCACAGGGCCAGTTCCAGCCCGCCGGCCACCGCGTGCCCGGCCACCGCCGCGATGACCGGCTTGGTCAGCCGCAGCCGGGTCGGCCCCATGGGGCCGTCGCCGTCGGGCTCCACCCGGTTCCCGCGCGCGGTGCCGACGGCCTTGAGGTCGGCGCCCGCGCAGAAGGTGCCCCCCTCGCCCCACAGCACCGCGACGGCGGCACCGTCGTCGGCCTCGAACTCCCTGAAGGCGTCGGCCAGAAGGGCTGCGGTCGGACCGTCCACGGCATTGCGGGCGGCGGGCCGCGACAGCACCACGGTCGTCACGGGCCCCTCGCGTTCGACGCGGACGGACGGGGCGGCGGGGAAATTCGTCATGGCGGCATTCTCACGCGGCCGGACCTCGGGGGGGCCAGGCCCGGTACAGCCGGGGCGACCGCGCCACGGGCCCTGGACGCGCGGTGCGGCGGCCCGGTCCGTCGGGCCCCGGCCGTGCCGGTGGCGCCGCCCCGGGCGGCGAGGGGACGGAACGCGCTCATCGCGCGCAGGGCCGGCCGGACCCCGGTCCGGGGGTCAGCTCACTGGCCGACCCGTCCGTCCACGCACTCGCGCAGCAGGTCGGCGTGGCCGCAGTGGCGGGCGTACTCGTCGATCCGGTGCACCATGAGCTCCCGGACCGCGATGCCGTCCTTCCCCACCCGGGCACCCAGGTCCGGGAACGCGGCCAGTGCCGCGTCGGTCGCCGCCTGCTCGCGCTCCAGATCGGCGTACGCCCCGTCGACGACGGCCCGGTCGGCGACGGCCCCGTGGAAGTCCGCGTCGCGCGCGCCGTACAGCTTCGGCAGCGGTTCGCCCTCGGTGATCCAGTTGCGCCAGTCCCGCTCCACCTCGGCGAGGTGCCGCAGCAGCCCGAGGAGCGACATGGTCGACGGCGGGACCGACCGGCGGGCCAGCTGCCCGGGGTCCAGGCCCTCGCACTTCATCCGCAGCGTGAGCCGGTAGCCCGTCAGGAAGTCGAGCAGCGTCTCCAGTTCGCCGTCGGGGCTGTTGCCGCTGTTGTGGCGCGGGTCGTCGTCCGGGTCCGTCCACATGTCCGGGTACACGGTCGCCTGGGTCCATCGCTCGGGCTGATCATCCATACGGCACATGATCGTATGCCGCGCCCCGGGCCCGCCAGCGGGTTTCCGGCAGGTGAGCCGCGTCTCACCCGGACCCCGGCCCTTGTTATGCAACGAGTTGCATAGAAGGATTCGGGGCATGGCGCTCGACCACGCGATCCTCGTCTCCCTGCTGGAGAAGCCGGGCTCCGGATACGAACTGGCCCGCCGGTTCGACCGGTCCATCGGCTACTTCTGGACCGCCACCCACCAGCAGATCTACCGGGTCCTCGGCCGCATGGAACGCGACGGCCTGCTCACCGTCCGCGAGGTGCCGCAGCAGGCCCGCCCGGACAAGAAGGAGTACTCCGTCGCCGCCCCCGGCCGCGAGGCCCTCTCCCGGTGGCTGCACGAGCCGATCGAGCCCGAGAGCATGCGCCACGAGCTCGCCGTGAAGATCCGCGGCGCCGCCTTCGACGACCCGGCCGCGCTGATCCACGAGGTCGGACGCCACCACCGGGTGCACGGCGAACGGCTCGCGCACTACCTCGCCGGGGAACTGCGGGACTTCACCGGTCCCGACGCCCCCGCCCCGCTCGACGCCGGCCAGGAGCTCCAGCACGCCGTGCTGCGCGGCGGCATCGCGTACGAGCGGATGACCATCGCCTGGCTGGACGACGTCCTCGCCACCCTCCACCGTCTCGGCGCGACCCCGCCGGCGTCCGCCTGAACCCGCACCACCCACCATCCACTCCCGGAAGGCGACCCCTCATGGCCGACTCCCTGCTCTTCAACCCGCGCACCTACGATCCGGCGCACTTCGACCCGGAGACCCGCAGGCTGCTGCGCGCCACCGTCGACTGGTTCGAGGAGCGCGGCAAGCGCAAGCTGATCGAGGACTACCGCTCCCGCGCCTGGCTGGGGGAGTTCCTGGCCTTCGCCGCCAAGGAGGGCCTGTTCGCCACCTTCCTCACCCCGGCCTCCGCCGCCGGCAGCGAGGACCAGCGCTGGGACACCGCCCGGATCGCCGCCCTCAACGAGATCCTCGGCTTCTACGGCCTCGACTACTGGTACGCCTGGCAGGTCACCATCCTCGGCCTCGGCCCGGTCTGGCAGAGCGACAACGCCGCCGCCCGCGCCCGCGCCGCCGAACTCCTCACCCAGGGCGAGGTCTTCGCCTTCGGCCTGTCCGAGCGCACCCACGGCGCCGACATCTACTCCACCGACATGCTGCTGGAGCCCGACGGCGACGGCGGCTTCCTGGCCAGCGGCTCCAAGTACTACATCGGCAACGGCAACGCCGCCGGGCTCGTCTCCGTCTTCGGCCGCCGCACCGACGTCGAGGGTCCGGACGGGTACGTCTTCTTCGCCGCCGACAGCCGCCACCCGGCCTACCACCTCGTCCAGAACGTCGTCGACTCCTCCAAGTACGTCAGCGAGTTCCGCCTCGACGCCTACCCGGTGTCCCCCCAGGACGTCCTGCACACCGGACGCGCCGCCTTCGACGCCGCCCTCAACACCGTCAACGTCGGCAAGTTCAACCTCTGCACCGCCTCCATCGGCATCTGCGAGCACGCGATGTACGAGGCCGTCACCCACGCGCAGAACCGCGTCCTCTACGGCCGCCCCGTCACCGCCTTCCCGCACGTGCGCCGCGAACTGGCCGACGCCTACGTCCGCCTCGTCGGCATGAAGCTCTTCAGCGACCGCGCCGTCGACTACTTCCGCTCCGCCGGCCCCGACGACCGCCGCTACCTGCTCTTCAACCCGATGACGAAGATGAAGGTGACCACCGAGGGCGAGAAGGTCATCGACCTCATGTGGGACGTCATCGCGGCCAAGGGCTTCGAGAAGGACACCTACTTCGCCGAGGCGGCCGTCGAGATCCGCAGCCTTCCCAAGCTCGAGGGCACCGTCCACGTCAACCTCGCGCTGATCCTCAAGTTCATGCGCAACCACCTGCTGGAGCCGGTCGACTACCCGGCCGTCCCCACCCGCCTCGACGCGGCCGACGACGGCTTCCTCTTCCGGCAGGGCCCGGCCCGCGGCCTGGGCTCCGTACGCTTCCACGACTGGCGGCCCGCCTTCGACGCGTATGCCGAGGTCGCGAACGTGGCCCGGTTCCGCGAACAGGCCGACGCCCTGTGCGAGTTCGTCGCCACCATCGCCCCCGACGAGCGGCAGAGCCGCGACCTGGACTTCCTCCTCTCCGTGGGCCAGCTCTTCGCCCTGGTGGTGCACGCCCAGCTGATCCTGGAGCAGGCCCGCCTGACGGACCTGGACCCGGACGTCCTCGACGAGCTGTTCTCCGTCCTGGTCCGCGACTTCTCCGGCCACGCCGTCGAACTGCACGGCAAGGACTCCGCCACCGGGGCGCAGCAGGCCTGGGCCCTGGGCGCCGTACGCCGCCCGGTCGTGGACGAGGCCCGCGCGGCGCGGATCTGGCAGCGCGTCGAGGCGCTGTCCGGCTCGTACGAGATGGCCCCGTGACCCGGGAGCACTGAACGGGAGCGACCCGCGGCCGGCCGGACCGGCCGCGGGTCGTGCGGGGTCGTGCGGTGGGGTCGTGCGGCGGGGTACGACGTCACACGCTCCAGCGGAGCACCGCCCCCAGCCCGCCCGCCGGCCCCGGCATGCCCGCCGGTACGCGGAGCACCTCACAGCCGGCCGCCGCCGCGGAGCGCAGCAGCGCGTCGTCCGCGCGCGCCCGTACGGGCTTGCCGACGCCCAGCGCCTGCGCCTGACCGCGCTGCACCGCGACCTCGTCCACGCCGGGACCGATCCACACCTCGCGGCCCGCGTCCGAGCCCTCCGGCCCGAGCAGCAGAGTCGCCACCTGGTGGCCGCGTACGGCGTCCACCACGGCCGGCACGCCCTCGGCCGCCTGACCCGGCCCGGTGTCCACGGTGGACTCCCGGTGCTCGCCCGGCCGGCCCCGGCCGATGCGGAACCGTTCCAGGGCGGCGTCCAGCCGCTCGCGGGCGAAGCCCTCGCGCACCCGGGCGATCTCGCGGTCCAGCACCTCCCGCGAAGCCCCCGGCGAGCGGCCGCCGCCGTCGGCCTCGACCGTCACCGCCCGTAGCCGCTCGGGCAGCCCGCCGCGCACGGCACGGCGCTCCCGGGCGTCGCCGGCGAGCACCAGCAGCGCGGCGCCGCTGCCGGGCCACTGCCGGGACAGCTCGGCGGCGATGGCGTCGGCGGTCTCGTTCCAGGCGTTCTCGACCCGGTTCCGGTAGTGCCACTCGTGGCGGTCCGCCGGCACGCCGCGGTGCCCGTGGTCCGGGGCCTCGCCGCCCCGTGCCCGGCCCAGGGCCCGACGGCGGGGGCCGTCGCGCAGCTCCAGATCGGCACCGGTGCGGTCGAGGCAGGCCACCAGGCAGGCCGGCTCCTCGCCGCGCAGCCCGGCCAGCGGGGCGATGTGCGGCAGCACCGACCAGGTCGCCTCGGTGGCCGCCGGGGCCTTCGCGAGCGGGACGTCCAGCAGGACCTCGGCGCCCGAGGCGAACAGCGCCCGGCCGGGCGGCGCCCCGCTGACCTGCTCGCCGAGGAGCCGGTTCACCACGGCCCGCACGGTGTACGCGTCGGCGCCCGCGTCGATCAGCTGTGCGGCGACGGACCGCTCGCGCAGGGCCCGGATGCGCTGCGCGTCCTCGGTCGGGCGGGTGCCCTCGACGTACACGGAGGCCCACGGGCCGGGCCGGGAGAAGAGCGGTTTGAGGAAGCCGAGTTCCATGATGTCCCCCAAGGGGTTCAGGAAGGCGTGCGGGCTTGAGGGGTCCACCTCCAGGATGCGCCGCCCGCCGGGCGCGTGCCCGCCGGCCCGGGTCCCGGCCGGCGGGCGGGGCCGGCCGGGACGGCGAGGTCAGGCGAGGTCGAACCGGTCCAGGGTCATCACCTTGTCCCACGCCGCCACGAAGTCACGGACGAACTTCTCGCCCGCGTCCTGGGAGGCGTAGACCTCGCAGAGGGCGCGCAGCTGGGAGTGCGAGCCGAAGACCAGGTCGACCGCGGTCGCCGTCCACCGGACCTTGCCCGACGCGCGGTCCCTGCCTTCGAACACGTTCTCGTCCGCGGCCGAGGCCTTCCACTCCGTCCCCATGTCCAGCAGGTTCACGAAGAAGTCGGTGGTCAGCGTCTGCGGCCGGCCGGTCAGGACACCGTGCTGCGAGCCCTTGCAGCCGGTGTCCAGCGCCCGCATGCCGCCCACGAGCACCGTCATCTCGGGCGCCGTCAGCGTCAGCAGGTTGGCGCGGTCCAGCAGGAGGGTCTCCGGCGACAGCTTCTCACCCCCGCGCAGGTAGTTGCGGAAGCCGTCCGCCCGCGGCTCCAGCACGGCGAAGGACTCCACGTCCGTCTGCTCCTGCGAGGCGTCCGTACGCCCCGGGGCGAAGGGCACCGTCACCGCGTGCCCGGCGTCCTTGGCCGCCTTCTCGACGGCCGCGCAGCCGCCCAGGACGATCAGGTCGGCGAGGGAGACCTTCTTGCCGCCGCTCTGCGCGGCGTTGAAGTCCTGCCGGATCCGGTCGAGGGCCGCCACCGTCTCCGTCACCTCGGAGCCCGCGTTGGCCTCCCAGTCCTTCTGCGGAGCGAGCCGGATCCGGCCGCCGTTGGCGCCGCCCCGCATGTCGGTGCCGCGGAAGGACGCGGCGGCGGCCCACGCGGTGGCCGCCAGCTGGGACACGGACAGCCCCGAGCCGAGGACGCGGGCCTTCAGGTCGGCGCACTCGGCGTCCCCGATCAGCTCGTGGTCGACGGCCGGGACCGGGTCCTGCCACAGCTGGGGCTCGGGGATCCACGGGCCGAGGTAGCGCGAGACGGGACCCATGTCACGGTGCAGCAGCTTGTACCAGGCCCTGGCGAAGGCGTCCGCGAGCAGGGCGGGGTCCTCGTGGAAGCGCTTGGCGATCGGCGCGTAGACCGGGTCCAGCTTCAGCGAGAGGTCCGTCGTCAGCATCATGGGGGCGTGCCGCTTCGACGGGTCGTGGGCGTCCGGCACCGTGTCCCGGGCCGCGGCGTCCTTCGGGGTCCACTGCTGCGCCCCGGCCGGACTGGTCGTCAGTTCCCAGTCGTACCGGAACAGGTTGTCCAGGTAGCCGTTGTCCCACTTGGTCGGTTCGTTCGTCCAGGCACCCTCCAGCCCGCTGGTGATCGTGTCGGCGCCCACGCCGGTGCCGGACGAGTTCGTCCAGCCCAGGCCCTGCTGCTCGATCGGGCCCGCCTCGGGTTCCGGACCCACGTACTCGGGAGCGACCGCGCCGTGGCACTTGCCGAAGGTGTGGCCGCCGACGATGAGCGCGACCGTCTCCTCGTCGTTCATCGCCATGCGCCCGAAGGTCTCGCGGATGTCCCGGGCGGCGGCCACCGGGTCCGGGTTCCCGTTGGGCCCTTCCGGGTTGACGTAGATGAGCCCCATCTGCACCGCGCCGAACGGGCCGGTGAGCTGCCGGTCCCCGACGTACCGCTCGTCGCCGAGCCAGGTGTCCTCGGGCCCCCAGAAGATCTCCTCGGGCTCCCAGATGTCCTCCCGGCCGAAGCCGAACCCGAAGGTCTTGAACCCCATCGACTCCATCGCGCAGTTCCCGGCGAAGACGAGCAGGTCGGCCCACGAGATCTTCCGGCCGTACTTCTGCTTGACCGGCCACAGCAGCCGGCGCGCCTTGTCGAGGCTCGCGTTGTCCGGCCAGCTGTTCAGGGGGGCGAAGCGCTGGGCGCCGGAACCGCCGCCGCCGCGGCCGTCGGCGATCCGGTACGTCCCGGCGGCGTGCCAGCTCATCCGGATGAAGAGCGGCCCGTAGTGGCCGTAGTCGGCGGGCCACCAGTCCTGGGACGCCGTCATCACCTCGAAGACGTCCCGCTTCAGGGCCTCGACGTCCAGGTCCGCGAACTCCTTCGCGTAGTCGAAGTCCTCGCCCATCGGATTGGACCGGGGCGAGTGCTGGTGGAGAACCTGGAGGTCCAGCTGGTTCGGCCACCAGTCCCGGTTCGTCATGGGGCGGGTCGGCGTGGCGGCCGGGGAGGGGATCGCCGGGTTCTCGCTTTCGCTGCGGGACACGTCCGTCCTTCTTCCTGTCTCGGTGTCTTCACCTGCGGGTGGTTGCTCTCGGCGTCCGTATGGTCGCGCACCGTGGCGTGCGCCGCTAAGAGAACACGCAGGGCACATCCGCACGATCCGGGCACCGGTGCGGGGGACCGGGCCCGGGGCGGTTCAACTGCCGTTCACGCGCCGCTCGCCGGGCATCCCCAACCTCCCCCTGTCCATCACCCGACCGAGGGGAATCCGGTGTCCTCCACCACCGCAACAGTCCGCGCCATCGCCCTGCCCGCCGCCGTCCTGGCGGCCCTGGCCGTCCCCGCCTCGCCGGCGCACGCGGCCGGCGTGTCCGTCGCGGCCACCGTGGATACCGCACCGGCCCCGCACAGCGGCGACGCCGCCGACGACCCCCCCCATCCGGGTCCACCCGGCCGACCCGGCCAAGTCCGTGGGTCTCGGCACGGACAAGAAGGGCGCGCTGGAGGTCTGCGACATGACGGGCGCCCGGATCCAGCGGATCAGCGGCGACCACGGCAACCACGTCGACCTGCGCGGGAACATCGTCGTCTCGGCGGACGACGAGGCCGCCGGAGGTCTCGGCCCG
The DNA here is from genome assembly GCF_056435605.1 of Streptomyces sp. NPDC043896. NCBI lineage: Bacteria > Bacillati > Actinomycetota > Actinomycetes > Kitasatosporales > Streptomycetaceae > Streptomyces > Streptomyces sp. NPDC043896. Next base: position 12,327 of record NZ_JBWKEE010000016.1, read on the forward strand.
GCCTTCCCCCAGGGCGTCTTCGTCTGCCAGGACGGCTCCAGCGGCACCCCGGGCGGCAGCGGCAACCAGAACTTCACGTTCGTACCGCTCCAGCGCGTCACCGCCCACTTCGGGTGACCGCGAGGGCGCCGGAGGGACACCCCGGCGCCCGTACCGGCGGCGGGATCAGACGATCTCGCCGCGGCGCCCGCCCTCCGGGATCACCAGCGGGGTGCCGGCGACCGGGCACTGGATGACCGCCGCGCGCAGCCCGAAGACCTCGTGGACCAGGTCCGGGGTGACGATCTCCGACGGCGGGCCGGCGGCGACGACCCGGCCCCCGCGCATGGCGACGAGGTGTCCGGCGTAGCGGCAGGCGAGGTTGAGCTCGTGCAGGACCATGACCACGGTGCGGCCCTCGGCGCGGTTGAGTTCCGCGACGAGTTCGAGGACGTCGACCTGGTGGGCGAGGTCCAGATAGGTGGTCGGCTCGTCCAGCAGCAGCACGGGCGTCTGCTGGGCCAGCGCCATCGCGATCCACACCCGCTGGCGCTGGCCCCCCGACAGCTCGTCGATGGAACGGGAGGCCAGCTCCAGCGAGCCCGTCGCCGCCAGGGCCGCGTCCACCGCGGCCTCGTCGGAGGAGGACCACTGGCGCCACCACCGCTGGTGCGGGGTGCGGCCCCGCGCCACGAGGTCGCGTACGGAGATGCCGTCCGGGGCGCTGGGGGTCTGGGGCAGCAGTGCCAGCCGCAGCGCGAACTCCCGCGCGGACAGGCCCGCGATGTCCTCGCCGTCCAGGTGGACGGCGCCGCCGGCCGGCTTGAGCAGCCGGGCCAGGGCCCGCAGGGCGGTGGACTTCCCGCAGGCGTTCGGGCCGACCAGGGCGGTGATCTGCCCGGCCGGGATGTCCAGGTCGAGGTCTTCGGAGACGATGCGGTCGCCGTACCCCAGCCGCAGCCCGGCGGCGGTGAGCGTGCCGGGGGCCGTGCCGGCCCGCGAGGTCTCGGTCAGTGGGGCGGTCATGTCAGCCTCCCTTTCCGGCCCGGTTGGTACGGGCGAGGAGCAGCAGCAGGTACGGGGCGCCGATGGCGCCGGTGAGCACGCCGACGGGCAGCTCGGTCGGGGCGAGGACGGTACGTGCCCCGAGGTCGGCCAGGATGAGCAGGACGGCTCCGGTCAGCGCGCTGGTGATCAGCGGGATCCCGGCGGTGCCGGCGAGCCGCCGGGCCATCTGGGGGGCGCCCAGCGCGATGAAGGCGATCGGTCCGGCGGCCGAGGCGGCGAGCGCGGTCAGGCAGGTGGCGAGGACCAGCAGCACGATCCGCGAGTGCCGCAGCGGGATGCCGAGGCTCCGCGCGGTGTCGTCGTCGTACTGGAGCAGCTGGTACGGGCGGGCCAGCGCGAGCGTCAGCGGCAGCAGCACGGCCAGGGCGAGCCCGGCCCACTGGACGTGCTCGTAGCCGCGCCCGTTGAGGCTGCCGGTCAGCCACACCATGGCGCGGGAGGCCTGGTCGATGTCGGCGCGGGCCAGCATCCACCGCGTCAGCGCCATCAGGGCGCCGTTCGCGGCGAGGCCCACGAGGACGAAGCGGTAGCCGGTGATGGTGCCGTCCCGGTACGCCAGCAGGTAGATGACCATCGCGGTCAGCAGGGCGCCCGCGAGGGCCCCGAACGGGACCGCCGCGAAGGTGCCGGCGCCCGCCGCGGTGACCCCGCCGACGAGGATGGCGGTGACCGCTCCGGCTCCGGAGCCGGCCGCGATGCCGATCAGGTCGGGGCTGGCCAGCGGGTTGCGGGTGACGGCCTGGAACACGGCTCCGGCCAGCCCGAACGCCGCCCCGACCAGCAGGGCCGTCAGGGCGCGCGGCAGGCGCAGCTGGTGGACGATCAGGTCTGCCGAACCGGAGCCCGTACCCAGCACGGCGGCCAGGACGTCGCCGACCGGGATCGCGAAGGTGCCCAGGGAGACGGAGGCGATCAGGCCCGCGAAGCCGACGGCCACGAGGCCGGTGACCACGAGCGCGACCCGGGGCCGCACGGCCACGCCGACGGGCCCGGCCTCGAACCTCAGCCGTCGCGGGGACTCGGGGCGGACCGTCGCGGCCGCCGGGGCGGCGGTGGTGCTCGTCGCGCTCATCGGGTGTGCTCCTTGAGCTTGCCGCGCTTGACCAGCAGCGCGAGGAACGGCGCGCCGAGCAGCGCGGTGACCACGCCCGCCTCCAGCTCGCCGGGGCGGGCGACCATGCGGCCCACCACGTCGGCGGCGAGCATCAGCGTGGCCCCGCCGAGCGCCGAACAGGGCACCAGCCAGCGGGCGTCGGGCCCGGTGAAGGCCCGTACGACGTGCGGGACGACGAGACCGACGAAGGTCACCGGACCGGCGGCGGCGACGGCCGCACCGGTCAGCAGGACCACGGCCAGCGCGCCCAGGGCCCGGGTGGAGCGGACCGGCGTGCCGAGGGAGCTGGCCAGGTCGTCACCGAGGGCGAGGGCGTTGAGGCGGCCGCTGAGACCGAGGGCGAGGACGAGTCCGACGACGACGAACGGCAGCAGTTCCATGCCCAGTTGGGCGTCGCGGCCGGCCAGTGAGCCCACCGCCCAGAACCGGTACTGGTCCAGGGTGCGGACGTCCATCAGCACCAGGGTGTTGGTGCCCGCGTCGAGCAGGACGGTCACGGCCGCGCCGGCCAGGGCGAGTTTGGCGGGGGTGGCGCCGCCGTAGCCGGTGCCGCCGACGGCGTAGGCGATGAGTCCGGCCAGCGCGCCGCCGAGGAAGGCGAACCAGATGTACTGGTACGAACTCGTCAGCCCCAGCACGCCGATGCTCGCGGCGACCGCGAACGAGCCGCCGGCGCTGATGCCGATCAGGCCGGGGTCGCCCAGCGGGTTGCGGGTGATGTCCTGCGCCACCGCGCCCGCGGCGCCCAGCGAGAGGCCGACCAGCAGGCCCAGGAAGGTTCTGGGCATGCGCAGTTCGCGGACGACGACGGCGTCGCCCTCGTCGCTGCCGCCCATCGCGGCCAGGACGTCGGAGAGCGGCACGGACTTCGTTCCGATCGCCAGCGAGGCGCACACCATGGCGGCCACGAGCACGACGAGCACCGCGAGTACGAGGGTCCGGGGGAGAACGCGTCGGGGTGGCGGGACGGTTGGGGCGGGGGCCGCGGTGGCGTTGGCGGTGACGGGCTTTAGAGACACTCACATAAGGTAAGGGATGCCTAACCGAAATTGAGACGCGGCCCCGTCTGGATTTGGTCGCGGAGACCCGCTAGTCTTCACAACGTTTTTACTCAGGCAAGCCTTACCTAAGAACATGCGTTCCCTCTGGAGAACTGAGAACCGATGAACAGCTTCACTCAGCGTCGCCGGCCGGGCCGGATCGCAGCCGCCGTTCTCACGGCGGCCATGGCCCTCTCGCTCGCCGCCTGCGGTGGCGGCAGCGATGACGCCAAGCCGGCCGCCGAGTCGTCCAAGCCGGCCGCCGCCGAGTCCGCCGGCTTCCCGCGCACCATCACCCACGACAAGGGCAAGACCGAGCTCAAGGCCAAGCCCAAGCGTGTGGTGGCGCTGGACAACAGCCTCGTCGAGGCCGTCGTCGCGCTCGACGCGCCGCTCGTCGGCGGCATCGGTGCCTACCGGGACCAGAAGGGCTTCCCGGCCTACCTGGGTGACGCGGTGAAGGAGACGAAGGACGTCGGTCCCCTCGACAACCCCAACCTCGAAGCGATCGCGGCCCTCAAGCCCGACCTCATCGTCTCGGCCACGGTCCGTCACGCCGACTTCTACGACCGGCTGAGCCAGATCGCGCCGACCGTGTTCGTCAAGACCACCGGACCGATCTGGAAGGAGAACATCACCTTCCTCGGCCAGGCGCTGGGCCAGGAGGAGAAGGCCCAGGCCAAGATGACGGCCTACCAGACGCGTGCCAAGAAGATCGGTGACGCGATCAACGCCAAGGGCGGCGGCAGCGGCGACAACGGCAAGCCCACCTTCTCGGTGGTCCGCTTCGTCGACGGACCGACGCGCATCTACCTGCCCAAGACCTTCAGCGGCATCATCCTCAACGACATGGGTCTGACGCGTCCCGAGAACCAGCGCGACGAGGCCAAGTTCAACATCGAGATCAGCGAAGAGCAGATCCAGCAGGCGGACGCCGACCACATCTTCCTGACCGCCTTCTCGGGCGGCGCGGAGCGCAAGAAGAAGTTCGAGGCCAACCCCCTGTGGCAGCGCCTGAACGCCGTCCAGAAGAACCAGGTCCACGAGGTCGACGACTCGGTCTGGATGACCTCGGTCTCCCTCCAGGGTGCGGACATGGTCCTCGACGACCTGGCGAAGGCCTTCCAGGTGGACCCCGCCAAGTAGGCGGAGCCCCTGACGCCGCGAGGGCCCCGGCCGCGTACTCCGGTACGCGGCCGGGGCCCTCGGCGTTCCGGGGCCGGTTCAGCCCTCGTCCTCGATGCGGCGCAGGCGCTCCGCGTCGCAGGTCCGGGGGCAGGTCGCGCACGCCCGGGCCCCGTCCAGCGTGTAGTACATGCAGCAGCCGAGCCGGGTGCGCGTCGGGTGCGACCGCCCGTCGCGGGCCGTGAGCCGCCTGAAGTCCGCGCCGCCGGGGAAGGGGGCGATGGCGGTGGGGAGCAGCTCGGTCGCCTCACGCACCGCCCGTTCCTCGTCGCCGAGGGTGCGGCCGAGGTACCAGATCCCGGAGACGAGGTCGTCGGCCGCCATGCCCCACAGGGCCCGGTCCCGGCGCCGGACCCGCGGGCCGATCGCGGCCAGCAGCGGCCGTACGTGGTCGGCGACCGCCGCGCGCAGTTCGGCGCGCAGCGCCTCCTCGCCGGCCACGGTCCGGGCGCCCGGAAGGTGCGCCGCCGGGTCGCCGGGCAGGCAGGCGAACCCGGTTCCGGGAGTGATCTCGAACGCCCCCGTCGAAAGGTCCACGCGTACCTCGCGGGGCCGGATGCGCGGGACGCGCCGCTCCAGGTACCAGGCGCCGCTCATCAGCAGGCTGACGGACCAGAGGTAGTCGTGCAGCGCGCGCGAGGCCGCGACGTCGGGGCGGGGTTCGTGGCCGTGACCCGACCGGATGCGGGTGGCCTCCGCTTCGACGAAGGCGCTCAGGGCCTCCTCGTCCGCCGCCAGCTCCGCGCCGCTGACCAGCAGGCCGGAAGGTGCGGAGGAAGGCCCGGCCACGCGGACGTCGAGGGCCGGGCACTGGGCCGCGAGGCGCTCGTGGGTGGCCGCGAGCGGGTTCGTGGCGTGGGGGGCGGTGGCGGTGCACGGGAGCGTGGTCATCGGCTGTCGATCATGTGAGGCACGGAAGCTCCGGTACGGAGTAGTAGGTAAGGCTTACCTTAACCCAATGGTTTACGATCGTGCTCGCTCCGTCAGTCCGCCTGGCAGGTGGGCGAGTTGAGGCTAAGGGTTGGCTAACCTAAGGTGGCTCACGCCGGCGGATGCTCAAGACGTCGGCGCCAAGGCGTGCCGGAAGACAGCCACCACGCGCACCCCCACTGTTCAGGATTCGGAAGGGGCTCCAGCCCAATGCGGTTGTACCTGCTCGCACTCAACCCGACGGACTCGGTCACCGAAGGTTTCCTCCCCGCCGCCGCCCGACTCGGCCTAGAGGTCACCCTCCTCACCGACCGGCCCGACGCCCACCGCGAGGTGGCGCCGGACGTGGAGGTCCTGGAGTGCGACGTACGAGACTTCCGCGCCGTCATCACCCGGATATCGGCCCACCACGCGCCCGACGGCATCTTCACCAACAGCGACCACCTCCAGACCCAGGCGGCCCTCGCGGCCGACTACTTCGGCCTCCCGGCCAAGGACTGGCGGGCGACCCTGAGGGTCAAGGACAAGGCCCAGATGCGCCGCCACATCGCCGCGAGCGGGCTCGACGCGGTCTGGTCCACGGAGCTGGCCCCCGGCCGGGACCCGGCCGACCTCACCGGCCTCGACGTGCCCTACCCCTGCGTGGTCAAGCCCCGGGAGGGCGTGGCCAGCGAGGACGTCGTACTGGTGGACGGACCCGCCGAACTCGTCCTGCGCTGCAAGGAGATCCAGGCCCGCCGGCCCGACGCCGCCCTCGTGGTGGAGGAGTACCTGGCCGGCGACCTGCGCAGCCTGGAGACCCTCGGCGACGGCCGGATCCGCCACGTGCTGGGCGGCTTCCGCACCCGGCTGTCCCCGCCCCCCTACTTCATCGAGGAGCGCTGCACCTTCGTCGCGGCCCACCCCGAACCGGTCGTCGCGCAGATCCTCGCCCAGCTCGACGCCCTCGGCGTCGGCTTCGGCATCTGCCACACCGAGTTCGTCGTCGACGCCGAAGGCCGGGCCCGCATCATCGAGGTCAACTACCGCGCCATCGGCGACCAGGCCGACCTGATGCTCGCCCAGCTGCTGGACATCCCGCTGTTCGAACACGTCCTCCGCACCCACCTCGGGGAGCCCCTCCCCGCGGACCTGGGCGCGCGCACCGACGGCGTCGCCCTCGTCGACAACCCCTGCGCGAAGAGCTCCGGCACCCTGACCGCCGCGCCCGAGGCCGCCGACCTCGTCGTCGACGGCGTCGAACTGACCTACCGTCCGCTGCGCGCGGTCGGGGAGCGGCACGAGCTCTACCACACCAACCGCGACTTCATCGGTGCCCTGCGCGCCCTCGGCCGCGACACCGACCAGGAGACGGTCGACCGCGTCGTCGCCGACTTCCTCGCCGCGCAGCGCTGGGAGATCACCCCGTGAGCACGACGACCCCGGCCGCCGCCCCGGCCCCCGCCGCCACCACCGAGGCGGAGCTCCTGCTCCGCGTCCTCGGCGCCCTCCTCCGCGAGGACGTCGTCGGCCTGCGCACCCGCACCACCCTCCTCGACCGCCCCGACGGCCGCTGGCTGCGGCTGCCCGCCGAGGACGGCGACGCCCTGCTCCTCCCGGTCACCGAGGACGGCTACCAGGCCGTGTACGCCGCCCGCCTGCCCCTGCTCGTCCGCGAGTCGGACGGCCGCGAACTCACCACCCACGACGAGGTCCTCGAAGCGCTCGCCGCGCTCGCCGACCCCGTCGACCGCGGCGGCTTCGACGCCTTCGCCGAGGAGTGCCGCCAGACCCTCGCCACCATGCGGCTGCACGCCGAGACCGCCGACGAGGCCGCCGCCGTGCTGACCGCCCGCCACGGCGCCGACCCCGCCGACTGGACCGGCCTGACGGGCGGGCTCGCCCACGACACCCTCGCCGCCCGCCTCGACCACCCGGTGTACCCCACCGCGCGCGGCCGCTCCGGCCTCGACGAAGGCCAACTGCGCGCCTATGCACCGGAGTTCCACCCGAGCTTCGCGCTGCGCTGGATCGCCGTCCCGCGGGACGCCCTCACGGTGGCCGGCGGACCGGACGCGCTGCCCGCGCTCTGGCCCACCCCCGCGGCGCTCGGCCTGCCCGGCCTCGACGGCAGCCACCTCGCCCTCCCCGTCCACCCGCTCACCGTCGGCGCCCCGCTCGACGAGGCCCTGAGCGCCGCCGGCCTCGCCGGGCGCGCCGTCCTCGCCGAGCGCCCGTACCTCGACGTCGTGCCCACGCTGTCCATGCGCACGGTCGCCGTCACCGAAGACCCCACCCTGCACGTCAAGGTCCCGATGGCCACCGCCACCCTGGGCCTGCGCAACCGGCGCGTCATCCGGCCCGGCTTCCTCGCCGACGGAGTCGCGGGCCAGCGCCTGGTGGGAGCCGTCGTCGCACGCGAACCGCGGTTCCAGGGCGTCGTCCTGCACGCCGACGAGACCGTCTACGCCCACGCCGGACACGAGCTCCTCGCCGCGCTCTGCCGCCGCTACCCGGCCGGCCTGGACAACGCCGTCGTCACCCCGCTCGCCGCGCTGCTCGCGCAGGCCCCCGGCGGCCGGCTGCTCATCGACCACCTCGCCGACCGCTTCTACGGCGGCGACCCGGTCGCCCTGCTCGACGCCTACCTGCGCCTGCTGTTCGACTGGCAGACCACCCTCTTCGGCTACGGCGCCGCCCTGGAGTCCCACCAGCAGAACATCTCCCTGGTCCTCGACCGGGACCCGGCCGGTGACACCCGGCTGCGGCTGCTGTTCAAGGACGACGACGGCCCGCGCGTCCACGCCGCCCGCGTCCGCGCCGCACTCGGCGCCGACGCCCCCCTCGGCTTCGACGACCCCCGCGCCTTCTGCGAGGACGACCGCCCCCTCACCGACCTGTTCACCACCATCACCCTGCACCTGTGCGCCGGCTCGTACGCCTTCGGGCTCGCCCGGCACGGACGCGCCGGTGCCGGGGCCCTGCTGGACCTCGTACGCGACCGGCTCGCCGAGGCGGCCGGGCGGCTCGGCACCGCCCCCGGCGAACCGGGCGCCGTACTGCGCGCCCGCGTCCTGGACGCCCCGGAACTGCCCGTCAAGGCGATGGTCACCGCCGGCACCCTGCTCAGCAAGGAACGCTCGGGCGCCGCCGACATCAACAAGCACTACACCACCGGACCCAACTACCTGCTGCGGCCGGAGGGTTCGCGATGAGCATCGCCACCGACCGGCGGGAGGCGGCCCCCGCCGGGCCCGAACCCCGCCCCGTCCTCGGCCGCAGACAGGTCCACGCGGTGGCCGGCTGCTACTTCGTGGCCTCCTTCGCCGCGCTCGGCCTGCCGCCCTTCCTCACCGAGATCCTCCCGGAACTCGGCGACCGCGACGCCAGCTGGGCCGGTGTGCTCTACATCGTCCCCACCATCTTCGCCGCCGTCGGCGCCCCCTTCTGGGGGCGGCTCGCCGACCGGTTCGGCCGCAAACGGCTCCTGCTGCGCGCCCAGCTGGGCCTGGCCCTGTCGTTCCTGCTCGCCGGCTGGGCCGACTCGATCGCCACCTTCACCGTCGCCCTGATCCTCCAGGGGGTGCTCGGCGGCACCTTCGCCGCCTCCAACGGCTACCTGGGAGCCTCCCTGGAGGGCCCGCAGCTGTCCAGGGCCCTGACGCTGATGCAGGGCGCCGCGCGCGCCGCGCTGGTCTTCGCCCCCATCGTGGTCGGCAGCCTCTCGCCGTGGCTCTCCCCGCACCGCCAGTACGCCCTCCTCGCCGTCCTCCCGCTGACGGCCGCGCTGCTGATCGCCGCGCTGCCGGAATCCCGCGGCATGCGGGCGGAGCCCCGCAAGCCCGGGGCCGACGGCGCCGACGCCGCAGGGGAGGACGGCGGGACGGCGGCCCCGGCCCCGGCCGCCGCCGAGAGCGGGCGCGGGCGCGCCACCTCCCTGCACGGGCTCTACGCCCTGGAGTTCGCCTTCGTCTTCTCGACGGTCATCTCCTTCCCGTACCTGATCTCCTTCGTCGAGGAGCGGATCCCCGGCACCTCGCCGCTGGTCTCCGGCATCCTCTTCGCCCTGCCCCACCTCTGCTACCTCGCCGCCGCGATGTGGGTCCACTCGGTCTTCCACCGGCGCCCCCGCCTCGGCGTGGCGCTCGGCTTCGCCTGCATAGCCCTGGGCCTCGCCGGACACGGCCTGGCCCACTCCCTCGCCACCCTGGCCGCCGTCCGCCTGCTGCTCGGCGCGGGCCTCACCCTCGGCCTGGTCTGCCTCTCCGTGATGGCCTCCGACTGCGCCAAGGGCCGCGCCCCCGGCGGGCTGTTCGGCTCGATCGAATTCTTCTCCAAGGCCGGAGCCGTCGTCGCCGGCCTCGCCGCCGCCGTCGGCAACAGCCTGTACGGGCCCTCCGCGCCCGTGCTCATCGGCACCGCCGTGGCCGTGGTCACCGTCTGCGCGACCGCCGCCCCGGCCCTCGACCTGCGTTCCCTCCGCTCTCTCCGCACCCGCTGGAGCCGTTGATGTCCCTGACCGATGCAATCGGTGCCGCCCCCGTCGCCACCCGAACCGCCGTGTCCCCGGCCGGGCTGCCCACGGCAGACGACGCGGTCGCCCACACCCTCCTGAACTGCCTGCTGCGCGAGCTGTCCGGACCGGAACACCAGACCGCCGTCGCCGACGGCCACCTCCTGCTGTGGCTGCCCCGCCGCGGGGTGCTGCTGCGCGCCGCCCTGCGCCGCACCTCCCTGCTCGGCGCCCACCGCTTCACCGGACCGGTGCGCGAGCGGCAGCAGGACGGCTGGGCCGAGGTCGGCTGGCGCCGCCTCGCCGAGTACGTCCAGGACGAACTGGCGCTGCGCACCGACGTCCACAACGAGGAGTTCCTCGGCCAGATCACCTCCAGCCACGAGGCCGTGTCGGCCGCGCTCGCCGTACGCGCCGGACGGCCCGCCACGGACACCGCGGTCGGCGACGGCGACGGGCTCGCCGCCTACCTGGAGTCCGAGCAGTCCCTCGTCCTCGGGCACCGCTTCCACCCCACCCCCAAGGCCCGCAGCGGAGACACCGCCTCCTGGCTCGCCTACGCCCCCGAGACCGGCGCCTCCTTCCGGCTGCGCCACCTCGCCGTCCGCGAGCACCTGGTCATCGAGGAGACCGCCCAGGACGGCGCGACGCGGCCGCTCGACGCGCTCCGCGACGGGGTCCCCGAGGGCTACCGGCTGCTGCCCGCGCACCCCTGGCAGTACGAGATGCTCGGCGAGCACCCCGGTCTGCGGGCGGCCCTCGAACGCGGCGACATCCTCGACCTCGGCGACGGGGGCGAACCCTTCGCCGCCACCGCCTCGGTCCGCACGCTGTACGACGGGAACACCTTCCTGAAGTTCAGCCTCAATGTCCGCATCACCAACTGCCTTCGCAAGAACGCCAGTTACGAACTGTCCGGCGCGGTCGCCCTGACCCGCCTGCTGGCCCCCGTCCTGGAGGAGCTGGAGACCCGCTTCCCCGGCACCGCCATGCTCCGCGAGCCCGCCTACCGCAGCATCGCGCTGCCCGGCCCCGAGGGCACCCCCGACCGGGCGCTCCTCGAAGGCTTCGGCGTCATCGTCCGCGAGGGCCTGCACGCCCGGCTCATGCCCGGCACCACCCCGCTGCTGGCCGCCGCCGTCGCCGACGAGTACCCCACCGGCCCCGGCCACATCTCCCGCCTCGTCGACACCACCGACCCGCAGGCCGCCCTCGACTGGTGGGCCGCGTACGTGAAGCTGCTCGTCCCGCCGGTCCTGTCCGCGTACTTCGACCACGGCCTGGTGCTGGAGCCGCACCTGCAGAACGTCGTCGTCTGCGTCGACGACGAGGGCATGCCCGCCCAGGTCCTCTTCCGCGACCTCGAAGGCACCAAGCTCGTCCCCGAGCACCACGCCGGCCTCCTCGCCACACTCCCGGCCGACGTCGCCGGCCCCATGACGTACGACGCCCAGCGCGGCTGGGACCGAGTCGTCTACTGCCTCCTGGTCAACCACATCGCCGAGATGCTCGCCGCCCTCGCCGACCTGCACCCGCAGACCGAGGCCGCCCTGTGGGACCGGGTCCGCGCCACCGTCCAGGAGCACGCCGACCGCCACGGCTGCCCGCCGCGCCTGGCCGCCCTGCTCGCCGGCGTGCCACTGCCCGCCAAGGCCAACCTGCTCACCCGCTGGGAGCGCAAGGCCGACCGCGAGGCCGGCTACGTCCGCCTCGCCTCCCCGCTCACCGAGGACGTGCTGACCCAGGTCCTGCGCGGCCACACCGAAGACGCCCACGCCGACGACACCCGGAGCACCCGTTGACCGCCCCCACCGCGGCCGTGCGCGAGCGCGCCCTCGGCCTCCCGGCCACGGAACTGCCCGCCTACCTCTACGACCTGACGGCCCTGCGGGCACACGCCGCCGCCGTACGGGCCGCCCTGCCCGAGCGCGTCGAGCTGTACTACGCGGCCAAGGCCAACCCGGAAGCGGAGGTCCTCGCCGCCCTCGCACCGTACGTCGACGGCTACGAGGTCTCCTCCGGCGGCGAACTCGCCCACGTCGCCAAGGCCGTCCCCGGACGCCCGCTGGCCTTCGGCGGCCCCGGCAAGACCCCCGCCGAGATCGTGTCCGCCCTCGAACTGGGCGTGGACCGCTTCCACGTGGAGAGCCTGTACGAGCTCCGCATGCTGGCCGACCTCGCCGCCCGCACCGCCGCCGCCGGCCCCGACGCGGCCCCGACGGGGGTGCTGCTCCGCTTCAACCTGCCCCTGGCCGCCGCCTCCCTCGAAGGCAGCTCCCTCGCCATGGGCGGCCGTCCCACCCCCTTCGGCCTGGACCCCGCCGACGCCGACACCGCCGTGCGCCTGCTCACCGACGGCACCTTCCCGCAGCTGCGCCTCCTCGGCGTCCACGCCCACCTGGCCAGCGGCCTCGACGCCCCGGAGCAGCTCGCGGTAGCCGAGTCCGTGCTCACCTGGGCGACTGGGCTCGCCGCCCGCCACGGCACCGAGTTCGCGGAGGTCAACGTGGGCGGCGGCATGAGCGTCGACTACGCCGACCCGGAATCCCGCTTCGACTGGACGGCCTACGGCCAGGGCCTGGCCCGGCTCGCGGACGCCCACCCGGGGCTGACCCTGCGCATCGAGCCCGGCCGCGCCATGACCGCGTACTGCGGCTGGTACGCCACCGACGTCCTGGACGTGAAGCACAGCCACGGCGAGGAGTTCGCCGTGGTCCGCGGCGGCACCCACCACCTGCGCACCCCCGCCACCAAGGGCCACGACCAGCCCTGCACCGTCCTGCCCGTGGAAGGGTGGGACCACCCCTGGCCCCGGCCCGCCGCAGGGGCGGAGCGGGTCAGCCTCACCGGCCAGCTGTGCACCCCGAAGGACCTGCTCGCCCGCAACGTGCCGGCGCCCGGCCTGCGCGCCGGGGACAGGGTGGCCTTCGGCCTCGCGGGCGCCTACGCGTGGAACATCTCGCACCACGACTTCCTGATGCACCCCCGCCCCGGCTTCCACTTCCTGGGAGCCGACGGAGCCTAGGCCGGGCAGGGCGGCCGGTACCGCCGGTCGGCCCGCTCGTCACCGGTCTCCCGGCGGCGCCCCCGCCCCGGATCCGTGCGTGCCCCCCGGCCCGGGATCGGGACGGGGGGCACGCCTACGGACGGCAGCGGTCAGGAGCCGTGGCGACGGCCGCGCAGGGACTCGCCGACTCCGCGCACGCGCTCGTCGGCCTCGCCCAGGGCTTCCCTGGCCTTGCCCTTCGCCTGGTCCGTCTTGCCCTCGGCCTTCAGCCGGTCGCTGCCGGACACCTTGCCGATGGCCTCCTTCGCCTTGCCCTTGGCCTGCTCCATCTTGCCCTTGGCCTTCTCAGCCATGGCGAACTCCTTTCGCGAGCCTCACAGCGGCGCCTGCCCGGCTTCCGCCGTCCGAACCCGATCGGGTGGAACCCGGCGCCGGCGCGATGGGAAGCACCGCCGACCGGTTACACGCCAGAGGCGGGGGACGACCGTCAGGAGAGGCAGGCGCCGCGGCATGGACGGCCAGGAGGCCACGCACGCGCGGATCACGCTCCACGTCAACGGCGTACGGCACGCCCTCGACCTGGACCACCGCACCACCCTGCTCGACGCGCTGCGCGAGCACCTCGGCCTCACCGGGGCGAAGAAGGGCTGCGACCACGGCCAGTGCGGGGCCTGCACCGTCCTCGTCGACGGCCGCCGCCTCAACAGCTGCCTGCTCCTCGCCGTGGCGCAGGACGGCGCGCGGATCACCACCGTCGAGGGCCTCGCCGGTGACGACGGGCGCCCGCACCCGCTCCAGGAGGCCTTCGTCGCCCGGGACGCCCTCCAGTGCGGCTACTGCACCCCCGGCCAGCTGTGCTCGGCCGTCGGGATGCTCGCCGAGGCGGCGGCGGAGGGCGCCGGGGGCGCGGAGCTGACGCGCGAGGCCATCGCCGAGCGCCTCAGCGGCAACCTGTGCCGATGCGGCGCCTACCCGCGGATCGTCGACGCGGTACGGGACGTGGTCACGTGAAGCCCTTCCGCTACGTCCGCCCCCCGAGCCTCGCCGACGCGGCCCGCGCGCACGGCGGCCGGCCCGGCTCCGCCTACCTGGCCGGCGGCACCAACCTCGTCGACCTGATGAAGCTCGGCGTCGAACGCCCCGACACCCTCGTGGACATCGCCCGCCTGCTGCCCGCGGAGGTCGAGGCCACCGGCGACGGGGGGATCCGCGTCGGCGCCGGGGTGCGCGGCACCGAACTCGCCGCGCACCCGCTGGCCGGAGCCCGCTGCCCGGTCCTCGCCCAGGCCCTGCTGTCCGGGGCCTCCGGGCAGCTGCGCAACGCCGCCACGACCGGGGGCAACCTCCTCCAGCGCACCCGCTGCGGCTACTTCCAGGACGTGTCCAAGCCCTGCAACAAACGCGACCCCGGCAGCGGCTGCTCCGCCCTCGACGGCGCCCACCGCGAACACGCCGTCCTGGGGCACTCCCCGCTGTGCGTCGCCACCCACCCCTCCGACCTCGCGGTGGCCCTGAGCGCGCTGGACGCCGAAGTGGAGGTCACCGGCGCCGACGGCGTCCGCACCGTGCCGCTCGACGGCCTCCTGCGCCTGCCCGGAGACCACCCCGAACGGGACACGACACTGCGCCACGGTGAACTCGTCACCGCCGTCCTGCTGCCGCCCGGCGCCTTCGCCGCGCCCTCCGCGTACCGCAAGGCCAGGGACCGCGCCTCCTACGCCTTCGCCCTCGTCTCGGTCGCGGCCGTCCTGGAGACCCGGCAGGACCGGGTGACCCGGATCGCGCTCGCCTTCGGCGGGCTGGCCCACCGCCCCTGGCGGGCCCGGGCGGCACAGGAGCGGCTGCTGGGCGTCCGCCCCACCGCCGACGCCGTCCGCGCCGCCGTGGACGCCGAACTGGAGGCTGCCCGCCCGCTGCGCGACAACGCCTTCAAGGTGCTCCTCGCCCGCAACCTGGCGTGCGAGGTACTGGGCCGGCTCGCCGCACCCGCACCCGCCCCCGCGCCCGGCTGATCCCGGCGGGGGAGAAGGCAGAGAGGGAGAGACACCATGGCAGGCTTCCCCGCGCTCGGCTCGCCCGCGACCCGGCGGGAAGGAGAGCAGAAGGTCACCGGCGCCGCCCGCTACGCCGCCGACCACACCCCGCCCGGCTGCCTGTACGCCTGGCCGGTGCCCGCCACCACGGCCACCGGCCGGGTGGCCCGCGTGGACACCGCCCGGGCCCGCGCGCTCCCCGGGGTGGCGGCCGTGCTCACCGCCGGCGACGCGCCCCGCCTCGGGCCCGCCGACGACCCGGAGCTCCTGGTGCTCCAGGACTCCCGGGTGCCCCACCGGGGCTGGTACGTGGCCCTGGCCGTCGCCGACACCCCGGAGCGCGCCCGCGCCGCCGCCGAGGCCGTCTCCGTGACGTACGAGGCCCCCGGCCACGCCCCCGACGTCCGGCTGTACGAGGACCACCCCGGCGCCTACGAGCCCGAGAAGGTCAACGGCGGCCACCCCGGCCGCCGCGAGCGGGGCGACGCCCTCGCCGCGTACGCCGCCGCCCCGGTGCGCGTCGACTGCCGGTACGCGGTACCCCCGCTGCACAACCACCCGATGGAGCCGCACGCCGCCACCGCCGTCTGGGAGGCGGGCCCGGAGCCGGAGGGGGGCCGGCTGACGGTGTACGACTCCAGCCAGGGCGCCGGCACCGTGCGCGCCGTACTGTCCTCCCTCTTCGGCCTGCCCGAGGAGCGGATCACCGTCCACTCTGAGCACGTGGGCGGCGGCTTCGGCTGCAAGGGAACGCCCCGACCGCACGTGGTGCTCGCCGTCATGGCCGCCCTGCACACCGGGCGGCCCGTCAAGCTCGCGCTGCCCCGGGGCGACATGCCCGCCGTGGTGGGCCACCGCGCCCCCACCCTGCACCGGGTGCGCCTCGGCGCCCGCCCCGACGGCACCCTCACCGCCCTGGCGCACGAGATCACCACCCACACCTCGCGCATCCGGGAGTTCGTCGAGCAGGCGGCCGTCCCCGCCCGGGTCATGTACGCGGCGCCGGACCTGCTGACCGTGCACCGGGTCGTCCCGCTGGACGTGCCCACCCCGTCGTGGATGCGGGCCCCCGGCGAGACCCCGGGCATGTACGCCCTGGAGTCGGCGATGGACGAGCTCGCCGACGCCGTGGGCGCGGACCCCGTGGAGCTGCGCGTACGCAACGAACCCGCCGCCGAACCGGACAGCGGGCGCCCGTACAGCAGCCGCGGCCTGGTCGCCTGCCTGCGCGAGGGCGCCCTGCGCTTCGGCTGGCCCCGGACCCGGGGACCGCGGGCCCGCGACGGCCTGCTGACGGGGGCGGGCGTGGCCGCGTCGACCTACCCGGTGTTCGTCGCCCCCTCCCAGGCACTGGCGCACGCCCTGCCGGACGGCACCTACCGGGTGGAGGTGGCCGCCACCGACATCGGCACCGGGGCGCGGACCGTACTCGCCCTGGCGGCCGCCGACGCGCTCGGCGTGCCCGCCGCCCGGGTGCGGTGCGAGATCGGGCACACCGGACTGCCCCCGGCGTCCCTGGCCGGCGGGTCCTCCGGCACCGCCTCCTGGGGGTGGGCGGTCCACGAGGCCTGCCGCGCCCTCGCGCTGAAACTGGAGCGGCACGGCGGCCGGGTCCCCGAGGGCGGGCTGTGTGCCTCCGCCGACACCACGGCCGCCGCCAAGCAGCGCTCCCCGTACGCCCGGCACGCCTTCGGGGCCCAGTTCGCGGAGGTGTCCGTCGACACGGTGTCCGGCGAGGTGCGGGTGCTGCGCATGCTGGGCGTCTTCGCCGCCGGCCGCGTCCTCAACCCGCTGACGGCCCGCTCCCAGTTCGTCGGCGGCATGGTCATGGGCCTGGGAATGGCGCTCACCGAGCACGCCCCGCTGGACCCGGTGCACGGCGACTTCACCGCGCGGGACCTGGGCTCGTACCACGTACCGGTCCACGCCGACGTCCCGGACATCGAGGCCTACTGGATCGACGAGCACGACAAGCACCTCAACCCGCTCGGCGGCAAGGGCATCGGGGAGATCGGCACGGTGGGCGCGGCCGCCGCCATCGGCAACGCCTTCGCCCGCGCGACCGGCCGCCGCGTCCGCGAGCTCCCCCTCACCCCCGACCGGGTCCTCACCGCCCTGGCCGGGCGGGGCCGGGGAGGCGGGTGACGGTTGCCCGCTCGCTGCGGGGGTAGCCGCCGGAAGAGAGCCGTCCGGGAGGAAGTCCCATGATCCAGGTCTCGATACCGCTGTTCCCCGCGGAAGACGGGGGTCTGCTGATCCCCGCCGACCACGTCACCGCCCTGCTCCGCCGTCTGGCCGAGGACTGGGTGCGGGCCACCGAGACCGGTGAGATGCCGGCCGACGAGGAGACGGTGTCCGAACTGGCCGACGTCCTCACCGAGCTCGCCGACCAGATCGACGTCGAATGCATCGGCTGCGCCTCGGACGGGAAGTAGCCCGGCACGTGCCGGAGCGAAGGGGGCGGAACGGCTGGCGCCGTTCCGCCCCCTTCCCTCCGGCACGTCGTGCCCGGTCCCGGTCCTCAGGTCCGCAGCAGGCGGTTGAAGAACGACCGGTAGTGCTGGAGCGCCATCCGCAGCTCCTCCGTGGGCACGCGGTCACCGCGCTGCCACTGCCCCTCCAGGTCCTGCTTGTGCGCGGCGAAGGTCCCGGCCAGGTTCTGCATGACCTCGGCGACCAGGCCGTCCGCCGAGGTGACGGCGTCCTTGGGGTCGTCGACGAAGCGGCCCTGGATCTCGGCCCATTCCGTGCGGTACCGCTCGGCCTCCCCGGCGGCCAGCAGCGGCTGCTCGTCCCCGGCGTCGGGTTCCGAGGGCTCCAGGGACTCCTGCGGCTCCTCCTCCACGTCCCGCGGGTCCCGTCCCTCCACGTCCCGCAGGTCCTGTGCCTCCCCGGTGTCCGCGGCGCCGGGGCCGCCGTAGGTGCCGGACTCCGCGGACGCCTCGCCCGGGTAGACGGGGGCGCCGCTCGGGTCGGGACCGGCGGGGCGCGCCAGGTCCTCCGTGCTCAGCGGCGTGCGTCCGGCCGTCGTGTTCTCGTCGTGGTTCTGCATGTCACCGGCTCCTCTGGTCCGTGAGCAGTTCCTCGAACAGAGCGCGGTAGTGCACCATCGCACCGCGCAGCTCCTCCGTCGTCGCGCGCCCGCTCGCGCTGCGCGTCTTGACGTCGTGCGCCGCCCGGTAGTGCTCCAGTGTCCGGCCGTGGTCGACCGACAGGTCGCGTACCGCGCCCTGGTACCCCTCGGTGGGGTAGCCGCGCTCCCGCATCAGCCGCGACACCAGGTCGTCGGCCTCGTCGACGGCGCCCGCCGGACGGTCCACGAAGTGCTCCTGGACGCCGGTCCACTGCTCCGAGTACTGGCGCCTGCGGTCGGCGGGGAGCTCCTTGATGTCGAGCTCGTCGTGCCGCGCTTCACGGGCACGCAGCTCGCGTTCGGCGGCCAGCGCGCCGCCCTTCTCCTCGACCGTCCGGTCGTACTCCGGTCCGAAGCGGTCGCGCAGGTGACGCCGCCGCGCCAGCAGCCACATGATCACGGCGAGCGCGATCACCACGGCAACGCCGACGGCGATGACGGCAATGAGTGTGCTTGTGGACATCCCGGGCCTCCGTCCTGGGGCCTTTCGCCTGTATGGGCGCGGCTGCCCACCCTCCGGCCGGGCAAACCAGCCCCCCGGCGAGCGGGGCTGCGGCCGACCCGGTCACCCCGACGGGGGATCGTGCCCGCCCCGCCCCACGGCCCGCGTGGCATCCTCGACGTATGGAGGGCGAGTCCGGGCTACCCGCATCCGGTGACGCCGCGTCCCCCGAGGTGCTGGCCCTGGCCAAGGTCGTGGCCAGGCTGCGCGCCGAGGTCGTCGACCTGGAGGGCGTGGCTTCGATGGCGGCCGTCCTCGAACGCGCCAGGGGCGTGGTGATGGCCCAGCGGGACGTCTCGGCGGACGCCGCCTACCAGCTCCTCCTGGAGCGCGCCGCCCAGCACCGGCGTTCCGTCCTGGAGGAGTGCTGGATCACCCTCGGACGCACCGGCCAGGGGAGCCCCGCGGCCGCCCCGCCGGCGGAGCGGCCCCCCGTGCGGCCGCGGCCGCGGGCACCGGACGACGGTACGGGCCGGCCGGGCACGGCTGACCGGGACGGCGACGGCGACGGCGCGGGCCGCGCGGCCCGCAACCGGCGGCTCCTCGCCCGGCTGGCCCGGGACCTGGCCGGCGTACGGACCCCGGAGGAGATCGCGGAGCTGCTGCGCTCCGCGCTCGGGGAACCGGAGGACGTGGACGCGGTGATGATCTACACCGTGGCCGCCGCCGGGAGCCTGGAACTGGCCGGACACGCCGGTGCCGGCGACGCCGTGGCCGAGCAGTGGAGCCACATCCCCCCGCTCGGCGGGGTCGCCGGGCTGGAGGCCGCGCAGTCCGGCGAGGCGGTGTGGCTGGAGGACCACGAGCGCGACGCCCTCCGGTACCAGCTGATCGGCGATCCCGGGCAGTGGCCCTCCCGTGCCTGGCTCCCCGTACCGGCCGCCGGGCCGGTACCGGCCGTCGTCGGCTTCTTCCGCACCCGGCAGGGCCCCTTCGACGCCACCACCCGGACGCTGCTCCGGCGGGCCGTGCGGCTGTGCGCGGGCCCGCTGCGGGAGGACCGGGGCCCCCACGGCCCGGCCCGCCCGGAGGACGACCTGGACGCCGTCCAGTCCGTCCTCGACGCCGTCTCGGGCCCCGCGGTCCTGCTGACGCCGCTGCGCTCGCCCTCGGGGGACATCGAGGACTACCGGATCGACGCGGCGGCGCCCGAGTCGCTGGACGTGGCGGGACGCAGCGGCAAGGAGCTGGTGGGGCGGCGGATCCTGGAGACCTACCCGACGGTCGCGGGCAGCGCGCTCTGGGAGGGGTACCTGGACGTGCTGGCCACGGGAACGGTGTACGAGGGCGAACCGTTCACCTACGAGGAGGTCACCGCCGGGGTGCAGCAGCAGTCCGTGTACTCGGTGCGCGCGGCCCGGCTGGGGGAGCGGCTCGTGGTGTCGTGGATCCGCCACGACACGAACGAGCGGGAGGCCCGCAGGCTGGCCGACATGCAGCGGCTGGGAAACCTGGGCTGGGCGAGCTGGAACCTGGTGACGGACACCATCACGTGGTCCGACCAGGTCTACGCGATCTTCGACCGGGACCCGGCGCTGGGCCCCCTGCGGCTGGACGAGCTGCCCGCGTACCTGTCGGCGGAGGAGCTGCCGAGGGTGGCCCAGGCGGTGCGGCGGCTGCTGGGCGACGGCGGGGCGATCGACCAGCCGTTCCGGATCGGCACCGCCCGCGGCGTGCGGCACCTGCGGCTCGTGGCGGAGGCCCAGCGGGACGCCGACGGCAGCCCGATCGAGGTGCACGGCTTCTTCCAGGACGTGACGGCCCAGCGGGCGACGGAGCAGGCCCTGCTGGAGAGCGAGCGCGCCAACCTGGTCCAGCGCGGCATGCTGACGGCCGAACGCGCCCTCGCCGCCCGCCTCCAGGACACCCTGCTGCCGATCGCCCAGCAGTCGCTTGAGCTGGCGGGCCTGTGCGTCGACGTCGCCTACGTGCCCGCCGACAGCGGGATCAACGTCGGCGGCGACTGGTACTCGGCGATCGAACTCCCCGACGGCAGCGCCCTGTTCGTCGTCGGTGACGTGGCCGGCCACGGCCTGGGAGCCGTCGGCACCATGGCCCAGCTCCGGTTCACCACCAAGGGCATGACCATCACCGGCTCCCCCCTCCCGGACGTCCTGCGCCTGCTGAACACCCTCCTGATGCACAACGCGACGGACCCGTACGGGGCGACGGCCACCATGGTGATGGGCCGCTACCGGCCCTGGGACCACCGCCTGACCTGGGTCCGGGCCGGGCACCTGCCGCCGCTGCTGCTCCGGGGCGGCGAAGCGCGCTTCCTGCCGCAGCCCGAGGGCAGCCTGCTGGGGGCCGCGTTCGACTCCTCGTACGGGCAGGACGTGATCGAACTGCTGCCCGGGGACCACCTCCTGCTGTACACGGACGGCCTGGTGGAGGACCCGGGGGAGGACATCGAGGCGGGCCTCGGCCGGCTGGCCGGGACCGCGCTCCGGCTGCTGGGCGAGGGCCGCGGCGAAACCCTGGCCCGCTCCCTCGCTGCCCTGCGCCCGGGCAACCGCGACGACATCTGCGTCCTCGACATCTGCGTCCCGGACCAGCCCTGACCCGCCACCGGAGATCCGGCCGCGGCGCGGTCGGCGCGGCGCTCACGACGGCTCGACGCGGACTCGAGGACGCCGTTCCTAGCATGGGGCCATGGGACGCGAACTTCCTCTTCTCGCCGTGGTGTTCGACCGGGGATCGGCCGGACACGTGGAGATCCTCGCCTCCGCCCGCAAGCTGTGCACCGTCGTCTTCGTCTGCGACGAGGACCTGCCGGGCTCGGCCGGCGCGGTGGCCCGGCTCGGAGAGGTCGCACGGGTGCTGGACATGACTGGGCTGTCGCCCGGGCAGCGGCGTGCCGCCCTCGTGGAACTGGGCCCCGACGGCATCACCACCTTCAGCGAGTACCGGCTCGCGGCCACGGCGGAGCTGGCCCGGGCGTGCGGACTGCCCTTCCACGCGCCCGAGGTGGCCGCCGCGCTGGTGGACAAGGAGCGGCAGCGGGCACGGCTGCGCGAGGCCGGGGTGGAGTCGACCCGGTGCGTGGCCGTCCGGACCGTCGCGGAGGTGGCGGCCGCCCTCGCCGAGACCGGCCTGCCCGCGGTCATCAAGCCGCGCAGCGGGGCGGGCAGCGTCGACACCTGCCGGGTCGACGACTTCGAGCAGGCCATGGCGGTGGCCGCCGAGTTCCTCGCGGGCGGGGAAGCGGAGTTCGTGGTGGAGGAACTGCTGACCGGCGACCCGGACGCCGCCGGGCCGGGCTTCGGGGACTACGTGTCGGTGGAGTCGGTCAGCTCGGCCGGGACCGTCCGCCACGTGTGCGTGACGGGCAAACTGCCGCTGGCCGAGCCCTTCCGGGAGACCGGCATGTTCCAGCCCGCCGGCCTTCCCGAGCCGCTGGCCGGGCAGGTCCTGGAGCTCACCGGCGCCGCCCTGCGGGCCCTCGGGATCACCGACGGCGTGACCCACGTGGAGATCAAGCTGACCCCGGACGGGCCCCGGCTGATCGAGGTCAACGGCCGGATGGGCGGCTACGTGGGTGCCCTGCTGCGCCGCTCCACCCGCTTCGACCTGCTGCGCGCCGCGCTGCGGGCCGCCCTCGGCCTCCCGCTGGATGTGCCGGAACTGAGCTTCTCCGCAGTGGAGTTCGTGTACTTCGTGACGCCGCCCGCCGATGCCGGAGCCACCCTGGCCGGGATCCGCGGGCTCGACCAGGTGGCCGGCATGGCGGAGGTGTGGCAGGTCAAGGTGGACCCCGCGGCGGGCCGCGCCCTGCACTGGCGCGCCGGTACGGAAGGCCACCTGGGCACCGTCCACGGCACCGCCGCCGATCACGACCGGCTGAGGGACGCCGTCGCCGCCATCGGCGCCGCGATCCGGCTCGACTACGCCTGACCGGCAGCCCTGCCCGCGGGCCTCGCCCTGCCCGCGGGCCCCGCCCCGCTACAGCGGGATCGTGGGGTCCAGCGGCTCCCGCAGCCGCCGTGCCACCAGGGACCGTACCGGCGCGGCGAGAGGTGACAGGTCCCACCACCGCCCCGGGAACATCAGCCGGAACAGCCGCAGGTTGCGCAGCGCCACGGCCGTCGGGCGCAGCGGCACGCACGACACCAGCAGGGCCGTGCGCAGGGCCCGCAGATGGTGCGCGGGACGCCGCGAGGCCAGCAGGGTCTGCGCGAAGGCGTTGCGGTAGGCCCACCACATCATCTCGTGGCGCTCCGCGCCGATCTGCATCCGCGTGTTCGGTTCGCCCGAGTGCGGGTCCGCCGAGTGCGCGAGGTCGGCCGCGATGTGGTGGACGTACGGGTACCGGTCCGCTACCCGCCACAGCAGGGTGCCGTCCAGGCCGAGCCCGTGGCTGAACTCGAACGGCAGGTTGCCCGGCAGCTCGTCCTGGAAGACGTCGAGCAGGTCGGCCCGGCGCATCAGTGTGCAGGAGGCGCTGACGGGCACCTGGTCCTCGACCGTCGCCGACCGCACCAGGAACTCCATCGAGGACATCCGCCCCTCGCGGTGCCGGTAGAAGGTCCGCGGCTCCTCGTAGTGCCACGTCATCGCCGTGAACACGAACCCGGCGCGCGGGGACCGGTCCAGCACCTCCACGGAACGCGCGACCGCATCCGGCGATATCCAGTCGTCGGAGAACAGGAGTTTGACGTATTCCCCCTCGCTCAATTCAAGGGCGCGGCGCCAGTTCCGGACCCGGGGCAGCAGCGAATCATTTCGGTACGCGTGCACCCGCGCATCGGATTCCGCGATTTTCGTGATGACGTCCCAGGTGTCGTCGGTACTCGCATTGTCGACGACGACGACTTCAATATCGCTATAGGTCTGTTCGAGAGCGCTGCGCACCGCACGCTCTACTTCCGCAGGCCGGTTGTACACCGGGATACAGATGCTGACCTTGGCCACCGCACGCTCCCTTTCGTCGAGACCGCACATTGAAGCACACGTTCGTCAACCCGGCGGCAGCTGAACGGAGATGGTCATTCAGGACCTCCGTGATCAACTCGTGTTGACTTCTCGTTCACCCCGTGTTTGGTTTATTCGGCGATCAGTTCAGCAAATCCCGGCCCGACTCATGCGCACAACGCAGGCGGTTATGCCGGGAGCGAGAAGCATGCTCTTGGGGGAATCTCTTTGCCGTCCGCCGACCCCGCTTTCGGCTTCGTGTTCTGCGGTGGAGGACCCGCAGCACTCGGACCGGTCATCACCGCCGCCCGCTCCGGCCGCCTCGACGAACTGCTCGACCGGGGCATCGCCCTCGTCGAACCGGGCCCCGTCGGACCCGGCGGCCTCGCCCACTACCGCATCGGCGCCAACTCCCTCGGCGGCCCCTTCCTGGAGTGCCTCGACGGCCTCGGGGACACCGGGCCCTTCGCCGCCCTGCGGGACCTGCCCGAAACCCGGCTGCTGAGGTCCCACGCCGACGACCACCCGCCGCTCTCGGTGGTCGCCCCCTTCCTGACCCGCCTCGGCGCCGTCGTGGCCGGCCTGCTGCAAGCGCACCCGCGCTGCGCCGTGCTGCGCGACCGGGCCGAGACCCTCCGGCTCACCGCCGACGGCGTCGTCGTCACCACCGGCTCCGGCCGCGAACTCACCGCCCGGCGCGCCGTCCTCGCCACCGGCGGCCGCCCGCTCGCCGGGTACGCCGACGCCGAGCTGGTGCCCGGCCTCGGACTCGCCCCCCACCGCGACAAGGTCCGCCACTCCTCGTCGCTGATCGACGCGCGCCTCACCCCGCCCCCCGTGCACGGCAAGGCCGTCGTCGTGGGCGGTTCGCACAGCGCCTGGTCGGCCGTCGACCTGCTGCTGGCGCGGGGCACCGAAGAGATCACCCTCGTCCACCGCACCGGCCTGCGGCTCTGGTACGACAGCGCCGACGAGGCCCGCGCCGACGGCTACGCCTTCGACCCGGAGCTCGACGTCTGCCCGGTCAACGGCCGCGTCAACCGCTACGGAGGCCTCCGCGGCCGCGCCCACGAGCTGGCCCGGGCCGCCCTCGGCCTGCCCGGCGCGGACCCCGCGCCCGTACGCCTCCTGCGCGCCGGCGACCTCCAGGACACCGAGGCCGCCCACAAGGCGCTCGCCGACGCCGACGTCATCGTCATGGCCAACGGCTTCGAGGCCGACCTGCCGCCCGTCACCCGCGCGGACGGCACCGCCCTCACCCCGGCCACCGGCCCCACCGGCACCGTCGTCACCGGCCGCGGCCACCTCGTCGACACCGACGGCACCGCCCATCCCCGGCTCGTCGCCTACGGGCTCGGTGCCGGCCTGGCGCCCTCCGCCGACATCGGCGGCGAACCGAGCTACACCCGCAGGGCCGACGGAGTCTGGCTCTACCAGCACGACATCGGCGAGATCGTCCTCGACGACCTGCTGAACACGACCACCACGGGGGAGATCCACACATGAACAGGCCGACCAAGGCCGTCGTCCTCGCCGCGGGGCTGGGCCGCCGCCTCGGGCTCGACCACGCCAAGCCGCTGCTCCCGGTGGCCGGCACGCCCATCCTGCTCCGCACCCTCGACAGCCTCGCCGCCGCCGGTGTGCGCGAGGCCGTGCTCGTCGTCGGCTACCTCGCCGACGAGGTGCGCGCGGCGGTCGGCGACACCCACGCGGGCCTGACCGTCACGTACGTCGAATCCGACGCCTACCGCACCACCAACAACGCCTACTCCCTGTGGCTGGCCCGCGAACAGCTCGACCAGGACGTCTACCTCGTCGAGGGCGACGTGGTGTTCGACCCCGAACTCCCCCTCGCCCTCGCCGCCTCGGACGCCGACGTGGCCACCGCCGTCGCACCCCACCGGCCCCCGATGAACGGAACCGTCGTCACCCTCGCCCCGGACGGGACCGTCTCGGAGGTGCTGCTCCCCGCCCAGCAGGGCCCGGAGATCGACCTCGGCCGCACCTTCAAGACCGCCAACGTCCACCTGCTGCGCGAACGCTACCTGCGCGAGGAGTTCACACCGGCGCTCAGCGCCCTCATCGCCGACGGCGGCCACGGCGCCTACTACGAGCTGGTCATCGCCGACACCGTCACCGCCGGCCGCTTCCGCGTCCACGGCGTCGACTGCGGGGACCTGCGCTGGTACGAGGTGGACGACCTCACCGACCACGCGGCCGCCGAGTACCTCTTCGCCGCCGACGACGACCGCCTGACCATCCTGGAGAACCTGCACGGCGGGTACTGGCGTTACGACCTCGTCGACCACCGCCTCCTGTACAACCTGTACTTCCCCCCGCCGTCCCTGGTCGACGAACTCGCCCAGGACTTCCGCGACGCCCTCGTCCACTACCCCGTGGGACACCTGCCGCTCCAGCAGCTGCTCGGCGCCGCGATCCGCCAGCCCGCCGAGCGCCTGGTCGTCGCCAACGGCGCCTCCGAGCTCATCAAGATCCTCGGCGGCCTGCTGGGCCGCGTCGGGCTCGTCGTCCCCGGCTTCAACGAATACGAGGCCGTCTTCGACGAGGCGGACATCCACCGCATCCACCTGCCCGCCCCCGCCTTCACCATGGACCCCGCCCGGGTCGCCGAGGAGGCACGGCGGGCCGGCGTCGCCGCCGTGATCATCACCTCCCCCAACAACCCCACCTCGATGGCCGTCCCGCGCGCCGACCTCGTCACCCTCGCCGGCCTCCTCGCCGAAGCCGGGATCCGGCTGGTCGTGGACGAGTCCTTCGTGGACTTCTGCGCACCGGGCCACAGCCTGGAGCCCGACCTCGCCGAACTGCGCGGCCTCACCGTCGTCAAGAGCATGAGCAAGGTCTACGGCATCGGCGGACTCCGCCTCGGCTACCTGCTCTCGGCCGACCTCGGCTTCGTCGCCGACGTCCGCGCCGCCCTGCCCATCTGGAACGTCAACGGCTTCGCCGAATCCTTCCTGCGGCTGCTGCCCCGCTACCGGGACGCCTTCGCCGCCAGCTGCGCCCAGGTCCGCCGCGACCGCGACGAACTCGCCGAGCTGCTCGGGGCCCTCCCCGGTGTCACCGTCTACCCGCCGGACGCCAACTACGTCATGCTGCGGCTGCCCGAGGGCACCTCCGCGCTCGACGTCGTCCGCCGCACCTTCTCCGGCCACGGCATCCTGGTCAAGGACTGCGGCGGCAAGTCCATGCCGGACGGCGACCGCTACCTCCGGGTGGCCTGCCGCGCCCCGCAGGAGAACGCCCGCCTCGCCGGCGCGCTGGCCGCCGTCCTCGCCGGCCGGCCCTCGCCGCTGGCCACGGGAGCCTCGTGATGGCCGCCGCGTCCCGCCGGGACGAGATCCTCGCCGCGCTGAAGTCCGTACTGCGCCCCACCGACCGCCTGGTGGTGCTGCACTCCAGCCTGTTCGCCTTCCGCACCCCCGCCGAGGGGCTGCGCGGCGACCTCCTCGCGGCCCTGCGCGCCCTGACCGCCGAGGGCATCACGGTCGCCCTGCCCGCCGTGACCTTCGAGTTCTGCCGGACGAAGGAGTACCACCACCGCACCTCCGCCCCCGGAACGGGCGTCCTCGTCGAATGGTTCCTCGGCCTGCCCGAGGTCCGCCGCACCCCCCACCCCGTGTACTCCTTCGCCGTGGCGGGTCCCCTCACCGACGAGCTGACCGCCTGCCGCCCCGACACGGCCTTCGGGGACGGCACCGTCTTCGAGGTGTTCGAACGCCACGACGCGCGGATCGTCACCCTCGGCGCCGCATGGAACTCCTGCACCCAGGTCCACCGCTACGAGGAACTCGGCAAGGTCCCGTACCGCCACCCGATGACGGTGAGCGGCACGGCCGACTTCGGCGCCGGGCCCGTCCCCGTGGACCTCGAAATGATCGTCCGGGACACGGCCCTGGACTCGGTCCTCGACTTCACCCCCGTCTTCGACCGGCTGCGCGGCGACGGCGCGGTCGCCCGCGCCGGACTCTGGGGCGCCGCGGTGGAGGCCGTCTCCACCCGGGAGCTGGCCCGCGCCTGCGACGAGCTGATCACGGAGGACCCGTACGTCCTCGTCCGTGAACCCCGGGTGATCGAGCACCGGGTCCGCCAACGGGCCGCAGAACCCGTACGGCTGGCCCTGCTGGGCACGCGCAACCTGGAGATCCTGGCCGCCGAGACCGGCGCCGAAGGGCGCCGGGCACTCGGTTCCGTCCCGCACGCGGTGTACGCGCCCGCCTACGGCACCCTCGCCCGGGAGATCCATGACCCGGCCTCGGAGCTGCGCCGGTTCGCCCCGCACGCGAGTTTCTTCACCGACCGCCTGGAAGACGTCCTCGCCGCCGACACCCTCGGCCCCGCCGACGGCGAACGGCTCGCCGACGCGATGGAGCACTACACCGGCCTGGTCCGCGCCTACGCCGCCACCACCGACCGGCCCGTCTTCGTCCTCTCCTTCGCCCCCCTCCAGCCGTCGCCGCTGTCCACCGGGCCGCTGCTGCGCGAGGCCGACCGGCTCCTCCGGGAGGCACTCGACGGCCACGAGAACGTCCACCTCGTCGAACTGTCCGAGGTCGTCGCCCGGGCCGGCGGCGGCCCCCTGGTCGACCAGCGGCTGTGGCTGGTCGGCCGCGTCCCCTTCGGCGCCGCCCTCAGCCGCGCCCTGGCCCGCAGGTTCTGGGGGCTCACGCTCTCGGTGACGGGCCGCACCGCCCGCGTCATCGTCACGGACCTCGACAACACCCTGTGGCACGGGGTCGTCGGCGAGGACGGCATCGACGGCATCCAGATCGGCACCGACCACCCCGGGAACGCGCACACCAGGCTCCAGCGCGCCCTCAAGGCCCTGCGTGACCAGGGCGTGGCCCTCGCCATCAGCAGCAAGAACGACGAGGACCTCGCCCTGCGCGCGATCCGCGAACACTCCGGAATGGTGCTGGGCGAGGACGACTTCGTGGCGACGGAGATCAGCTGGCGGCCCAAGGCCGAAGCCATCGCCGACATCGCCGAACGGCTCAACGTGGGCCTCGGCCACGTCCTGTTCCTCGACGACAACCCCGTGGAGCGGGCCCGGGTAAGGGAGTTCCTCCCCCAGGTGATCGTGCCGGAGCTGCCCGAGGACCCCGCCGGATACGCCGACGCCCTGCTGGACAGCCCCTACACCACCGTGTTCAACGTGACCGAGGCCGACCGCCGTCGCACGGAGCAGTACCGCGCCCGGGAGAAGGCCGAACGCCACCGGCGCGGCTTCGAGCGGATCGAGGACTTCTACGCCTCGCTCGGCACCGAACTGCACATCAGCCCGCTGACCGAGGGCAACACCGCCCGCGCGGAGCAACTGTGCGCGAAGACCAACCAGTTCAACACGACGACCCGCCGCCACACCCGCGCCGAACTGCGCCGCCTGGCCGCCGCACCCGATTCGGACGTGTTCGTGCTCGCCGTCGCCGACCGGTTCAGCGCCCGCGAGGACCTGGGCCTGCTGGTCCTCACCCACCAGGGCTCCGAGAGCACCGTGGACACCTACCTGCTGTCCTGCCGGGTCCTCGGACGCGGCGTCGAGGCGGGCGCGCTGCGCTGGCTCGCGGCGTCCCTGGCCGCCGCCGGACGCACCCGGCTCCACGGGCTCGTCACCCCGACCGAGCGCAACGCACCCTGCCGTTCCGTGTTCGCGGACGCCGGATTCTCACCCGGCGAGGCCGCGGGGACCTGGCGACTGGACCTGACCGGCGAGCAGCACGCCCCCGCGTGGCTGCGGATCGCCGACCACACCGAGGCGGAGAACCACCGTGCATGACGTCAAGCCGGGCGACATCGCCCACAGCAGCCACACCTTCACGGCAGCCGAGTTCACGGCCTTCGCCGCCGTCACCGGGGACCACAACCCCGTGCACCACGACCCCGCGCACGCCGCCGAGACCGAGTTCGGGACCCCGATCGTCCCCCTCGTGATGACCCTCGGCCCGGTGTCCGCGCTGATCGGCATGGTGCTGCCCGGACCCGGGGCGGTCATCCTGGGCACGGAGTTCCGCCCCGTGCGCCCGGTCGCCTTCGACCGGCCCGTCCACTACTCCCTGCGCGTCGACGCCCTCAGCGAGGCCACCGGCGTGCTCACCTGCCGGGTGCTGGCCTACCAGGACCGCGAGCCGGTCCTGGAGGGGGAGGTCCGCAGCACCGTGCGCGCCCCGCGTCCCCGCCCCGACGCGACCACCGGCGGCCTGCTCGTTCCGGCCGACGCCCCCCGTACCGCCGTCGTCACCGGCGCCGCCGGGGACATCGGCTCGGCCGTCGCCCGCGAACTGGCCCGCCGGGGCTGGGACCTCGCGCTGGTCCACCGGGGCGGCGCAGAGGACCTCGTACGGCAGTGCGAGGAGGCCGGGGTCACCGTGCGTTCCGTGACCGCGGACCTCTCCGATCCGGCCGCGCGCGCGGCGGCCGCCGCCGAACTGGCGGCCCTGGAGCCCGTGGCCCTGGTGCACGCCGCCGCCGCACCCCTGGCCGCCGGCCACGCCGAGCACCTGGAGGTCGGCTACGCGGCGCTGCGGGACCTGGCCGACGCGGTCCTCGACGGCATGCTGCTGCGCCAGCGCGGGAGCATCGTCCTGATCGGCTCGGAAGCCCTGCGCTACCACCCCCGCGGCTGGTCGGACTACGTCGCGGGCAAGGCCGCCGCCGAGAGCGTGCTGCACGGCATCGACCGCCACCACGGCGCCCACGGCATCCGCGCCGTCGTCGTGGAGCCGGGCTACGTCCAGGGCCGCTACTCGGCCGACGTCCGGCCGGACGGACTCGGCCTGCTGCCCGAGGAGGTCGCCGAGGTGGTCGCCGCCGAGGCCGCCGATACGAGGGCACCCGCGCGCCGGGTGTGGCTCACGACGGGCGGAACCACCCGCTTCGCCCTCGACGGCACCCGGGAGGACGCCGCCGCCCCGGCCCGGGACGGCGCCCCGGCCCCCCTGACGCCGGCCGCCGCCCCCGCACCCGGGCGGGGGGACCTCGCCGACCGGGTGGAGGCCGCCGTGCGCGGGGTGCTGGGACCGGGCGCCGACGTCCGGGGCGGCGGGGTGGGGCTCACCCCGGGCTGGGACTCGCTCGGCCAGCTCCAGATCGTGCTCGCGGTGGAGGCGGAGTTCGGGATCCGCCTCCCCGCCGACGCCCTGACCGGAGCCGGCCGCTTCGACCGGCTGGTCCGGGTGGTCGCCGAACAGGCCGGGGCGTGAGCGTGCGGTCAGCTCCAGCAGGGGCAGGCCGCCGGGCGGGCGGTGAACACCTTGTCCGCGTCCGGCTCGGCGGCGACCCGCCCGGCCGGCGGGACCAGGGTGAAGTCGCCCGCCGGGTCGACCTCGTCGAAGGAGGCGAACAGGTGCGTGCGCGGGAACCAGTCGCCGAACGGCGTCGTGGCCGTGCCGATGCCGATGAACTCGCTGCCCGTCGCCACGGCGGCCCGCACGTCCCACGGCCCGTCGCCCACGCACACCACCCGCTCGAAGCCGCCGCCCGCCCGTTCCACGGCCTGGTGGACGGCCTCGCGCACCAGGTGCTCGCGGAACGTGTGCTCGCTCGCGGTGGAGACCGGCCCGCCGGCCCCGCCCCCCAGCGGCGCCAGCTTGGCCGCGGTGACCTCGCGCAGGCCGCCCGTCGCGTAGGCCACCGCGTACGCGCCGTCGGCCTCCAGGGCCCGCAGGAAGGCGGCGGCCCCCGGTATCTCCTCGATGCCCTCGTGGGCCGTGGCCGCCCGGAAGTGCTCGTCCAGCAGGCCGGCGAAGCGCTGCACCTCGGCCTCGCCGGGGAGCCGGCCGGTGTTGTGGCGGAACACCTCGCGGAAGATCCACGAGTCGGTGTGGTGGGCGTAGCCGCCCCACGCCGCGTCGATGTCCGTGAGCCCGCAGTCCTTCAGGGCCGCGAGGAAGGCGGCCTGGTGGGGGGCGACGCTGCGCAGCAGCGTGCCGTCGATGTCGAAGACGATCAGGGTGGTCATGTCCTGTTCCCTCGGTCGCATGTACGGATTTTTCAAGATCGTAGGACTCAAGATCGTAGGGGAAGGGGCTGGACATGCCGTCGAGCCTGACTGAGCACACCACCCGGGTGATCCGCCTGGACGCCGAGACCGTCACCGCGGCCGGAGCGCTCGCACGGGCCGCCGGGACGACGGCCGAGCGGGTGCTCGGCACGGCCTGCGCCGCGCTGGTGGCGCGGCTGAGCCGGACCGACGTCCCCGCGCTGGCCGCCGGACCTGCCGCCGGCACCGCGCCCGAGGGGCCGTGTGCCGTACGGCTTCCGGACGGCACCGCGGAGTTCGCCCTCACCGGGGTGCCGGACGACGTCGCGGACGCCCTCGCCGACCACGCGGGCCCCTTCGTCGCCCGGGCGCTCGCCGAGCCCGGACGCCCGCTCGGCGAGCTCGACCTGACCGACGAGACGGGCTGGGAGCAGCTCGCGGCCTGGTCCGGCGAGGCCGGGCCGTCCGGGCCGTCCGGGCCGGACGCCCGGCGGGATCCGGAGCCGGTGCACGTGATGTTCGCCGCCCGGGCCGCCCGGCAGCCGGACGCCGTGGCCGTCTCCTGCGACGGCGTCACCCTGACCTACCGCGAGCTCCTGGAGTACGCCGGCGGCATCGCCCACGCGCTGCGCGAGCGGGGGATCACCCCCGGCGACACCGTCGGGCTGCTGTTCGAGCGCGGCGTGGAGTCCGTGGCGGCGACCGTCGCCGTGGCGCTGGCGGGGGCGACCGCCGTTCCCCTCGACCCGCACTACCCGGAGCCCCGGCTGCGGCTGATGCTGGAGGGCCCCGGCGTCGCCCTCACCCTGACGGCCGCCGGACCGTCCGCCGGGGCGGGAGCCCCCGTGCCCCCCGGCGCGACCCTCTCCGTCCTCGGCATCCCGCCCCGCACGGAAGCGCCGGACGCGCCCGTCCCCGAGGTCGCCACGGTGATGTACACCTCCGGCTCGACCGGGCTGCCCAAGGGCGTCCGGCTCACCCACCGGGGCATCGCCCGTCTCACCCGGGACGAACGCATCGGCTTCGGCCCCGGCGACACCGTCCTGCACCTGGCACCCGCCACCTTCGACGCCGCGCTGCTGGAAGTGTGGTGCACCCTCGCCCGGGGCGCCCGCCTGGAGATCGCACCGCCCGGCCCGCTGACCCTGACCGAGCTCGCCGACCTGATCACCTCGCGGGGCGTCACCGCGCTGTGGCTCACCGCCGGACTGTTCCACCAGCTGGCCGAGCACCGCCCCGACGCCTTCGCCGGCGTACGACGGCTGCTCACCGGCGGCGACGTGGTCTCCCCGCACCACGTGGCCGCCGTCCTCTCCCGCCACCGGGACCTCACCGTGGTCAACGGCTACGGCCCCACCGAGAACACCACCTTCACCTGCTGCCACCCGCTGCGGGAGCCTCCCGCGCCCGGCACGGCCTCCGTGCCCATCGGCACCCCCGTGCACGGCACCCGCGTCTACGTGGTCGACCGCGCCGGACACCCCGTACCGCCGGGAGTCGCGGGCGAACTGTGGGCCGCCGGGGACGGCCTCGCGGCGGGCTACCTCGACCTGCCCGAGCAGACCGCCGAGCGCTTCCCCGTCCCCGGGGCCGGCCGGCTGAGGGGCGTCCGCTGCTACCGCACCGGCGACCTCGCCCGCTTCCGGCCCGACGGCACCCTGGAGTTCCTCGGCCGCGAGGACGGCCAGGCCAAGATCAACGGCCACCGCGTCGAACCCGGCGAGATCGAACAGGCCGTCCTCGCCCAGCCCGGCGTACGCGGCGCATGCGTCCTCGTGGAGAACGACCCGCTCGGCGGGAAGCGGCTCGCCGCGTACATCGAGGGCGACGACCGGAACCTGGCCAAGGCCGTGCGCGCGGGCCTGCGCGCCGTCCTGCCGGCCTACCTGGTCCCCGCCCGCTACATCGTCATCGACAGGCTTCCGTTGACCGCCAACGGAAAGACCGACAGGAACCGGCTGCGCGCCGGAGAGAGCGAGTCCCGATGAGCACGCCCGTACGGGAGACCGTGGAGCGGATCTGGTCCGAGGTCCTCGGTACCCCCGTCGACGAGGAGTCCGACTTCTTCCTCCTCGGCGGCCACTCGCTGCTGGCCACCCAGATGGTCGCCCGGCTGGAGGCCGCCCTCGGCGTCAAGGTCACCATGCGAGAGGTCCTCGAGTACCCCGAACTCGGCGAGTTCGCCGACCTGGTGGCCGAGCGCGCCGACAGCGCCGCCACTGACCTCCCCACCGCCTAGGAGCACACGCACATGTCCGCACCACTGTCCCTGCCGACCCTGAGCTACCAGGAGGGCAGGCTGCTGATGGACGAGCGCAGCCGCGCCCTCGGCGTGCCCTCCGTCCGTACGATCTCCCAGGCCTACCGGGTCGGCGGACCGCTGGAGCTGCCCCTGCTCGACCAGGCCCTGGCCCGGCTGGCGGAGCGCCACGAGGCGCTGCGCACCCGGTTCGACGGTCCCCGCCGGCAAACCGTGTACCCCGCCGTCATCCTGCGCGCCGAGGTGCACGACGCCCGTGGCGACGAGGCCGCGGCGGTCACCCTGGTGAGGGAGGCGGCGGACCGCCCGCTCCCCGCCGAAGGGGACGAGCGCCTGCGGGTCAGCGTGGTGCGGGTCGGGGACGAGGACCACTTCGTGGTCCTCGTCTTCGACCACCTCGTCGTCGACGGCTGGGCCCGCGGGGTCCTCACCGACGAACTCTCCGCCCTCTACACCGAGCTGGCGGGCGGCCCCGAGGCGAAGCTGCCGGAGGTCGCCTACGCCTACCGGGACCACGTGCGCGAGCAGAACGGTCTGCTGGCCGGACCCGACGGCGAGCGCATGACGGCCTTCTGGCGCGAGCGCCTGGCCGGCACCGGCGCGATACCCCGTCTGGACGTCCCCAAGCGGGAGCCCGGAGCCCGCCCGGAGGGCGGCTACCAGGCCCGCCGGCTCACCCCGGAACTCGCCCGGGAGATCCGCCGGTTCGCGGCACGGGAGCGGGTCACCCTCTTCATGCTCGTGCTGTGCGCCCTCGACGTCGCCCTGCGCGAGCACACCGGCAGGGACGACCAGGCCGTCGCGGTCAACGTCTACAACCGCGAGACCGAGGGCCGCGAGAACCTGGTCGCCCCCCTCGCCGAACTCCTCGTCGTACGCAGCGACCTGGCCGGAGCCGGCACGTTCCGGGACGCACTGCGCCGCGTGCGCACCGACAGCCTCGACGCCCAGGAGAACGCCGCCGTCCCCTTCGCCGAACTGGTGAAGGCCTTCAACCCGGACGAGTACGCCGACCCGGACGCGCCCATCGGCGTGGTCCTCAACATGCTCTACTCCCAGCTCCACGGCGGCGGCCTCGACCTCGCGCCCGCCACGACCACCCCGTTCCCCCTGTCGGACGAGGGCTTCCGGCCGCGCAGCGAGCTGATGCTCGTCGGGGAAGCGGGCGGCGACGAGCTGTCCCTGGCCGCCTACTACCAGGCCGACCGGCTCCCCGGCGCGTTCGTCACCACCCTGCTGGACCGGCTGACCGGCCTCCTGGAGGCCGTCGTGGTGGACCCGCTGCTGCCGCTGGACGGCGGCCGTGTCTGACCGCCGGGACGAGACCCTGCTGCGCGCCGCCTTCATCGTCTCCACCTGTGGGGACTGGGTGTTCCGCTTCGCGCTGCCGCTGCTCGTGCTCCAGCTGACCGGCTCGGCGTTCCTGGCCGCGTTCACCTACGCGCTGGAGTTCGTGCCGTACGTCCTGGTCGGACTGTTCAGCGGTGTGGTCGCCGACCGGGTCGACCGGCGCCGCCTGATGACCGGCTGCGACCTGTGCTCGGCCGCGGTGGTCGGCGGGATCGGCCTGCTGTGCCTGCTGGACAGCCCGCCCGTGCCGGTGGTGTACGTCGCCGCCTTCGTGCTGGCCTGCATGCGGCCGCTGTACTTCCCGGCCTTCCAGGGCTTCCTGATGGACCGGGTGCCGCAGGAGCGGCGTGCCGTGATGAACGCCTGGGTCCAGGGATCGGAGAGCCTGCTGAACATGCTCGGCCCGATCGCCGGCATCAGCGTGGTCGCCTTCCTCGGGCCCGCGGCGGCCAGCGGGGTCAACGCCGTCTCCTTCGCCCTGTCCGCCCTGCTGATCTTCCTCACGACGGCCTCCCCGGCGACGGCCGCCACGGCCCCGCTGCGCGAGGCGGTGCGCGGCATGGGACCCGACCTGCTGACCGGCTTCCGGCTGCTGTTCGGGGAACCGGTGCTCCGGCAGGGGACCATCCTGCTGACCCTGACCAACTTCGCGGTGCACGCCGTCGAGGCGAACCTGGTGTACGTGGTCACGGACGCCACCGGCCAGTCGAGCTTCGTCCTCGGACTGGTCGTCGCCGCCCAGGGCGCGGGCGCGGTGGCCGGCGCCGCCTACGTGCCCCGGCTGCTGGACCGCTTCAGCGAGGGCCGGCTGCTGTCCGTCGGAATGGGCGCCCTCGCCGTGGCCCTGCTGGCGCCCGCCGTCACCGCGGACGTCCGGCTGCTGGCCCCGGCCTGGGCCGTGGCGGGAGCGGCGACCTCGCTCATCGTGGTCGGCTGGTTCACGTACCGGCAGAAGGTGGTCGACGCGGAGTTCATGGGCCGGGTGGTCGCGGTGAACCGGGCCGTCTCCTTCGCCGCGATCCTGCCGGCCGCCCTGCTGGGCGGCTGGGTGGCCGCCGCGTTCGCGCCGGCCGCCCTGTTCGCCACCGCCGGTGTGGTGCAGGCCGTGGCCTGGATCGCGACGGCGGCGGGCCTGGTCGGCAAGGCGGGCAGGACATCCGCCCCGGTGATCATGAAGACCGGATGATGGGGGAGAATCCCACCCATCGGACATGATCGACGAACAAGGACAGGAGCACGCCCGTTGAACGAGGAGAGGCGCCAACAGGCCCGGCAGTTCCTCCAGTCGGGGGAGCACCTCATAGCCGCCTGCTCCCACGAGCTCGGGCCGGGCGTGCCCACCCCTCCCGAGGCCATGCTCGCGCCGCCGGACCCGTCCGACCTCCAGCGGCGGATCGAGGCGCGGCTGCCCCGCCCGCTGCGGCAGCTGGCGAGGTCCAAGGTGATCGACCCCCTCCGGTCGAGGCCGGCAGCCGCCGCGTCCGCCGTCGACCGGATGCCCGACGCGCTGGACGACCTGGGCACGCGCGTGATGCACGGCAAGAGCATGGAGGGCGGCTGGCAGAGCAGCGCCGGACACTTCGTCATCAGCCGCGCCAACGCACGTGGTTCGCTGACCGGCGTGCTGGCCCTCACCGACCGGCGCTGGTTCGGGCTCAGCGACGTCTCGCCGCTCTGGCAGGCCGCGCCGGTGATGAAGCAGTACTGGGAGGTGCCCCGGTCGGCCGTGGCCGCCGTACGAGCCAACCCGTCCGGCGTGCTCCAGAAGGGCCGGATGGAGATCGAGTTCACCGACGGCTCGTGGGTCGCCCTCCTCGCGACGGTGCCCGCGCACGCCACGCCCTTCGCGGCGGCCTCCGCCCGGTACCGCTGAACCCCGTTACGGGGCGGGGCAGTCGTCCTGCCGCTCCAGCGGCACGGTGACGCAGTACGCGCCCCCGCCGGCGCCCGCCGTCTGCTTGACGACCGCGTCGGGGACGGTGAAGACGGCCGTCCTCGACCGGGGCATCACGACCGTCCCGATCCGCCCGGCCAGGGAGGCCTTCCGGGAGGAGGCGTCGACGGTGTACAGCCCGACGGGCAGCCGCATCCCGGGCTGGAAGCCGTGGACCAGGAGCCGGTGACCGCCCTGGTCCACCATCAGGCGTCCCGGCCGGTCGGGGAGTTCGGCCGGATGGGCGTGCCGGGCCGTCAGGGCACCCTGGGTGGCCTCGATCACGACCTCGCCCCCGCCGGCGAGGTCCTCCCGCACCGTCTCCGGCGGCACGAACCACCACGTCCCGCTCTGGCTCACGCCGTTGCCCAGCTCGCGCACCGCGAGCTCGCCCTCGTCGAACAGCGAGTCCGGCGGTTCGGCTTCCGTGAGGGCCAGGCCGGAGGCGGCGGGCCGCGCCGTGGACGGGTACTTCTTGCCGCCGGCCGTCACGGTCACCTCGACCGGCTCACCGGGTGCGAAGCCGCTCAGGCACAGCACCACCTCCTCCGGGGTCAGCACCCGGTCCCTCCCCGAGGCGTTCCCGATCCACACCGCGGGCCCCTGGCCGGCCCCCACGATCCGGCCGAGGTCGGCGGTGCAGTCCGGGGCGGGCCCGCCGCCCGCCGCCAGAACCGTGATCTGCGGCGCCAGCAGCAGGTCGGTGGCCGGATCGGCGCTCTTCGCCGGAGGCGGGCCCGGCACCCCGGCCGCGTGCCCGGAGCCGTGCCCGTGGTGGTGCCCGGAGCCGTGCTCGGCGCCGTGCCCGGAGTGCTGCCCGGCCGTGCCGCCGGCGCGGTCGCCGGTCACCGCGGGGACGGCGTCCTCGGCGGTGCCGTCCGGGGTGCCCGCCGGCGGCGTCGAGCCGCAGCCGGCGACGAGCCAGCCCAGCAGCACGACGCCCAGGAGCAGGAAACGTGGCCTCACGTGTATCACGGTCCTTTCGACGGCCGGCCGCCCGTCGCGCCCCCGGAGCACGGCCCCGAAGGCCGCGCCCCGCGACCCGTGCCGGGGCCGGCCCCCACGGCGGGTTGCCGGAACCTGTGCCCACCATGGGGGCACCGCGTACCCGCCACCCGGTGGCGCGCCCCGCCGCCCGCCCACTCCGCACGTTCGGGCGAGCGCCCGGCGGCCCCGGCAGCGCAGGGCCCCCCGGGGAAACGGTGGGATAATCCAGGGGAGGGGGACCGGTGCGGCGCATCCGGTACGCGCTCGGGCGACTCGAAGGAGGCGCGTGGTGAGCACCATCGCCGCTCGCATCGAAGACCTGCTGGAAGGCGCCACGACGCCGGCCAATCCCCGGCCCGCCCCGTACTCCCCTCCGGCTCCCGCCCCGCCACCGCCCGTTGATGGTCCAACCGTCAACATCACCGTGGTCTGGGGCGACCTGGTGGAGGTGGCCGCCGACCTCCACGTCACCGGTCACTACCAGTCGCTCCTGCCCGACGCGGCGGAACTCTCACTGGACCGGGCCATATCCGCCGCCGGTCCCCGCCCGCTGATCACCGAGCACAGCCGGCTCGGCTGGATCGACGCCCAGCTCGGCGAGGTCACCTACTTCCCGTGCAAGGAAGGCGGAACCGTACGTTCGGCCGCCGTGGTCGGCATGGGCCCGATGGGCACCCTCAGCGAATACCGCGCAGCCCAGCTGTACGCCTCCCTCCTGCGCGAGGCCATCGCCGTCGGCCACTTCAAGACCGTGGCGACCGTCCTCATCGGCGCGGGCCCGGGGAACCTCTCCGTCGGCGCCGCGGTCCGGGCCCTCGTACGGGGCTTCGCCACCGCGCTGGCGTCCACGGGCCCCTCGGCGCCCGCCCCCGGGCTCACCGAGGTGCTCGTCGTGGAGGTCGACCGGCTGCGCGCCGAACAGCTGCTGCTCGCCCTGACCGCGGCCGCCGCGGGCCAGCAGCGGCTGCGCGTCGGCCCGGAGCTGCGCGAGGAGAGCAGCGGCGTGCTCTTCGTCCCGTCCGCCGCCGTCTACGCCCTGAAGGCGCTGTCCGGACTCGCAAGCCCGCCGGACGCGTCCCCGGCCGCCGGCGCCGCACCGCCCGACGGCCCGGATCCGCCCGCCGCGGAAGAGGCGCTGCGCACCGTACTGGCCGGTTTCGAGCCCGGCATCCGCGAACAGGTCCGCGAGCAGCTGGCCCAGCTCGCCCAAGTGGCCCGCACCGACCTGTCCCTGAAGGTGCTCCGAGGCCCTGTCGAGGCCGGGGACGACAAGGCCCCCGTCCGGATGTCCGTCCTGTCGGGCACCAACGCCCTGCGCTGGGCCGCCCTGAGCGGGCGCGCCACCGTACCGGAACGGCACCTGCCGGTGGACACGGACCTGCTGCGCGAACTCGTGGAGCGGCTGACGGAACCCACCGTGGACGACTCGCTCGGCCTGCCCGACCTGCTCTCCCGTTTCATGGTCCCCGATGACTTCCAGAAGCTCCTCGCCGACGATGCCACCGTGCTGCTGGAACTGGACCGCGACACCGCCTCCGTGCCCTGGGAGTTCCTGGCGGAGGTCCAGCAGAGCGGCGGCGAGCGGAACGAGCCCCTGGCGATCCGCGCCCAGCTCTCCCGCCAACTGCGCACCACCTACGCGCGCGTGATGTCCGAGGGGCCGGGGGCCGGCCGGCTGCGCGCCCTGGTCATCGGCGACCCGGGCGACCCCGAGAAGGGCCTCCAGCTGCCGGGCGCCCGCAGCGAGGCCCTCGCCGTCGCCTCCCGGCTCTCGGCCCTGGGCGTCGGCGTCACCCTCTTCGTCGGCGCGGCGAACTCCACCCGCCAGCCGGGCGTGGAACCCGCCAGGCGGCTCGACGTCCTGCGGGCCCTGCTGTGCGGGCGCAACGACATCGTCCACTACTGCGGCCACAGCGACTTCGACCTCTCCGGGACCGGACGGCGCTCCGGCTGGGTCTTCGCAGACGGCCTGCTGACCGCCCAGGAACTGGGCCGGCTGGAGCACCCGCCGCTGATCGTCGTGGCCAACGCCTGCCACACCGCCCGCCTGGGCGCCGCCGCCGCACCGGAGGGCGCGCCCGGCCCCACCCCGTGGGGGAACCCGCAGGCCGCCCTCGTCCCCAGCCTCGCCGACGAGTTCCTGCGCATCGGCGTCGGACACTACATCGGGGCGGCCTGGCGGATCCCCGACGACCACGGCATCGGCTTCGCCGACGCGCTCTACACCCACCTGTTCACGTCCAGCCCCAGCGACGCCACGCCCACCGTGGGCGCGGCCGTCCGCGCGGCGCGCAAGATGCTCTACGAGCAGCGGCACCGGGACGGGCCGGCGGACGGCACGCAGGACCCGCAGCGGTGGAGTTCCTGGGCCGCCTACCAGCACTACGGGGACGCGTCCGACCCCTTCGTCCTGCCCGGGAACCCGCCGGACCACGACGAGGACGGCTAACCAGGAGGTCAGCTCATGGCCAGGATTCCGATGGGCGACGTGGTCGTACTGCTCCCCGGCATCACCGGCAGCGTACTCAAGCGGGACGGCAAGGACGTGTGGGCGCCCTCGGCCTCGGCGGTGCTGGGCGCCCTGACGAGCCTGGGCCGCTCGCTGGAGGAACTGGAACTGCCCGAGGGCCGGGACGACTGGCGGCAGGACGACCTCGGCGACGGCGTCGTCGCCGACCGGCTGGTGCAAGACCTGCACACCCTGCCCGGCCTGTGGAAGATCGACGGCTACACCGCCATCGAGAGGTTCCTGCTGGAGCGCTTCGACCTGACGCGGGGCCAGAACTACTTCCCCTTCCCCTACGACTGGCGGCGCGACAACCGGGCCGCCGCCCGGCAGCTCGCCGAGCGGAGCGCCGGCTGGCTGCGGAACTGGCGAGAGACCAGCGGCAACAGCGCCGCCCAGCTCGTCCTGGTCGGCCACTCGATGGGCGGTCTCGTCTCCCGCTACTTCGTCGAGGTCCTCGGCGGCTGGAAGGACACCCGGGCCATCGTGACCTTCGGCACCCCCTTCTACGGCTCCCTCAACGCCGTCGACTTCCTCTGCAACGGCTTCAGCAAGCGGATCGGCCCCTTCGAACACGACCTCACCCGCCTCCTGCGCTCCCTCACCGGCCTGCACCAGCTCGTGCCCGTCTACCGCTGCGTGTACGGGCCGGACGGCGAGGCCACCACCCCCGCCAAGGCCGGACTGCCCGGCTGGGAGACCCGGTGGACCAGCAACCTCACCACGTTCCACGAGGAGATGGAGACCGCGGCCGCCGAGAACCGGAAGGACCCCGCCTGGGAGTCCCACCAGGTCGTCTACCACCCCATCGTCGGCATGGACCAGCCCACCCGGCAGTCCGCCAGGATCATCGGGGACAAGGTGGAGACCCTGCTGACCCGCGGGGAGGACGACGAGGGCGGAGACGGGACCGTGCCCAAGCTCTCCGCCGCCCTCTCCGGCACCGTGGAAGCCAGCACCTTCGTCCCGCAGAAGCACGCCGGCCTGCAGAACCACGGCGCGATGCTCGACCATCTGAAGGGCATCCTGCGGTCCCTGCACGACATCCGCGTCGACGACCTGCGCGACGCCGTGACCGCCTGGTTCAGCTACCTCGGCGACGACCTCTACCTCGCCGGTGAACCAGTGGTCTGCGAGATCGGCGCCGAGAGCAACCTGGGCGAGGGCCAGCTGCCCGAGGTGCCGGCCCGGCTCTCGGTGACCAGCCGGACCACGGGACTGGCGGTGGTCGAGCGTGCCGTCACCGTCCCGCGCGAGCGGCAGCGCTTCGACCTCGGCACCCTGCCCCCCGACACCTACGACCTGCTGATCAGCGCCAGTGCCGACACCTCCCCGCTGTCCGACGTCTTCGTCGTCTCCGGCCCGGAGGACGCGGTGGCAGAATGACGGAACGTGACCGGACCCCTCACCCCCGTCCTCATCGTCGACGCGGCGAACGTCGTCGGCTCCGTGCCCGACGGCTGGTGGCGCGACCGCAAGGGCGCCGCCGAGCGGCTGCGCGACCGGCTCGCGGCACGGGACGCCGGCGAGGAGGTCATCCTCGTCGTCGAGGGCGCCGCCCGGGGCGTCGAGTCCGTCCCCGGCGTCCGGGTCGACTCCGCCCCGGGCTGCGGCGACGACCGCATCGTGGAGCTCGCCGCCGCTCACGCCGGCCGGCCCTGCGTGGTGGTCACCGCCGACCGCGCGCTCCGCGAACGGGTACGGGCGTACGGAGCCCTCTGCCAGGGCCCCCGCACCGTGCGGCCCGCGTAGGCCCTGCCGTCGGCGTTCCGCCCGGCCCAGGCCGCCGGCGGACACCCTTCCGGCCACGCCCGCGGCTTCGCCGGGAAAATCCCCGGCGGCGGACTAGGCTGGTGGGTTGTTTGCCGCCGGACCGGAACAACCCGGGCAGACCCGGGCTCCACCGGCGCCCCGGACCTGTCCGGGAGCGAGACGTGAGGGCCTATGGCAGCCACACCCGAACACGGTGACCTCACTCTGACGGCCGACGGGGCCGCACCCGACGAGCCCGTCCCCGCCGAAGGGGAGCCACCCCGGCCCGCCCGGGACGACCCCGACCCCGGCAAGACCGCCCGGTTCTCCGCCGGCCCCGCCGCCCCCGCCCGCACCCTCCTCGACGTCTTCGAGGCCACCGTACGGACCCACCCCGACGAACCAGCCCTGGACGACGGCACCTCCCGGCTCACCTACCGGGCCCTGGCCGCCCGCGTCGAACGCCGCCGCCGCGCCCTCGCCGCCGCCGGAGTGGGACTCGGCGACCGGGTCGGCGTACGCGTCCCCTCCGGGACCAACGAGCTGTACGTGGCCGTCCTCGCCGTCCTCGCCGCGGGCGCCGCCTACGTCCCGGTCGACGCCGAGGACCCCGACGAACGGGCCCGGCTGGTCTTCGGCGAGGCCGGCGTACGCGCGGTCCTGGGCCCCGGCCGCCGCATCGACCTCACCGGGGACCGCCCCGCGGGCCCCGCGCCCGCCGCCCGGCCCGGCCCCGGGGACGACGCCTGGATCATCTTCACCTCCGGCTCCACCGGCCGCCCCAAGGGCGTCGCCGTCAGCCACCGCAGCGCCGCCGCCTTCGTCGACGCCGAGGCCGCGCTGTTCCTCGCCGACGAGCCGATCGGCCCCGGGGACCGGGTCATGGCCGGCCTCTCCGTCGCCTTCGACGCCTCCTGCGAGGAGATGTGGCTGGCATGGCGGCACGGCGCCTGCCTCGTCCCCGTCCCCCGCCACCGGGTCCGCAGCGGCGCCGACCTCGGCCCCTGGCTGGTGGAACAGGAGATCACCGTGGTCTCCACCGTGCCGACCCTGGCCGCGCTCTGGGAACCCGCCGCCCTCGACGAGGTCCGCCTGCTGATCTTCGGCGGCGAGGCCTGCCCGCCCGACCTCGCGGCCCGCCTGGTCACCGAGGGCCGCGAGGTGTGGAACACCTACGGCCCCACCGAGGCCACCGTCGTCGCCTGCGCCTGCCTGCTCACCGGCGAGGAGCCCGTCAGGATCGGCCTGCCGCTCGCCGGCTGGGAACTGGCCGTGGTCGACGCGGCCGGCGAACCCGTCCCCATGGGCGGCAGCGGCCAGCTCGTGATCGGCGGCGCCGGCCTCGCCCGCTACCTCGACCCCGCCAAGGACGCCGAGAAGTACGCCCCGCTGGAATACCTCGGCTGGCCGCGCGCCTACCGCAGCGGCGACCTCGTCCGCGCCGACCCGCAGGGGCTGGTCTTCCTCGGCCGCGCCGACGAGCAGGTCAAGCTCGGCGGCCGGCGCATCGAACTGGGCGAGGTCGACGCCGCCCTCCAGGCCCTGCCCGGGGTCGCCGGCGCGGCCGCCGCCGTACGCACCGCCCGCGGCGGCAACCAGCTGCTCGTCGGCTACCTCGTCACCCAGGACGGCTGGGACCGTGACGAAGCCGTCGCACGGCTGCGCGCCGCCCTGC
Source organism: Streptomyces sp. NPDC043896 (assembly GCF_056435605.1). Lineage (NCBI taxonomy): Bacteria > Bacillati > Actinomycetota > Actinomycetes > Kitasatosporales > Streptomycetaceae > Streptomyces > Streptomyces sp. NPDC043896. The sequence continues at coordinate 56,183 of NZ_JBWKEE010000016.1, forward strand.
CCGCCCCCCTCGTGCCCCTCCTCGCACCCGTCGAGGCCCTGCCCACCCGCACCTCCGGCAAGGTCGACCGCGACGCCCTGCCGTGGCCCCTGCCCGAGCTGGAGACCACCGGTCCCGCCGAACGCCTCCACGGCACCGAGGCCTGGCTCGCCGAACAGTGGGCCGAAACCCTGGGCGTGCCCGTGACCGGCCCCGGCGACGACTTCTTCGCCACCGGCGGCAACAGCCTCGCCGCCGCGCAGCTCACCACCCGGCTGCGCACCCGCTACCCCGCGGTGGCCGTCCTCGACGTCTACCAGAACCCGACGCTGCGGAAACTGGCCCGGCGGCTGGAGCGGTCCGTGACCGACGGCGGCGCGGCCCGCACCGTCACCCCCGTCCCGCCGCACTCCAGGGCCGCCCAGTGCCTCCTGCTGCTCCCGCTCTTCACCCTCGTCGGCCTGCGCTGGACCGTGGCCCTGCTGGCCCTGGGCAACCTGCTGCACCGGCTCGGACCGTACTCGTGGGCGCCGACCGCCTCCTGGTGGTACGTCGCCGCCGGCGCGGTCCTGCTCTTCAGCCCGCCCGGCCGCCTCGCCATCGCCGCCGGCGGCGCCCGTCTCCTGCTGCGCGGGGTCCGGCCCGGGCACCACCCGCGCGGCGGCAGCGTGCACCTGCGGCTGTGGACCGCCGAGCGGCTCGCCGAGTGCTCCGGCGCCACCTCCCTCACGGGCCCCTGGCTCCAGCGCTACGCCCGGGCCCTCGGCGCCCGCGTCGGACCCGAGGTGGACCTGCACTCCCTGCCCCCGGTCACCGGCATGCTCCGGCTCGGCCGCGGCTGCGCCGTGGAGTCGGAGGTCGACCTCTGCGGGCACTGGCTGGACGGCGACCGGCTGGAGATCGGCCCCGTCCGCATCGGCGCGGGCGCCGTCGTCGGCACCCGCAGCATGCTCTTCCCCGGCGCCCGCGTCGGAAAGCGGGCCGAGGTGGCACCCGGCTCCGCCGTCGCCGGACACGTCCCGAGCGGCCAGCGCTGGGCCGGCGCCCCCGCCGTCCGCATCGGCCGCGCCAAACACAACTGGCCCGGGGAACGCCCGCCGCGCGCCCTCCACTGGCGGGCCATGTACGGGGCGACCGGCTTCTGCCTGACGGCCCTGCCCCTGCTCGCCGCCCTGCCCGCCCTCCTCGTGGCCGGCCGCTTCGTGCCCGCCGGAGCCGGACCCGCCGCGGCCCTGCGCGGAGCGCTGCTCGCCGTCGTGCCCGGGGCGCTCGCCTTCGCCCTCGCGTACGCCCTGCTCCTGCTGGCCGCCGTACGCCTGCTCAGCCTCGGCCTGCGCACCGGCAACCACCCCACCCACAGCCGCGTCGGCTGGCAGGCCTGGGCGGTCGTCCAGCTGATGGACCTGGCCCGCGGGGCGCTGTTCCCGCTGTACGCCGGGCTGGTCACCCCGGTGTGGCTGCGGCTGCTCGGCATGCGCGTCGGCCGGGGCGCCGAGGTGTCCACCGTCCTCGCCCTGCCCAGCCTCACCACCGTCGGCGACGGCGCGTTCCTCGCCGACGACACCCTCACCGCCCCCTGCGAACGCGGCGGCGGATGGATGCGGATCGGCCGCTCCGAGATCGGCCGCCGGGCCTTCCTCGGCAACTCCGGGATGACCGCGCCCGGCCGCAGCGTGCCCGACGGAGGGCTGGTCGGCGTGCTGTCCGCCACCCCGAAGAAGGCCAAGAAGGGCAGCTCGTACCTGGGCCTGCCACCGGTCAGGCTGCCGCGGTCCGCGGCGGCCGCCGACCGCAGCCGCACCTACGACCCGCCCGCGCGGCTGCTGTGGGCGCGCGGCCTGGTGGAGCTGTGCCGGCTCGTCCCCGTGTTCTGCTCGGCCGCCCTCACCGTCCTCACCCTGGCGGCGCTCTGCGCGCTCGGCTCCCGGGTGGGGCTGCCGGGCGCCGCCCTGCTGTCCGGAGCGGTGCTGCTCACCGCGGGGACGGCCGCCTGCGCGGTCACCGTCGCGGCGAAGTGGCTGCTGGTGGGCCGGCACCGGCGCGCGGAACACCCGCTGTGGAGCGGCTTCGTATGGCGGGGCGAGCTGGCCGACACCTTCGTGGAGGTCCTGGCCGTGCCCTGGCTCGCCGGATCCGTCCCCGGCACCCCGCTGCTGGTGCTGTGGCTGCGCGGCCTCGGGGCGCGGATCGGCCGGGGCGTGTGGTGCGAGAGCCACTGGCTGCCCGAGACGGACCTGGTGACCCTCGGCGACGGGGTCAGCGTGAACCGTGGCTGCGTGTTGCAGACGCACCTCTTCCACGACCGGATCTTGCGGACGGATACTGTGGTCCTCCGCGAGGGCGCCACCCTGGGCCCCGGCGGAATCGTCCTGCCCGGGAGCACGGTCGGGGCGCGCAGCACCCTGGGTCCCGCCTCCCTCGTGATGGCCGGGGAGTCCGTCCCCGCCGACACCCGCTGGCTGGGCAATCCGATCGAGGCGTGGCGGTCCTGAGCGGACCCGGGCACAGAGCGGGGAACGGAACCGGCGATGAGTGGCCAGACAGCGGCGGCGGACCCCTACTTCCCCGACAACGGCGACCCCCGCTACCGGGTGCACCGCTACGAACTCGCCCTGGAGTACCGGCCCGGCCCCAACCGGCTGGCCGGCACGGCGCGGCTCAGCGCCATCGCCGGCCCGGCCGCGCTCGCCGAGTTCCATCTGAACCTGGCCGCGTTCCGGATCGGCCGCGTCCTGGTCGACGGCCGGGCCCCGCACCACACGCACCGGGCCGGCCGGCTCCGGATCCGGCCGGCCAAAGTGCTGCCCCCCGGCGCCGCCTTCACCGTCGAGGTCCACTGGGCGGGCAACCCGAAGCCCGTGCGCAGCCCTTGGGGCGGCCTCGGCTGGGAGGAGCTGACCGACGGGGCGCTGGTGGCCAGCCAGCCCGTCGGCGCGCCCTCCTGGTACCCGTGCAACGACCGGCCCGCCGACAAGGCCGGCTACCACATCTCCCTGAACGTCCCGTCCCCCTACACGGTGGCCGCCGTCGGCCGCCTCCTCACCCGGACCACCAGGGCCAGCACCACCACCTGGGTGTACGAGCAGTCCGCGCCCACCCCCAGTTACCTGGTCGGCCTGGCCGTCGGCCACTACCGGACGGTCCTGCTCGGCGACGGAGAGCCGGGGCCCGGCGGGGTGCCGCAGAGCGCCCACGTGCCCGACCGCCTGCTGCCCCGGTTCTCCCGCGACTTCGCCCGCCAGCCGGCCATGATGCGGCTCTTCGAGGAGCTCTTCGGCCCCTACCCGTTCGGCGAGTACACGGTGGTCGTCGCCGACGAGGAACTGGACGTTCCGGTGGAGGCCCAGGGCCTCTCCCTGTTCGGGACCAACCACGTGGACGGTGTGCGCGGCTCGGAGCGCCTCGTCGCCCACGAACTGGCCCACCAGTGGTTCGGCAACAGCGTGGGCATCGCCGACTGGCGGCACATCTGGCTCAACGAGGGCTTCGCGAAGTACGCCGAATGGCTGTGGTCGGAGCGCTCCGGCGGCCGTCCCGCGCACGTACACGCGAGCGCCGCGCACCGGCTGCTGGCCGCGCTGCCGCAGGACCTGAGGCTCGCCGACCCGGGCCGCAAGCTGATGTTCGACGACCGCCTCTACCAGCGCGGCGGCCTCGCCGTGCACGCCGTCCGCTGCGCCCTGGGCGACGCGGCGTTCTTCCGGATGCTGCGCGACTGGGCGGCCCTGCACCGGCACGGCGTGGTGACCACCGCCGCCTTCACCGCCCACGCGGCCGGGTACGCCGCCGGGCCGCTCGACGGCCTGTTCCGGGCCTGGCTGCGCGAACCGGCCCTGCCGCCGCTGCCCCCGCCGCCCGGCGGGACCCCCACCGCCTGACCGGGCTCCGGGGAGCCCGGCCGGGCGGTCCGCGTCACCTTCCGGCGCGGCCGCGCGCCAGGGGCCACTCGCGGTGCAGGGCGCCCAGCGGGATGCGGCGCTCGACGACCGGGGTGCCGAACACGGCCAGCTGGAGCTGGAGCTGCCCGTTCAGGTCGAAGCCGCCGTACAGCGCCCAGGCGCCGTTCGCAGAGGTCTTGCCGTCGGTGGACGCGCTCGCGGTGGCGTCGCCCTCGCCGCGCAGGTAGGGGGCGAAGTCGGCGGTGACGCCGACGGCCCCGTACAGGCCGACGGAGGCCTCGGCGCCGAGGGCGCCCCTGACCCGCCCGGCGGTGGTGACGGTCGCCTTCACCGGGGTGCTGCGCACGGCCGAGGTGCTGACCGGGGTCCAGCCCTTGCCGGTCGCGTAGCCGCCGCCGACGCGGAAGTCGCCCTTCACGTCCTGCCGGACGTCGAGGGTGACCCGGCCGTCGGCCTCCACCTGGACGTAGCAGGTCAGTTCGAGATTGACGACGACGGGTACCGGGCCGACCTGGATGACGGGGTTGCCGCGCAGCTTCGCGAACGGGATCCGCTTGGGCGCGCCCGTGCTCGCGGCGGCGCGGCCCTTGAGTGCCCACTGGGAGGACCAGTCGCCGCTCATGCCGAGGAAGGCCGTGCTCGGGCCGTGACCGCCGCCCTTGGAGCCGTCGTAGGAGAACTCCACCCGGGGGGCGAGCTGGACGAAGCCGGACACCGAGGCCGCGGCCGAGGCGGGGGCGTCCTCGGCGGTGTCGACCGCGGCGTCCACGTCGAGCCGCAGGTTCCCCAGGGGCAGCTTGGCGCCCTCCGGGCCGAAGTGCGCGCCCTGGCCCTTCGCCCAGGAGAAGGTGACGCCCTTCATCAGGGGTTCGACGACCACGGACGCCGGGTCGACCGGGACCTTGCCGTCGGCCTTGTCGTCGCCGAGCGCGGCGGCCAGTGTCGCGGGGGCGGTCTTCACCTCGGTGCCGCGGTCGGTCTTCCCGACGACCTCGGTGACCTTCGCGAGGAGGCCGTCGGGGGCGCCGGGCGCGGGGGCGCTGGCGATGACGTCGCCCACCGCGACGGGCTTGGCGGGCGCGGCGGAGGAACCCGAGGAGGGTCCGGCGGAGGGGCCGGCGGAGCGCTTCGGAGGGGCGTCGCCGCCCTGCGGGGCCGCGGATATGACGGCGCGTCCGCTCGCCTTGTCGTAGGAGGCGACCTTCAGGGGGGCCTTCTCAGGGCCCTGGCCGCCGCGGGTGCGGGTGACGGCGGTGGGGGCGGAGGACCCCTGCGGCGCGGCGTCCACGTCCAGCCGCCGGGAGCCGTCGGCGGCGGAGGGGAGGGCGGCCGGGCTGCCCGGACCGGCGGCGTCCGTGGGGGCGGGGGAGGAGCAGCCGGAGGCGGCGAGCGCGAGGGTGGTCAGGCCGGGCAGCAGGAGGCGTCTGGCGAGCGTACGCACGTGGGTGTGACCTTCGAAATCGGGGGGAACTGTCGTTACTGGTAGGTAACGTGAAGGTTGATCATGCCACGCGCGTACGGCGCCGGTCATATGGGGCAGCCGCCAACTCACCAACGCAGCAAGGTCGTTGAAGGTTCACTCATGAAGGGTGCTCACACCCGCCAGATCTTCCGGTACGCCTCCCGGTAGCCGGGCGGGTCCCAGGAGGAGGAGCCCCGGCTGTTGCCCGCCGTGGCGATGTGGACGGGGGCGACGTAGCCGCTGGCGGGCTGCCCGGCGAAGGCGCGGTTGAACTCGTCGACGATCTGCCAGCCCTGCTGGGACAGCGGCTCGGGCACGGTGGCGGCCTGGAACTGCCCGCTGTTGACGCGCTGGAAGGCCGACGGGTCGCCGTCGCCCGCGCCGATGTTCAGGGGCGGCCCCGCGCCCGGCCGGCCCGCCGCCCGCAGGGCCGGGGCCGCGTCGGCGAAGTAGAGGTCGTTGATGGCGACCGAGTGCGTCCAGTCCTTCCCGAAGCGGGACAGCAGGGAGGAGACCGCCTGCGGGGTGCGGCTGCTCGCGTCCGGGATCGGGATGTTCTCGTACGACAGGAGCCGCACCCCGGGGCAGCTCGCCAGCTCCCGTTTGATCAGGGCGGCCTTGTTCCTGGCGAAGGGGATCGAGTCGTCCGTGAACAGGACGACCCCGGCGTCACCCCCGGACCCGGAGATGATCCAGTCCGCGCTGATCCGCGCCACGTCCTCCACCTTGGTGGTGACGTTGGTGAAGAGCGCCGGGTCCTCGATGGGGCCGGGGGAGTCCACCGCGTGCCAGCCGATGACCGGGATGCCCGCGTCCCGGGCCCGCCGCATCTGCTGCGCCGCCTGGCGGGGGTCGAAGCCGCCGATCACGATGCCCGAGGGCTTCAGGGTGACGGCCTGGCCGAGCGCGGCCTGGATGCCCGCCGGGGTGCCGTCCCCGTCGATCACCCGGACCGTCCAGCCGATGGCCTCCGCCGCCTCCCGGACCCCCTTCGCGACCCCCGCGACCCCCGGGTTGGTCATGGTCTGGGCGACGTAGACGATGCTCTTGCCGGGCACCGCCGCCGGGCCGCCGGTCGGGCCGGTCCACGAGGCGTCGGCGGTCTCGGCCCGCCGCACGGCCGCCTCGGCCCGCGCGTGCGCCTCGGGACAGCCGGCCCCCGCCGGGCCGCCACCGGACACCGGGCCGCCCCCGCAGCCGGCCAGCAGCACGGCGGCCGCCGCGAGCAGGGCCGCGGTGGCGAGGGGCCTCCTCGGGTTCGGCCGCTTCGGGTACTCGGGGTGCTTCGGGTGCACGGTGCTCCTGGCGTGGGGGCGTACGGGGTTCCCGGGCGCGCGGACGGGGCCGGGTCTAAGGGGTGTTCTGTGCCGGTGCGGCCGGAGCGTGATCGGGCGGGCGCCCGGACGCGGCCGCTCCGGCCCGCAGCCGGCGCCTGGCCGTGTAGCCGGCCAGGCCGACGGCGATGAGCAGGGTCCCGCCGTTGAACAGCGGGGTGGCCCAGAACTGGGCCCCGAGCTGGCCGATCCCGGCCAGCCCGACGGCGAGCACGGCGACGGCCACGACGGTGCCGAGGGCATTGGCCCGCCCGGGCCGGATCGTGGTGGCCCCGAGCAGGGCGCCGACGAACGCCGGGAGCAGGTAGTCCAGCCCGGTGCTCGGATTGCCGGTCTGCTGCTGGGCGGCGAGCAGCACCCCGGCGAAGGCGGTGACCAGGCCCGAGGCGGCGAAGGCGGCCACGCAGTAGGCGTGGGTGGGGATGCCGATCGCGGCGGCGGCCCGCGGGTTCGAGCCGATGACGTACAGGTAGCGGCCGGCCGGCAGCCGCTCCAGCACGACCCACAGGACGGCGGCGACGGCGGCGACGTAGAAGGCCGGCAGCGGCAGCCCGAGGAAGCGCGCGTCGTACAGGGCGGTGAAGGAGGCCGGCAGCCCCTCCGGGCCGGGGACGATCCGGGCGCCGTCGGTGATCCAGCCGGTGACGGCGTACATCATGCTGCCGGTGCCGAGCGTGGCGATGAACGAGTCGATCCGTCCGAACTCGACGATCACCCCGGTCAGCGCACCCGCCACCGCGCCCCCGCACACCACCACGAGACAGGCCCACGGCCACGGCCAGCCCTCGGTCACGACGAGCCGCATCACCATCACGTGCGCGAGGCCCAGCCCGTAGCCGATGGAGAGGTCGAACCTGCCGGTCGCGATCGGGATCGTCGCGCCGAGCGCGAGGACCGCCGGGATCGACTGGTTCGAGAGGATCGCGGAGACGTTGTCGCGGGTGGGGAAGGTCTGCGGCAGGACGAGGGAGAACACCAGGAACAGCAGCGCGGCCAGCACCGGCAGCCCGCAGCCGCCGATGTGGTGCCCCCGCAGCCGCTCCGGTGAGGGGGTCATGGGCCCGTCGCGGTTCCGGTCACGGCCGGCAGGGCCGAGGCGGTCCGGGTCAGGGCGGCCACGGTCAGCTCCCGCCCGGCGAGCTCGGCGCCCACCGCCCCCCGGACGAAGACCAGGGCACGGTGGCACAGGTCCGCGACCTCCTCGAAGTCGGTGGAGACGAGCAGCACCCCCACCCCGGAGGCCGCGGCCTCGTCCAGCAGCCGGTGGACCACCGCCTTGGCTCCCACGTCCACACTGGCCGTCGGCTCCTCCAGGACCAGCAGCCGCAGCCCGCCGCTCAGCCACCGCCCGACCATGACCTTCTGCTGGTTGCCGCCGGACAGGGTGGCGATCGGCACCTCGCTGTCGCGGGGCCGTACGGAGAACCGGTCGATCAGCGCGGCCGCCTCGGCCCGCTCGCGCCGGGGCGGGGTCCAGCGCCACGCGGGCACCCCGGCGGCACGCGGGTTCGCCAGGAAGTTCTCCCGTACCGTCAGCTCCGGGGCGCAGCCCTCCTCCTGACGGTCCCCGGCCACGAAGCCGACCCCCGCGCCGAGGGCGCCGGCGACCGTGCGCGGCCGGTACGGGCGGCCCCCGAGCAGCACCCGCCCGCCGAGGTCCCGCCGGACCCCGGCCAGGGCGCGGCCCAGCTCACGGTGGCCGGCGCCGGTCAGGCCGACCATGCCGAGGATCTCCCCGGGGCGCAGCTCCAGCGAGACCGGCCCGGCGTGCGCGGTCCGCGCCCCGTCGAGGCGCAGCAGGGGCGTTCCGGCGGCGGGGGAGGCCGGGGCGGCGGCGGGGGCGCGCCGGGCCGGTTCGTGCCCCACGACGGCGCGCACCAGCCGGGCGGGCGCGTACCCGGCGAGCGGACCGTGCTCCACCAGCCGGCCGTCGCGCAGGACGGCGAAGGCGTCGGCGACCCGGTACACCTCGTCCAGCCGGTGGCTGACGTAGAGGATCCCGTGCCCCCGGTCGCGCAGGGCGTGCAGTACGCCGAACAGCCGGGCACAGTCGGCGGCGGGCAGGGTGGCGGTCGGCTCGTCGAGCACGATGACCTCGGCCCGGGTGGCGAGGGCGCGGGCGATGGCCACCAGCGAGCGCTCGGCCGGGGCGAGAGCGGCGACAGGGGCGCCGGGGTCGAGGTGCCCGGCCACGGTCGACAGGGCCTCCTCGCAGGTCTCCCGGGCCCGCCTCCAGGAGATGAGCCCGCCGCGGCGCGGGTAGCCGGTGCCCAGGGCGACGTTCTCGGCCACCGTCATCCACTCGACCAGCCCGAGGTCCTGGTGGATGAAGGACAGGTGCCGGGAGGCCCCGTGCGAGCCGAGCGGCCGCCCGGCCACCGTCACCTCGCCCGCGTCCGCGTGGTGCACCCCGGCGAGCACCTTGATGAGGGTGGACTTCCCGGCGCCGTTGGGCCCGAGCAGGGCGAGGACCGTGCCGCCGTACAGGTCGAGGTCGACCGAGTCCAGCGCAAGGGTGCCGCCGAAGCACTTGCGCAGCCCGCGCACGCGGACGAGCGGTGGCGCGCCGGCGAGGGGTTCTCCGCCGACGGGAGGTTCTCCACCGGAGCGCGGAGGTGGGCTCATTCCTCGACTCTAGATGACCTCGCCGTCAGGACCGGGTCACGCCGCGTCGAGGGCGCATTCGGCCCATATGACCTTCCCGTCGGGGGTGTAGCGGGTTCCCCAGGCCTGGGCGAGCTGCGCCACGAGGAACAGGCCCCGGCCGCCCTCGTCGGTGTTGGCGGCCTGGCGCATGCGGGGTGCGGTGCTGCTGGCGTCGTACACCTCGCAGATCAGGGTGCGGTCGTGGATGAGGCGTACCCGGATGGGTTCGCCGCCGTACCGGATGCCGTTCGTGACCAGTTCGCTGAGCAGCAGCTCCGTGGCGAAGGCGGACTCCTCCAGCCCCCACCGGGCGAGCTGGGCCGTGGCGGCGGCGCGGACCTCGCCGACGCGGGCCGGATCGGCGGGCAGCTCCCAGGTGGCGATCCGGTCGGGGGGCGTGGCGTGGGTGCGGGCGACCAGGAGCGCGATGTCGTCGGCGGGGTGCTCGGGGGCCAGGGCGTCGAGGACGTCCCGGCAGGTGTCCTCGGGGGAGCGGTCGGGGTGGGAGGTCAGGGTGCGGTGCAGCTCCTGGAGGGCCACGTCGATGTCGCGGTGGCGGTCCTCGATGAGCCCGTCGGTGTAGAGGATCAGCCGGCTGCCCTCGGGGAGGTGGACCTCGGCGGATTCGAACGGCAGGCCGCCCAGGCCCAGCGGCGGGCCGGCGGGCAGGTCGGGGAAGGTCACGGTGCCGTGGGGCAGGACCAGTGCGGGCGGCGGGTGGCCGGCGCGGGCCATCGTGCAGTGCTGCGTGGTCGGGTCGTAGACGGCGTACAGGCAGGTGGCGCCGACGATGGCGGTGCTGCCGAGGGCGGGGTCGTCCCCGCCCTCCTCCCGGTCCAGGCGGACCATGAGGTTGTCCAGGTGGGTGAGCAGCTCGTCGGGGGCCAGTTCCAGCTCGGCGAAGTTGCGGGCGGCGGTGCGCAGCCGGCCCATGGTCGCCGCCGCGTGGAGTCCGTGGCCGACGACGTCGCCGACGAGGAGGGCGACGCGGGTCCCCGAGAGCGGGATGACGTCGAACCAGTCGCCGCCCACTCCGGACTCGGCGGGCAGGTAGCGGTGGGCGACCTCGACGGCGCTCTGTTCGGGCAGGCCGTGGGGGAGCAGGCTGCGCTGGAGGCTCAGGGCCAGGGTGTGCTCACGGGTGTAGCGGCGGGCGTTGTCGATGCACAGGGCCGCGCGGGCGGCGAGTTCCTGGGCCAGCGAGCGGTCGTCGTCGCCGTAGGGGGCCGGGTTGCGGGAACGGTAGAAGGCGGCGACGCCGAGGACGACGCCCCGCGCGAGCAGGGGGACGGTGATCAGGGAGTGGATGTTGTGGGCGAGGAGCAGCTCGGCGTGCTCCGGGTCCTGGGCGATCCAGCCGAAGGCGGCCTTCAGATCGGGTTCCAGCACCGGCTGCCCGGTGGCCAGGCACCGCATGTGCGGGGTGGTCGGACGCAGGTCCATGCGCTCGCCGACCGGGTAGAAGGGGCAGTCGTCGCGGATGCCGTGCACCACCGTGCGGTGCAGTTCCCCGGTCGGCTCGCCCGACTCCTCGCCGCGCAGCACGGATGCGGGTACGTCGACGGTGACGAAGTCCGCCAGTCGCGGGACGGCCGTCTCGGCCAGCTCCCAGGCGGTGCGGTCCACGTCCAGGGTGGTGCCGATGCGGGTGCTCGCCTCGGCCAGCAGCTCCAGCCGCCGCCGCGCCGCGACGGCGTACTTGCCCACCTCGGGCTCGCCCACCAGCACCAGCCCCCGCACCGATCCCCGGGCGGAGCCGCCGGCGGCGGGGACGGGAGCCCCGGCCGGGACCGCGGCGGGCGGCGGAGCGGCGTGCGCGTGAGCGTGCGCCGGGGCGGGGGCGTGGTGCTCCTCCTCGTCGGGCAGCAGCGCCTCGACGACGATCCCCTCCACCCCGGCGGGGCTGGTCACGGGCCGGCTGACGAGGGTGACCCGGCGCCCGTGGGACAGCCGTACCTCGGCGGCGGCCCGGCGGGCGCCGGACAGCAGCTCGGTGGCCTTCTCCTTGAGGGTGGTGTGGTCGCTCTGCTCCAGCTCGCTCAGGAGCAGTTCGGCCAGGGTGACCGGGTGCCCGTCGAGGCTGTCGCCGTGGGCCCGGGCGCGGTTGCCGGCGTCCAGGTAGGCCTGGAGCAGGCCGCGTTCGCGCGCCGTACTCTGCTCCATCAGCCGCCGTTCGATGGCCTCGGCGGCCTTGCGCACCACCGGGGCGAGCGCCGGGTCGGCGTCGGTGTAGGGGTAGCCGAGGCACAGCACGCCCTCGATGTGCCCGCTGAGCCGGTCGCGGATCGGTACCGCGGTGCAGGCGCTCGCCTGGGACCGCTCGGCGAAGTGCTCGGCGCCGTTGACCTGGACGAGCCGGCGTTCCGCGAGGGTGAGGCCTATCCCGTTCGTGCCGGCGACCCGTTCGGAGAAGACGAAGCCGGGCTGGGTCTGGATCGCCGGCAGCCGGGCCGGGAGGGACTTGTCGCCGAATCGGCGTTCGAGCACGATGCCGTTGCCGTCGGCGAGGCAGATGTTCATCCGGCTGCCCGCGAAGATCGACTCCAGGCGGTCGAGCACGGGAGCGGCGGCGCGGACGACCGGGCCCTCCGCGTCGAAGTCCTGGGTGAACGGCAGCTCGGTCTGGTCCGGGGACAGCCCCAGCAGCACGCTGCGCTGCCACGAACTCAGGATCGGACTGCGCACGTCCCGCAGAACCGATTCGGCCGACCCGCCGTGCAGGAACCGGTCACGGGACCGCACGGGGCCGATGCGGGCGTCCACGACCCCCATGTGCACCACTTCCCTCGCCGGATTCCCTCGCCGGATTCCCTCGCCGGAGCGGACTCGATGGCCCGGTTTGAGTATATTCCTCCGGTTTTCAAGTGGCGTGGGGGCGGAGACGCCCCGGGGCGAGGGCTCACAGCACCGCGACCGGATTGACGGGGGAGCCCGTCCCGCCCGGCACGTTCAGCGGGGTCACGACGAGCATGAACGCGTAGCGGCCCGCCCCGGCGCAGGCCTCGGAGAGCGCCTCCAGGTCGAGGTTGTCCAGGAGGGGCACCCCCATCGCCGTGATGGCGAGCGTGTGGACGGGGGAGTGCAGCCCCTCCACCGGCGAGGGCCGTACGTCGCTGTCCCCGTCGGCCCCCAGCAGTGCGACCGAACGCCCGGCCAGCAGCGGCAGCGCCTCCACGTGCCAGCCGGCACTGCCCGTCCCGGGGTCCCAGGCGCCGCGCTCGCGGCGGCGCCGGAAACGCCCGGAGCGCAGCAGGACCGCGTCCCCGTCCCCGACCGTCACACCGAGCGCCTCCTCCGCCGCGAGGACGTCCCGGGCCCGCACCGCGTGCCCCGGTTCCAGCCACTCCACGCCCAGGACGGCGGGCAGGTCCAGCAGGACGCCCCGGGTGACCAGCGGCCCGAGGGCCGCCACCGAGCCGAAGCGGGCACCCCCGGCGCCGACCTCCTCGCGGGCCGGGCGGCCGTCGTACAGCCGCCCCCGGTAGCCGATGTGCGACAGCGCGTCGAGGTGGCTGACCGCCTTGCCGTGGTAGTCCGCGCCGAGGAAGTCCTTGTAGGCCGACGGCTCCGGGCTCTCCACGTCGCCGAGGTCGGTCATGTGGTGCAGCGCGGGCCGCGCGTTGTCCGGCCCCGGGGCGGTGTCCCAGGGCCGCCCCAGCGGCACCGCCGTCCCCGACCGGACCAGCGCGGCGGCCGCGCGCACGTGGTCCGCCGTCACCCCGTTCCAGGCACCCCGGTCGGGCACCTCCCAGCGGCCCCACGTACGGACCTCCTCGAACAGGGCGTCGAACTCCCGCCGGGACACGGGGGCGGCACCGGCGCCGGGGACGGCCGCACCGGGCTCCTCCGGCGGGGGAGCGGGGGTGTCGGCGGTGCTGCGGCTCATGGGCACTCCGGGGCTCGTACGACCGTCGCCCGTCCTCATGCCCGCCGCCGCCCGCCCTCTACCGGGCCCGCCCCGGCTCCCCCTCCACCGGCTCAGGCCGGGCGGGCCGCCAGCTGCGCCCACAGCGGGAGGAGCAGCAGCGCCACGACCGAGCTCTTGATGACGAGGGAGGCCGACAGGTCGACCCCGACGTCGTACCGCTGGGCGAAGACGAACAGATTCTGCGGCGCCGGCATCGCCGCGATCAGGACGAGGTAGCCCAGCCACTCGCCCTCCACCCCGAAGACGAAACGGCACACCACGTAAGTGATCAGCGGCAGCGCCACGCACTTGAAGCCGATGATCCAGATCTCCTCCCGGGTCGTGCCCCGTACCTTCAGGCCGCTGCCGCCCAGGTGCAGCCCGAGGGCGAACAGCGCCACGGGCGAGGCGCTGTCCCCGACGAAGGCGAAGCCGTCCAGGACGACGCCGGGCACCGTGACCGGCAGCAGGTTGAGCACGATGCCCGCGTTGCAGGCGACCACGACGGGGGTCGCCAGCGAGGCGGCGACGGCCGCTCCGAGCCGCCGCGCAGGGGTCCCGGCCCGGTCCGGCCGCCCCAGCTCCATGACCGAGATGACGATCAGGGACAGCACGCAGACCTGGAACAGCAGCACCGGGAAGATCGGCGCCGCGTTCCCGAACAGCATGATGAACACCGGCACGGCGAAGTACGCCGTGTTGACCTGGACGGCGGCCATGACGCGCAGCGCCACCCCGCGCGGATCGCGCACTCCCGCGACCCGGGCCAGTACCCCGACCAGCACGGCCGCCGCGCACGCGGCGGCCGCGTACCCGCCGATGGCCCGCCCGTCGAACAGGGCGCCCAGATCGCTGCGGTAGATGTTCCCGAAGAGGAAGCAGGGCACCGCGAAGAGGAACGCGTAATCCGCGAACGCCTTGGAACTCCCCGCCGGCACCACCTTCCGCCGCGCGAGGACGACCCCGCACCCGAAGGCCAGCACCACCGGTGCGAGTTTCTCCAGAGCATCCACCGCTCCCATGCCCACGCCCCCTCGTGCCGCCCCCCCCCGCAAGGGGGCCCGTCTCCCCGTCACGACGGGATTCCGCTCCCGCCCGCGGTACCGATCATCGCCCGGAGGGTTCGCCGGCCCTTCGCCGGGCAGTCGCAGGGGTGGACGCAGGGGGCGGACGAGGGAGGCCGCATGGCGCGGGAAAGCTCACACGGACGCGACGAGAGCCCGGAGGAACGGGCGGACCGCCAGTGGCAGGAACTGATCCAGGAGATCCGCGTCGCCCAGACCGGTGTGCAGATCCTCTTCGGATTCCTGCTCACGGTCGTCTTCACCGAGCATTTCCAGGGCCTGGGCGGAACCGACAAGGGGATCTACATCGCCACGGTCGTCCTCGGCGCGCTGGCCACCGGCGCGCTCGTCGGCCCCGTGTCCTTCCACCGCATCGTCTCGGGCCGCCGCATCAAACCGGAGGCCGTGGTCTGGGCCTCCCGCCTGACCTTCACAGGCCTCGTCCTGCTGCTGCTCACCTGCACCTCCGCCCTGTTCCTCGTCCTGCGGCTCGCGGCCCCGCACGCCCTCGTGCCCTGGCTGGTCTCCGCCGTCGTCGCCTGGTACCTGCTGTGCTGGTTCGTCCTCCCGCTGTGGGCCCGCGTCCGCTACACCTCCGCGGACGAGGAAGGAGCGCCATGAGCGAGCACAGGCAGCACCGCTGGTCACGGACCCCGCCCTCGCGGGCGGCGGCCGGCGAGGGCGTCGTCGGGCGTGACGCCCCGCGGGCACCGGCCGGGCAGGACAGCGCCGGCCCCGCCGCCGGCCCCGATAAGCGCGGCGGCGGACACACCGCGAAGCGGCAACGCCCCGGCGTCGGCCGCGAGGAACAGGTCCGCCCCCAGCCGGAGGGATCCCGGCTCGAGCGGGAGAGCGACGACCGCTGACCGGATCCCCCAGCTGGCGGGCCCGCCGCCCCCCTTCCGGGTGACACCCCTGCCGGGCCTCGACCTCCGGCGGCGGGCGCGGGCCCACGATCTCCAGCGGCCGTACCCGCACCGGCCGCCGACCGCCGGGTTCCGGACGCTTGGGAGATCACGTGCACGTCCTGCTCGTCGCCAGCGCCTTCAACAGCCTCACCCAGCGCGTCCACGCCGAGCTGCGCGACCACGGGCACAGCGTGGCGTTCGAGCTCGCCCTGCCCGGCGCCGACCTCACCGCGACCGTCCGCCGCCACGACCCGGACCTCGTCGTGGCGCCCATGCTCAAGACGGCCCTCCCGCGCGCGGTCTGGTCCGCGTACACCTGCCTGATCGTGCACCCCGGACCCGTCGGCGACCGGGGCCCCTCCGCCCTGGACTGGGCCCTCACCGAGGGCACCGCCCACTGGGGCGTCACCGTCCTGCAGGCCGGCGAGGAGATGGACGCCGGGGACGTCTGGGCCAGTGCCGCCTGCGTGCTCCCCCCGGCCGGCAAGAGCGACGCCTACCGCGGCGAGGTCGCCGACGCGGCCCTGACCGCCGTCCTCCAAGCGGTCGCGCGCTTCGCCTCCGGCACCCACCGCCCCACCCCGCAGACCACCGCCACCACCCGCCCCTACCTGCGCCAGGAGCACCGCCGGATCGACTGGGACCACGACACCACCGAGAGCGTCGTACGGGCCCTGCGGGCCGCCGACTCCCGGCCGGGCGTCCTGGACGACCTCCTCGGCGGCCAGTGGTTCCTGCACGGCGGCCACCCCGAGGACACGCTCCGCGGCCGGCCCGGCCGCCTCCTGGCCACCCGCGCAGGGGCGATCTGCCGGGCCACCCGCGACGGAGCCGTCTGGATCCCCGAACTGCGCGCCCAGCGCGCCCCCGGCGAGCCCGCCCCCGTCAAGCTCCCCGCCGTCCTCGCCCTCGGCGACCGGCTGCCCGGCCTCCCCGAGCTCCCGGCCCCCCGGGACGAGACCCCCGGCGCCCCCCGGACCTGGGCCGACATCCGCTACCGGGAACAGGGCGGGGCCGGCTTCCTCGGCTTCTCCTTCCCCGGCGGCGCGATGGGCACCGACCACTGCCGACGCCTGCTGGCCGCCTACCGCGCGGCCTGCTCCCGGCCGACCTCCGTCCTCGTCCTCGGCGGCGGCCGCGACTTCTTCTCCAACGGCATCCACCTCGGCGTCATCGAGGCCGCCCCCGACCCCGCGGCCGAGTCCTGGGCCAACATCACCGCCATGGACGACCTCGTGGAGGCGGTCCTGACCACCACCGACCGGCTCGTGGTCGCCGCGGTCGGCGGCAACGCCGCCGCCGGCGGGGCCATGCTCGCCCTCGCCGCCGACGAGGTCTGGTGCCGGGCGGGCACCGTGCTGAACCCGCACTACCGGCTCATGGGGCTGTACGGATCCGAGTACTGGACCCACACCCTGCCCCGCCGGACCGGCACCGGCGTCGCCGAACGGCTGATGGCCGAGGCCCTGCCGGTCAGCGCCGCCGCCGCCCGCCGGCTCGGCCTGAGCGACCGGACCGTCGAGTGCGGCCCCCGGGAGTTCGCGGACGAGACCACCCGCCTGGCGGTCCGCCTCGCGGCCTCGCCCGCCACCCAGTCCGCCATCGCCCGCAAGAAGGCCCGGCGCGACCGGGAGGAAGCCGTCACCCCGCTCGCCGCACACCGGGAGGCGGAGCTGGCCCGGATGCGGGAGACCTTCCAGGACCCCTACGCCCCCTACCACGCGCTGCGCCGCGCCTTCGCGCGCAGGGAGCCCGCCGAGCGGACCCCGCCGCACCTGACGCGCGCCGTGCCCGGCCGGCACACCGCGCCCCTGCCCTCGCGACGGCTCCCCGTCACCGGACCGGCCCCCCATGACAGGGCGGAGGGACCGGGGTCCTGCTAGCAAGAAGGGTGGGGCCGCCCCGGCCCCGGCCCACCCCTCCCGCATCCCTCCCCGAGGAGCACCCCACATGGACGCAGCAACGCCCAGCGCGGTAGAGGACCCCCCGATCCACATCCTCTGGATCAACGCCGGACTCAGCTGCGACGGCGACTCCGTCTCCCTGACCGCCGCGATGCAGCCCAGCATCGAGGAGATCGTCACCGGAGTGCTCCCCGGCCTTCCGAAGATCGCCGTGCACTGGCCGCTGATCGACTTCGAATGCGGTCCGGTCGGCGGGGCCGACACCTTCATCGAATGGTTCTTCAAGGGCGAGCGCGGGGAGATCGACCCGTTCGTCCTGGTCGTCGAGGGCTCGATCCCCAACGAGAAGATCAAGCCCGAGGGCTACTGGTGCGGCTTCGGCGACGACCCCGAGACCGGCCAGCCCATCACGACCAGCGAGTGGATCGACCGGCTCGCCCCCAAGGCCCTCGCCGTCGTCGCCATCGGGACCTGCGCCACGTACGGCGGCATCCACGCGATGGAGGGCAACCCCACCGGCGCCATGGGCGTCCCCGACTACCTCGGCTGGGACTGGAAGTCCAAGGCCGGCATCCCCATCGTCTGCGTGCCGGGCTGCCCCATCCAGCCCGACAACTTCTCCGAGACCCTCACCTACCTGCTCTACCAGGCAGCCGGATCCGCCCCCATGATCCCGCTGGACGACAAGCTGCGCCCCACCTGGCTGTTCGGCGCCACCGTCCACGAGGGCTGCGACCGGGCCGGCTACTACGAGCAGGGCGACTTCGCCCACACCTACGACTCGCCCAAGTGCCTGGTGAAACTCGGCTGCTGGGGTCCCGTCGTCAAGTGCAACGTCCCCAAGCGCGGCTGGATGAACGGCATCGGAGGCTGCCCCAACGTCGGCGGCATCTGCATCGCCTGCACCATGCCCGGCTTCCCCGACAAGTTCATGCCGTTCATGGACAAGCCGCCCGGCGCGACCCTGTCCACCACGGCCAGCGGGGCCTACGGAGCCCTGATCCGCAAGCTCAGGGCCGTCACCACCCACACCGTGGACCAGGAGCCCAAGTGGCGCCAGAAGGGCCGCCGGCTGGTCACCGGCTACCGCCCGCCCTGGTGACGGCACCCCCGCACCCGCCCCGCTCCGTTCCGCCGCACAGAACGACCAGCTCCCGCTCACACGAAGGGCCACGGCAGACACGATGACACCGAAGACGAAGGCGGCCGGAGACGGCGGCGGGCTGGTCGAGATGGCCTGGGATCCGATCACCCGGATCGTGGGCAGCCTCGGCATCCACACGAAGATCGACTTCAAGCAGAAGCGGGTCGCCGAGTGCTACAGCACCTCGTCGGTCTTCCGCGGGTACAGCGTCTTCATGCGCGGCAAGGACCCCCGCGACGCGCACTTCATCACCAGCCGCATCTGCGGGATCTGCGGCGACAACCACGCCACCTGCTCGGTGTACGCGCAGAACATGGCCTACGGGGTGAAGCCCCCGCACCTCGGCGAGTGGATCATCAACCTCGGCGAGTCCGCCGAGTACATGTTCGACCACAACATCTTCCAGGAGAACCTGGTCGGGGTCGACTACTGCGAGAAGATGGTCCGCGAGACCAACCCGGGCGTCCTCGAACTCGCCGAGCGCACCGAGGCCCCGCACGCCGCCGAGCACGGCTACCGCACCATCGCCGACATCATGCGCTCCCTCAACCCCATCGAGGGCGAGTTCTACCGCGAGGCACTCCAGGTCAGCCGCTACACCCGGGAGATGTTCTGCCTGATGGAGGGCCGCCACGTGCACCCCTCCACCCTCTACCCGGGCGGCGTCGGCACCATCGCCTCCGTCCAGCTCTTCACCGACTACATGAGCCGCCTCATGCGGTACGTCGAGTTCATGAAGCGCGTCGTCCCCCTCCACGACGACCTCTTCGACTTCTTCTACGAGGCCCTGCCCGGCTACGAGGAGGTCGGCCGCCGCCGGGTCCTGCTCGGCTGCTGGGGCGCCCTCAACGACCCCGAGTACTGCGACTTCACGTACGCCAACATGACCGACTGGGGACGGAAGATGTTCGTCACCCCGGGTGTCGTCGTCGACGGCAAGCTGGTCACCAACGACCTCACCCGGATCAACCTCGGCATCCGGATCCTCCTCGGCAGCTCCTACTACGACGACTGGGAGGGCCAGGAGAAGTTCGTCACCCACGACCCCCTCGGCAACCCCGTCGACGCCCGCCACCCCTGGAACCAGCACACCATCCCCGCCCCGCAGAAGCGGGCCTTCGACGACAAGTACAGCTGGGTGATGTCCCCCCGCTGGTTCGACGGCAAGGAGCACCTCGCCCTCGACACCGGCGGCGGCCCCATCGCCCGGCTCTGGTCCACCGCCCTGTCCGGGCTCGTCGACGTCGGCTACGTCAAGGCCACCGGACACAGCGTGGTCATCAACCTGCCCCGCACCATGACCAAGCCGGAGACCACCTTCGAGTGGCGCATCCCGAAGTGGAGCAACGCCCTGGAGCGCAACCGCGCCCGCACCTACTTCCAGGCGTACGCGGCCGGCATCGCCCTGCACTGCGCCGAGAAGGGGCTGGCCGAGGTCCGCGCCGGACGCAGCCAGACCTGGGAGAAGTTCGAGGTCCCGGACGAGTCCATCGGCTGCGGCTTCACCGAGGCCGTACGTGGCGTCCTCTCGCACCACATGGTCATCCGCGACGGCAAGATCGCCAACTACCACCCGTACCCGCCGACCCCCTGGAACGCCAGCGTCCGCGACAGCTACGGAACCCCCGGCCCCTACGAGGACGCCGTCCAGAACACCCCGATCTTCGAGGAGAACCCCCCGGAGAACTTCAAGGGCATCGACATCATGCGCGCCGTGCGCAGCTTCGACCCCTGCCTGCCCTGCGGCGTCCACATGTACGTCGGCGGCGGCAAGACGGTGAAGTCGATGCACGTCCCCACCGGACTGAGCGGACTGGGCGGATGAGCGCCGCGACCCCCGACGGCCTCCAGGCCGGCCGCCGCGTCGAAGAGGTCCTCGACCGGCTCGCAGCCACCGGAGACCGGCGCACCCACGAGGCCGCCGAGGAACTGGTCCGCGTCCTCATGGACTTCTACGGAGCCGGGCTCGCCCGCATCGTCGACCGGCTCACCGCACTCGAACCCGGCGCCGCCCCCCTCACCGCGCTCCTCGACGACGAGCTGACGGCGAGCCTGCTGACCCTGCACGACCTCCACCCGGAGGACGTCCACACCCGCATCGCCCGCGCCCTGGACGCCCTCCCCGAAACCGAACTGGCCGGCTTCGACGAGAGCGACGGCACCCTGAGACTGCGCACCGCCCCCGCGACGGGCTGCGGCTGCGGATCCCCCGCCGAGGACACCCGGCGCCGCGTCGAGGACGTCGTGGCCGCCTTCGCCCCCGAGGTCACCTCCGTCGAACTGGCCCCCGCCGCCCCGCGGACGCCGCTGCTCCAGATCACCGCCCGGCCCCACGACCCGGCGCGGGTCCCGTGAGCCCGGACCGGCCGCCGGCCGCCCCCGGACAAGGTCTGCGGCGCTTCACCCGGCCCCGCGCCCCCCGCCCCGAGACCTGCGAACTGTGCGGGGCCCCCGTGGCCCCGGACGGCCACCGCCACCTCGTGGAGACCGAGAAGCGCTCCCTGGTCTGCGCCTGCGCCCCCTGCGCCCTGCTCTTCGACCGGCCCGGCGCCGCCACGGGACGCTTCCGCACCGTCCCCGACCGGTACCTGAGCGACCCCGGCCACCGCTGGGACGACCAGGCGTGGGAGCTCCTGCGGATCCCCGTCGGCGTCGCCTTCCTCTTCCGCAACGCCGCCCTCGACCGCCTCGTCGCTCTGTACCCCAGCCCGGCCGGCGCCACCGAGAGCGAACTCGACCCCGCCACCTGGCAGCGCGTCCTGGACAGCGTCCCCCTGGCCGCGCTGCTGCGGCCCGACGTGGAGGCACTGCTGCTGCGCCGCGAGCACGGCCGCACCGGCTGCCACCTCGTCCCCGTCGACATCTGCTACGAACTGGTGGGCCGCATGAGACTGCTCTGGCAGGGCTTCGACGGGGGCGCCGAAGCACGCGCCGCCCTCGACGCCTTCTTCGCCGACGTCGAACGGCGCGCCGTACCCGCCGGCCCGCAGCCCGCCACCGCACCGGCCGGAGAACGCCCGTGACCGACCTGACCTTCACCTGTACCGGGGTGCGCGCCGACCCGTACGCCGCCGGACCCACCCTCCTGCTGCGGCTGCGCGTCACCGCACCCACCGCCACCCGCGTCCACGCCCTCGCCCTGCGCTGCCAGCTGCGCATCGAACCGGCCCGGCGCGGCTACGGCCACGGCGAGGCCGCCGCCCTCCAGGACCTGTTCGGGGAACGGTCCCGCTGGGGCACCACCCTCCAGCCCGTCCAGTTCGCCCAGGTCGCGGTCATGGTCCCCGGCTTCACCGGGGAGACCGAGACCGAGGTCGCCGTGCCCTGCACCTACGACATGGACATCGCCGCAACCCGCTACTTCGACGCCCTGGAGGACGGCGACGTCCCGCTGCTGATGCTGTTCTCCGGCACGGCCTTCACCGGCTCCGGCGGCTTCCGCGTCGAGCCCGTGCCCTGGGACCGCGAGGCCACGTACCGGATGCCCGTGTCCGTGTGGCGGGAGATGATCGAACAGCACTTCCCCGGCTGCGGCTGGCTCCGGCTGCCCCGCGACACCATGGACGAGCTCCTCGCCTTCCGCTCGCGCCACGCGCTGGCCTCCTGGGAGTCGACCGTACGGCTCCTCCTGGACGCCGCCGCCTCCCCGGGACCCCCGGCCCCCGAACCCCGGGTCCTCCGGGCCGCCGCCCCGTCCACCCGGCTGGCCGGGAGGACGGCGCCGTGACCATCGCCTCCCCGCCGGACGCCCGCTTCGCCGCCGCCCGGCAGCTGGCCGACGCCGTCCTCTTCGAGGGGTACGTGCTCTACCCCTACCGGGCCTCCGCCGCCAAGAACCGGATGCGCTGGCAGTTCGGCGTCCTCGTACCGCCCGCCTGGGGCCCCTCACACGGCGAACACTCCTTCCAGCGCACCGAGCTGGTGATGGAGCCCCGGGGCGGCGAAGCCGTCCTCCACCTCGAACTGCGCTTCCTCCAGGCATGGCACCGCACCGTCGAAGAGGCCCGCGACGACGGCTCGTTCACGCCCGTGCCCGAACTGCACCTGCCCGACCGGGTCCTGGTCCCCTGGGACGAGGGCACCGAGGAGCGGGCCGAACTGGTTGTGCCCGTCGCCGAACTGACGGCCACCGAAGTGGTCCTGCCCGTCGTCCGCCCGGCCCGCGAGGAGACCGAACCGGTGACGGACGCCGACGGCCGCGCACGCGGCCGGCTGGTCCGGCGCGCCGAGCGGATCGACGCCCGGATCCGGCTGCGCGCCGAGGAACTGGACGTCCCCTACCGGGCACTGAGACTCACCGCCACCGTCGAGAACACCGGGACGTGGACCCCGCCGCCCGGCGCCGCCCGGGACAGCGCCCTGCCGAGGTCCCTGGTCGCCGCCCACCTCCTGCTGGGCCTCAGCGCCGGCTCCTTCCTGTCCATGACCGACCCGCCCGAATGGGCCTTGCCCGCCGTCCGCGACTGCGACAACCGGCACACCTGGCCCGTGCTCGCCGGGGAGGACGGCCGGGCCGACGTGGTCCTCTCCTCCCCGATCATCCTGGAGGACCACGCCGCGATCGCCCCCGAGAGCGCCGGCGCCATGTACGACGCCCTGGAGATCGACGAGATCCTCGCCCTGCGCACCGCCGCCCTCACCGACCGGGAGAAACGCGAGGCCCGCGGCACCGACCCCCGCGCGGCGGCCGTCGTCGACCTGGCGGAATCCATGCCCCCCGAGGTACTGGAACGCCTGCACGGCGCGGTCCGCGCGCTGCGCGAGGTCACCGGCCCGGACCGGCCGGAGCCGCCCCCGGACGTGTTCACCCCCGACACCCCCTGGTGGGACCCCGCCCACGGGGCCGCCGCCGAACCGGCCCCGGAGCGGATCCTGATCGACGGCCGCTCCGTCGGACCGGGCAGCCGCGTCCGGCTGCGGCCCGGCGCCCGCCGCACCGACGCCCAGGACCTGTTCCTGCGGGACAGCGCCGCGCTGGTCGAGGCCGTCCTCCACGACGTCGACGGCGGAGTCCACCTCGCCGTCACCGTCGACGGCGACCCCGGCGCGGACATCCGCCGGGAACAGGGCCGGTTCCTGTACTTCCAGCCCGACGAGGTCACCCCCCTGGAGGACGCGTGAACGGCCGGACCCTGGTCGCCGGCATCGGCAACGTCTTCCTCGGCGACGACGGCTTCGGCGTCGAAACGGTCCGCGCCCTGGCCGAGCAGCCGCTGCCGGACGGCGTGGAGGCCGTCGACTTCGGCGTGCGCGGGGTCCACCTCGCGTACCGGCTCCTCGACGGCTACGACACCCTCGTCCTCGTCGACGCGACTGCCCGGGGAGCCGCACCGGGCACCCTCCACCTCATCGAGGCCGACGGAACCGGCCCCGTCGCCCCCGGGGACGCCGTCCTCGACGGACACGGCATGACCCCCGACACGGTCCTCGCCCTGCTCGACACCCTCTGCGCGGGCACCGGAGCCACCCCGCCCCGCCGCACCCTGGTCGTCGGCTGCGAACCCGCCACCGTCGAGGAGGGCATCGGCCTGAGCCCGCCCGTGGCGGCCGCCGTACCCCACGCCGTACGCATGGTGCAGGAACTGCTCCCGAGGAGAACCCCATGAAGAAGGTCCTCGCGTTCACCGTGGCCGCCGCCCTCGGCGCCGTCCTGGTGACCGTGCTCCCCGACGTCAGGCGCTACCTGCGCATTCGCCGCATGTGACCGCCGCCGTCCGCCCCGCCGGGGGCGGGAGCCCGAATGGCCCAGCGGCCCCCGGCACTTCGGCGCGCCCGCCCGCCCGGCAGGCGGCCCGCCGGTCTAATGAGCCGGGGCAGGACGGAGTCCGATGCACGAGATGTCGATCGCCATGGCCGTAGTGGACCAGGTGGCGGAAGCGGCCGAGGCCGGAGCGGCACGCTCCGTGAGCCGCGTGGAGCTGGAGGTCGGGGAACTGGCCGGGGTCGTCCCGGACGCCATGGCCTTCTCCTTCGAACTCGCCTGCACGGCGACACTCCTGGAAGGCGCCGAGCTCGTCACGCACACCGTGACGGCCCGCGCCGGCTGCGGAGCCTGCGCGGGGGAGTGGGCGGTCGGCATGCCCCCCGACCTCCGCTGCCCCGGCTGCGGGAGCACCGCCGCCGTGCGGCTCCTGACGGGGCGTGAGCTGCGGATCCGCAGCGTGGTCTGGGAAGACGCCCTCGAACCGATCCCCGAGGAGGCCTGAGCCGTGTGCCGAGTGGTCGACCTGCGACAGGCGGTGCTCGCCAAGAACGACGGGGCCGCGCAGGCCCTGCGCGCCGAACTCGCCGCGCGCGCGGTGGTGGTGGTCAACCTGCTGTCCAGCCCGGGCAGCGGCAAGACCGCCCTGCTGGAACGCGAACTGCTGCTCGCCCGGGAGCGCGGCGTGTCCGTGGCCGCCCTGACGGCCGACCTGGCGACGGAGAACGACGCGACGCGGCTGGCCCGTTCGGGCGCCCCCGTCAAACAGGTCCTCACGGACGGCCTGTGCCACCTGGAGGCGCCCATGCTGGGCCGCCACCTCGACGGCTGGCTGCCCGAGGACACCCGTCTGCTCTTCGTGGAGAACGTGGGCAACCTGGTCTGCCCCGCCTCGTACGACCTCGGGGAATCGCTGCGCGTGGTCCTCGCGTCGGTGACGGAGGGCGAGGACAAGCCGCTGAAGTACCCGACGGCCTTCGGGTCGGCGCAGCTGGTGCTGATCACCAAGACCGACATCGCGGAGGCCGCCGAGTTCGACGAGGCCGCCTTCCGCGCCAACGTCCAGCGGGTCAACCCCGGGGTGGAGGTGCTCCGCACCTCGTCCCGCACGGGCGAGGGCGCGGGCCTCCTCCTGACCCACGCCCTCCGCGTCACGGAGGGCTCCCGCCCCCACACACCCGTCCTGTCCCCCCACACCCAGAGCCCCACCCACACCCCGGGCCACGCCCACACTGAGGGCCACTCCCACGATCCCGGCCACTCCCACACTGCGGGCCACACCCACGTTCCCGGCCACTCCCACGGCCCGGGCGACTCCCACGGCCCGGGCCACTCCCACGAGCCGGGCGACTCCCACGGTCCCGGCCACTCCCACGGCCCGGGCCACTCCCACGAGCCGGGCCACACCCATGGCCCCGGCCGCCCCCAAGCCGCCGGCCACACCCACGGCCCGGGCCACACCCGCCCCGGCCCCGGCCACGCACCCGGGCACAGCCACGGGCCCGGGCACGTTCACGGGCCCGGCGCCGGGTACGTGCACGACCCCTCGGGGTCCGGGGCGGAGCCCCGGGGAACGGTGGAAGGGCGGGTAGGGGACAGCCCCGCAGGGCCCCCGCCCCCGCCCCCGGCCCCCGCCCACCCCGCACCGGAACCCCGCTGATGGACGCCCCCGCGGAGCGCCGCCGCGTCATCGTCCGCGGCGTGGTGCAGGGCGTCGGCTTCCGCCCCTACGTGTACACCCGCGCCACCGGACTCGGCCTCGCCGGCCACGTCACCAACACCCCCGAGGGCGTCGTCGCCGAGGTCGAGGGCGCCCCGGCCGCGGTGGCCGCGTTCTGCGAGCGCCTCGCCGCCGACGCCCCGCCCCTGGCCGTCGTCGACGCCGTCGAGCACCACACCATGCCGCCCACCGGCCCGCCCACCGGCCCGCCGACCACCCCGCCCACCGCCACACCCACCGGCACGCCCGCCCCCCGCTTCGCCATCATCCCCTCCCGCTCCGGCGGCCCGGCCCGTACCCTCGTCCCCCCGGACGTGGCCACCTGCGCCGACTGCCTCGCCGAACTCGCCGACCCCGCCGACCGCCGCCACCGCCACCCGTTCATCACCTGCACCCACTGCGGACCCCGCTTCACCATCGTCACCGGCCTGCCCTACGACCGGGCCCACACCACGATGGCCGGCTTCCCCATGTGCCCCGACTGCGCCCGCGAGTACGCCGACCCCGCCGACCGGCGCTTCCACGCCCAGCCCGTCGCCTGCCCGGCCTGCGGGCCCCGGCTGCGCCTGCTCACCGGCACCCCGCCCCGCGACAGCGGCGACGCCGACCCCGTCGCGGCGGCCCGCCGGCTCCTCTCCGAGGGGGCGGTCCTCGCCGTCAAGGGCCTCGGCGGCTACCACCTCGCCTGCGACGCCGCCCGGCCCGCCGCCGTCGCCGAACTGCGCCGCCGCAAGGCCCGCGGGGACAAGCCCTTCGCCCTGATGGCCCGCTCCCTCGCCGCGGTCGGACACCTCGTGGAGATCGGCCCCGCCGAGCGGGCCCTGCTCACCGGCCCCGACCGGCCCATCGTGCTGCTGCGCCGCCGTCCCGCGTCCGCCGCCCTGCCGGCCGCCGACGTCGCCCCCCGCAGCCCCGACCTCGGCGTGATGCTCCCGTACACCCCCGTGCACCACCTGCTGCTGGGCCTGCCCGGTGACCCGCCCGGTCCCCGCCTGCTCGTGATGACCAGCGGGAACCTCTCCGGGGAGCCCATCGTCACCGACGACGCGGAGGCCCTGGAACGCCTCGGCGGCCTCGCCGACGCCTGGCTGACCCACGACCGGCCGATCCACGTGCCCTGCGACGACTCCGTGGTGCGCGTCTGCGACGGCGAGCCGCTGACCGTACGCCGCTCCCGTGGCAGCGCCCCGCTGCCGCTCGCCCTCCCGCTGGCCGTGCCCGCGACCCTGGCCGCCGGGGGAGACCTCAAGAACGTGTTCTGCCTCGGCGAGGGCCGCAAGGCCTGGCTGTCGGCGCACGTCGGGGACATGGACGACCTCGCCACCCGGTACGCCTTCGAACGTGCCGAGCGGCAGCTGGAGTCCATCACCGGGGTGACACCGGTCCTGTTCGCCGCCGACCGTCACCCCGGCTACCGCTCCACGGGCTGGGCCGCCCGGCAGGCCGGGGCGCGCCCCCTGGTCCGCGTCCAGCACCACCACGCGCACATCGCCTCCGCCATGGCCGAACACGGCCTGGACGGCGGCCGCCGGGTGATCGGGATCGCCTTCGACGGCACCGGCTACGGCGACGACGGCGCCGTGTGGGGCGGGGAGGTGCTGCTCGCCGACTACACCGGCTACACCCGCTTCGCACACCTCGCGTACGTCCCCCTCCCCGGCGGCGACGCGACCGTGCGGCGCCCTTACCGGATGGCACTGGCCCACCTGTGGGCCGCCGGCCTCGACCGGACCCCGGACCTGCCCGCCGTCGCGGCCTGTCCGCCCGGTGAACAGCCCGTACTGGAACGCCAGCTGGAGCGCGGCCTGAACTGCGTGCCCACCTCCAGCATGGGACGCCTCTTCGACGCCGTCTCCTCCCTGGCCGGGGTCTGCCACCACGCCGGGTACGAGGCCCAGGCCGCCGTCGAACTGGAGGCGGCCGCCCTCGCCGCCCCCGCCGCGGACCCGCACCCCGGGTACCGGTTCGCCCTGCGTCCCCCGCACCCCGGGCCCGGGACCGGCACCGGCACGGTGACCGCGGACCCGTTCACCGCGGACCCGTTCACCGTGGACCCCGGGCCCGTCCTGGCCGCCGTCGCCGCCGACGTACGGGCGGGCACCGCGCCCGCGCTGATCGCGGCCCGCTTCCACACCGCCGTCGCCGTCCTCGTCGCGGACGCCTGCCGCGCGGCCCGCGACCGCCACGGCCTCGACACCGTCGCCCTGACCGGCGGGGTCATGGCCAACACCCTCCTCTCCGGCGCCTGTTCACGGCTGCTGCGGGAGCAGGGCTTCACCGTGCTGCGCCAGCACCGGGTCCCCCCGAACGACGGGGGACTGGCCCTCGGCCAGCTCATGGTCGCGGCGGCCACCGCCGACCGCGCCGCGGAACAACCACAGCAAGGAGCAGCCCATGTGCCTGGCGGTACCCGGCAGGGTGATTGACATCGGGGAACGGGACGGCACCCGCATGGCCACCGTCGACTTCGGCGGCGTCGTCAAGGACGTGTGCCTGGAGTACCTGCCGGACCTCCGGGTGGGCGAGTACGCCATCGTCCACGTCGGCTTCGCCCTCCAGCGGCTCGACGAGGAGTCCGCCCTCAGGACGCTGGAACTCTTCGCGGAACTCGGCATGCTCCAGGAGGAGTTCGGCGACCCGTGGGAGCAGGCCGCCCAGGCCGGCGGTGCCCTGCGGCCCGCGACGGACGACGACCCCGCAGACGTCCCCCAGGAGGCGGCGCAGCAGTGAAGTACATCGACGAGTTCCAGGACCCCGGCCTCGCCCGGCGGCTGCTCGACGACATCCACGCCACGGTCACCCGCCCCTGGGCGCTGATGGAGGTCTGCGGCGGCCAGACCCACACCATCATCCGGCACGGCCTCGACCAGCTCCTGCCCGAACAGGTCGAGCTGATCCACGGGCCCGGCTGCCCCGTGTGCGTGACCCCGCTCGAAGTCATCGACAAGGCCCTGGAGATCGCCTCCCGCCCCGGCGTGATCTTCTGCTCCTTCGGCGACATGCTCCGCGTCCCCGGAACCGGCCGCGACCTCTTCCGGGTGCGGAGCGAGGGCGGCGACGTACGCGTCGTCTACTCCCCGCTCGACGCCCTGCGCATCGCCCGGCAGAACCCGGACCGCCAGGTGGTCTTCTTCGGCATCGGCTTCGAGACCACCGCGCCGCCCAACGCGATGACGGTGTACCAGGCGAAGAAGCACGGCATCACCAACTTCAGCCTGCTCGTCTCCCACGTCCGGGTCCCCCCGGCCATCGAGGCGATCATGAACTCCCCGAGCTGCCGGGTCCAGGCCTTCCTGGCCGCCGGTCACGTGTGCAGCGTGATGGGGACCGCCGAGTACCCCCGGCTGGCCGCCCGCCACCGCGTCCCCATCGTGGTCACCGGCTTCGAACCGCTCGACATCCTGGAGGGCGTGCGCCGCGCCGTGCGGCAGCTGGAGCGCGGCGAGCACACCGTCGACAACGCCTACGCGCGCGCCGTCCGCCCCGAGGGCAACCCCGCCGCGCTCGCGATGCTGGAGGACGTCTTCGAGGTCACCGACCGCGCCTGGCGCGGCATCGGCACCATCCCCGCCAGCGGCTGGCGGCTGTCGCCCCGCTACCGGGACTTCGACGCCGAACACCGATTCGCGGTGACGGGGATCGACACCCGCGAACCGGCCGAATGCCGCAGTGGAGAGGTCCTCCAGGGCCTCATCAAACCGCAGCAGTGCCAGGCCTTCGGCACCACCTGCACCCCGCGCACCCCGCTCGGCGCCACCATGGTCTCCAGCGAGGGCGCCTGCGCCGCGTACTACCTCTACCGGCGCCTGGACATCCCGACCGCCAAGACGGCACCGCAGGAGGCGACCCCCGTTGTCTGACACCGCACTGGACGTCACCGGCTGGACCTGTCCGGCCCCCCTGCGCGACCACCCCCGCGTGGTGATGGGCCACGGCGGCGGCGGGGCGCTCTCCGCCGAACTCGTCCGGCACGTCTTCGCCCCCGCCTTCGGCGGCGAGGTCCTCTCTCAGCTCGGCGACTCCGCGACCCTCACCCTGGGCGGGGCCCGCATGGCCTTCTCCACCGACTCGTACGTGGTGCGCCCGCTGTTCTTCCCCGGCGGCAGCATCGGGGACCTCGCGGTCAACGGCACCGTCAACGACCTGGCCATGAGCGGGGCCACGGCCGCCTACCTGTCCTGCGGGTTCATCCTGGAGGAGGGAGTCGAGACCGCCACGGTGGCCCGCGTCGCCCAGGCCCTCGGCGCGGCCGCGCGTGCGGCGGGCGTGGAGGTGGCGACCGGCGACACCAAGGTCGTGGAGGTCGGACACGGCGACGGCGTGTACATCAACACCGCCGGCATCGGTCTCGTCCCCGAGGGCGTGGACCTGCGCCCGCAGCGGGTCGTACCGGGCGACGTGGTCATCGTCAGCGGTGACATCGGGCTGCACGGGGTGGCCATCATGAGCGTCCGCGAGGGCCTCGGCTTCGAGGCGGACATCGCCAGCGACTGCGCGCCCCTGGGCGGCCTCGTCCGTTCCATGCTCGCGGTCACCCCCGACCTGCACGTGCTGCGCGACCCCACCCGGGGCGGTCTGGCCGCCGCACTCAACGAGATCGCCGCCGCTTCCGGCACGGGCGTGGTCGTCCAGGAGGGCCGGGTGCCGGTCCCCGAAGCCGTGGGCAACGCCTGCGCGATCCTCGGCCTGGACCCGTTCTACGTGGCGAACGAGGGCAAGCTCGTCGCGTTCGTCCCCCGCGAGCACGCCGACGCCGTCCTCGACGCCATGCGGGCCCACCCGCTGGGCCGGCGGGCCTCCGTGATCGGCGAGGCGGTCGAGGACCACCCCGGGCTCGTCGTCGCCCGTACCGGCCTCGGCGGCACCCGCGTCGTCGACCTCCCGATCGGGGAGCAGCTGCCGCGCATCTGCTGACGCGGGCCGGTGGCTGGTGGCCCTGGTCCGGGGGTCCGGGGCGGGCGGTCAGGGGAGCTCGGGGATGAACGGAAGGTAGTCCTCCGGGCCCTCCGACGGGACCATGACGTAGCTCGCCTCGGGCAGCTCGTTCCACACGCCCGGCAGGTTTCCGAGCGGCTCGGAGACCACCAGCCGGGTCGAGTCGGACACCTCCCGCAGGAACGGCAGTTCCGGGTACAGCTGGCGCACCGTCTCGGCCCGGCTGCTGTAGTACAGCGAACGGGACCGGCCCTGGCTGGAGTAGCGGAACGCCCACACCCGCTCGCCCTCGCTGACCGCGACCGTCATCTGGAGCGGGTCGGCCACCCCGTGCTCCTTGCCGAGCCGCTCCACCAGGCCCGCCATCCGGGCGACCGCGCCGGGCACGTCCTGGTCGAGGCCGAAGGTCACGGCGAGGTAGAACATCACCTCGGAGTCCGTCGAGCCCTCGATACAGGGGAACAGCGCCGGGTCGACGGCCATGCACAGGTCGCGCTGGAGCCGGTGGAAATCGGTGATCGCACCGTTGTGCATCCACAGCCAGCGCCCGTGCCGGAAGGGGTGGCAGTTGGTCTGCTGGATCGCCGAACCCGTGGAGGCGCGCACGTGCGCGAAGAACAGCGGCGAACGGACGTGCGAGGCCAGCTCCCGCAGGTTCCGGTTGTTCCAGGCCGGACCGATGTCCCGGAACACCGCCGGGGTGCCGTCCCCGTCCGTGCTGTACCAGCCGATACCGAAGCCGTCCCCGTTGGTGGACTCGACGCCCATCCGCGCGTGCAGGCTCTGGTCGATCAGCGAGTGCTCCGGCTTGTACAGGACCGCGTCGAGCAGCATCGGCGAGCCGGAGTAGGCGAGCCATCGACACATGTGCACCATCCCTCTCCTGGGCCGCTCCGTCCGAGCCTAACGCGCCGCACGATCACCCCGCCTGTCGTCGGTCCGGGCGGGTGGCATCGCCCGGGCCGGCCCGCGCACCGCCCTCCGCGCGCTCCGGATCCCGCGCACCTGTCCCCGCGTCCCGGGGGAGGGGGAGCCGGGTGAGGGGCAGGGTGATGTGGGCCGGGGGCGACCGGGCGCCCCAGCGCCGCTCCTCCGTCCCGGATCGCCGACTCCGGGTCCTCGTGGGCCTCGCCCTCCCTGCCCTCGTGCTCCTTCGGGAGGGCCGCGGCGATCGCGGCGCCCCAGCGCCGGACGGCGAGCTCGGCCGGCCGCTCCAAGCGGCCGGCCCGCCCCTCACCGTCGGCCTTCGTCACGCGATGCCGGAAGACCGTGCGGGGCGCCTGCCGGTGACGGCCCTCCGCGCGCACCGGACCCGGCGTCGCCCTACCTGCCCGGGCCGGAGTCGTCCGGCCAGCCGTACCCGGTGCGCGGCGCCTGCGGTACGGCTCCCAGCGCCGCCAGGTCCTTGTCCGCGGCCCGGCTCAGCTGGCCGGCCAGGTCGCGCATCGCCCGGCTCGCCGCCAGCTCGTCACCGATCGCGGGGACTTCCACGTCCTGCGGGTTGCACCGCGCCCGGCCGCGGCCGACCAGCGTCTCCTTCCCGGTTTCGAGCACCGCCCGGGCCTTCGTCGTGCCGTCCTCCTCGATGAGGTAGACGCCGACCTTCCACTCCTCGGCGTGTGACATGGCGTGCCTCCTGACCTGCCGGTGCCTCCTGCTACCAGGATCCCCCCGCCCCGGCCGGTCCGGCCACGGCAACCGGGCGCCGCGCTCACCAGGACACGTACAGCTCCTCCGGCGAGCGGTGGATCAGGGTGGGCCGTATGCGGGGCGGCCGCCGCCCGTCCAGCCGCAGCCCCGGCAGCCTGCGGACGAACAGCTCCAGCGTCAGGCGCAGCTGCTCGCGGGCCAGCCGGGAGCCGGGGCAGCCGTGGGGGCCGTGCCCGAAGGCGAGGTGGGGCCGGGCCCCGGCACCCCGACGGATGTCGAACGCGTCCGGGCGCTCGTACCGCCGTTCGTCGCGGTTGGCCGAACCGTACGCCACCAGCACGGTCGCCCCGGCCGGCAGCCTGGTCCCGGCGATCGTCACCGGGCGGGTGGCGGTACGCCGGAACACCTGCACGACCGCGTCGTGCCGCGCGGCCTCCTCCACCGCCGCCGGGACCAGCGAGGGGTCGTCGCGCAGCATCCGCCACTGCCGCCGGTCGTCCTCCAGCAGGTGCATGAGGGTGGTGGCGATGAGCGCGCCCGTGGTGAGGAAGCCGGCGATCAGCAGGTTCTGCAGGTTCGCCACCAGCTCGTGGCGCTGCTCGCCGGTCAGCTCCCCGGCCCCGGGGGCCAGCGCCGCCACCATGGCCGAGCACAGGTCGTCCCGGGGCCGCTCGCGCCGGTCGCGCACGTAGCCGTCCAGCAGCCGCTGGAGCGCGACCACGTCCTCGGCGGCCGCCACCTGCTCCTCGGGCGGCAGTGGCCGGAACAGCAGTTCCTCCGCCCGGTAGCCGCCGTGCACGGCGGCGGGCACGTCCGCAGGGTCCAGCCCGATCAGCCGCCCGATCACCTGGCCGGGCAGCTGCCGGGCGTACGCCCGCACCAGCTCGACCGGCCCGTACGCGGGCAGGCCGTCGACCAGCTCCCGCGCACAGTTCCGGGCGTGCGGGAGCAGCGCCGTCACCCGGGCGGAGGTCAGGCCCCGGTTCAGCGGGGCCCGGTGGCGGCGGTGGGCGGCGCCGTCCGAGGAGACCACGGTGGGCCGGGGGCCGAAGCCGCCCGCAAGGACCCCGAGCGCCGCGTCGGAGAGCACCACGTCGGGGGTGAGGGCGTTCGCGGAGGAGAAGTCCCCGGCGCGCAGCAGGACCTCCCGCACGTCCCGGTCGCGCGCCACCAGCCAGGCGTCGAACGCGGGCAGGTACGTCAGGCCCTCGGTCCGGCGGGCCCGGGCGTAGAGCGGGTAGGGGTCGCGGTACAGGTCGTCGCGCCATGCGTGGCCGGGTATCCGTCCGGGCGTCCGCTCCGGCGCCGGTCCGGGCTGTGTCACACGGGCCTCCCGTGGGGTGAGGGGGCTTGGGGGTGTCCGGCGGGTCAGGGGCGGACGCCCCCCAGGCGGGCCGGGGCCGGGCCGTCGGGCCGGACCGTGATGGAGTACGCCGCCCCGGTCGGGACGGAGTCGAAGACCGGGACGTGGTGCGGCAGCAGCAGCTCCAGCAGGGCGGTCGACTCGCGCAGCGCGAACTGCGTGCCGAGGCAGGCGCGCGGGCCCATCCCGAAGGGCAGGTAGGCGCCCGGCAGGGCGGGCCGGCGGCCCGGGGTGGTGAAGCGGCCGGGGTCGAAGCGCTCGGGGTCGGGCCACAGCGCCGGGTCGCGGTGCGTGAGGTACGGGCAGACCAGCAGCTCCGTCCCCGCCGCGACGGCGTGGCCGGCCAGGGTGTCGGCCTCCGCCGCGTGCCGGGGCAGGATCCACGCCGACGGGTACAGCCGCAGCGTCTCGCCGACCAGCGCCTGGACGGCCTCCCGGCGCTCCGGCGAGCCCTCGGGGCCCGCCGCGAGGGCCTCCTCGCGGGCCGCGGGGTGGCGGTCGAGGAGCAGGTACAGCCAGGTCAGGGTGGTGGCGGTGGTCTCGTGGCCCGCCACCAGCAGGGTGACGAGCTCGTCGCGCAGCAGCCGGTCCGTGTACTCGGGGTACGTCGCGGAAGCCTCCACCAGCACCCGCAGCAGCCCCGGACCCTCCGGCCCCGCCGCCGGTTCGCGGGCGGCGGCCACGGCGTGCCGGGCCACCGCGTCGATCCGGGCCAGGTCGGCGGCCACCGAGCCCCGGGCCTCCACCTCGTCGGCGGGCAGGCTCGGCAGGGCCGCCACCACGGCCGCCACGGCGGCGAGTTCGCGCTCGGTGGCGGCGTCCAGGGGGTGGCCGGTGAGCGCGCGCCAGATGGTGTCCAGGGCGAAGCGGCGCATCTCCTCCCCGACGTCGAAGACCTCCCCGGTGCGCGCGTACCCGGCCCAGCGCTCCGCCGTGGTGCGGGCCGCCGCGTCGATGCGCTGCTCGTAGCGGCGCATGCCCGGCCCGGTGAACTGTGCCTGGAGCAGCCGCCGTTGCCGCTTCCAGGCGTCCCCGGTCGCGGCCAGCATCCCGTCGCCGATCAGCAGCCGGGCGCGGTGGGAGCGTTTGACGTACCGGTCGGGGTTCCGCGCCAGCACGTGCTGCACGGCCTCCGGCCCGGTCACCAGCACGGTGGGCGCCGGTCCGATCCGGACGGCGGCGACGCCGCCGAGCCGTTCGCGCGCCAGCCCCAGCAGCTCGATCAGGCCGCCGCCTCCGGCCCGCCACCGCTCGACGTCGGCGGCGTCGAGCTCCGGCACCGGCAGGCCCTCCGCGGCGGGCTCCTCCCGGGCGGGCCGCCCGGTAACGGCGTGTGTGGCCAAGGCTGTTCTCCTGTCCGGCGGAGGGCGGGCAGCACGGACTGTACGCCTGCGCGCGACCGCGTACGAGAGCACCGCGAGCCGACATCGGGTGGCCAACACGCCGACGGTGGGGTGGGATTCCCGTGATGAGCGTTTGAGACGATTCACGGATGAACGCGAAGTCGTCCCTGAAGTCACGCGCCACGGCGGCCGTCGTCGCCGTGCTGTGCGGTGTGGTCCTGGGGGTCGTTCCCCCGCTCCTGGCCGGCGGAGCCGGCACGGCCGGGCACGTGGTGCACGTCGTGCTGTCCGCCGGCTGGGTGTGGGCGGCGTTCGCCTTCGCCGTCGGCGCCGCGCGCGAGGGCAGGGCGGAGTCCGCGGCCGTGGCCACCGTGTCGCTGTTCGCGGCGGTGACGGCGTACTACCTCACGAAGTCGGCGCACGACGAGACGGCCGGCCTGGCCCTGCCGCCGGACACCGTCCAGGTCTCCGAGTCCGTCAACTACGCGGGTCTGGTGGTGTGGGGCGTCGCGGCCTGCGTCCTCGGCCCCCTGATGGGGCTGGCCGGGAACCTGGCCAGGGAGCGCGGGCTGCGGGGGATCCCCTTCCGCCTCCTGGTCCCGGCGATCGCCGTGGTGGAGACGACCATGCGGCTGCGGGCCGAGGCCCCGCTGCAGCAAGCCGTGGTGGGCGCGACGTGGAGCGTCGTCCGCTGGGCGGCGGTCGCCGCCGCCCTGCTCCTCGTCGTGCGGGCGGTGGCCGACGCCCGGCGGTCACGGCGGCGGATCCCCGGCTGAGCCACCGGGACGGCCGGAGCGGTGGGGCGTACGACCGGTGACCGTCGCCGGCGAGGACGCCTCCCGGCAGCACGACGCCCCGGGCCCGCCGGGCCCGGGGCGTCGTGATCAGACCGTCCGGGCCGCTCAGGCCAGGTCGAACCGGTCCAGGTCCATCACCTTGCTCCACGCGGCGACGAAGTCCTCGACGAACTTCCGCTTCGCGTCGTCACTGGCGTACACCTCGGCCAGCGCCCGCAGCTCGGAGTTCGAGCCGAAGACGAGGTCGGCGCGGCTGCCGGTCCACTTGAGCTCGCCGGTGGCGGCGTCGCGGCCCTCGAAGGTGGTCTGGTCCGCCGAGGTGGACTTCCACGTCGTGCCCAGGTCGAGCAGGTTGACGAAGAAGTCGTTGGTCAGCGTGCCGGGGGTGTCGGTGAACACGCCCAGCTGGGACTGCTGGTGGTTGGCGCCCAGGACGCGCAGGCCGCCGACGAGGACGGTCAGCTCGGGGGCGGACAGGTTCAGCAGGTTCGCCCGGTCGACCAGCAGGAACTCGGCCGGAAGGCGGCTGCCCTTGCCGAGGTGGTTGCGGAAGCCGTCGGCGACGGGCTCCAGCGCGGCGAAGGACTCGACGTCGGTCTGGTCCTGGGTGGCGTCCACCCGGCCCGCGGTGAACGGCACCTCGATCTCGTGCCCGGCGTCCTTGGCGGCCTGCTCGACGGCGGCGGAGCCGGCGAGGACGATCAGGTCGGCGAGCGAGACCCGCTTGTCACCGGTCTGCGCGGAGTTGAAGGACTCCTGGATGCCTTCCAGGACGCGCAGTACCGCGGCGAGCTGTTCCGGCTCGTTGACCTCCCAGCCGGCCTGCGGCTGGAGGCGGATGCGGGCGCCGTTGGCGCCGCCGCGCTTGTCGCTGCCGCGGAAGGACGAGGCCGACGCCCAGGCCACGGAGACGAGCTGGGACACGGTCAGGTCGGAGCCGAGGATCCGCTCCTTGAGGGAGGCGATGTCCGCGGCGTCGACCAGCTCGTGCGTACGGGCCGGCAGCGGGTCCTGCCACAGCAGGGTCTCGCCCGGAACCTCGGGGCCGAGGTAGCGGGCGACCGGGCCGAGGTCACGGTGGGTGAGCTTGAACCAGGCGCGGGCGAAGGCGTCCGCGAACTGGTCCGGGTTCTCCAGGAAGCGGCGCGAGATCTGCTCGTAGGCCGGGTCGAAGCGCAGCGAGAGGTCCGTGGTCAGCATGGTCGGCGCGTGGCTCTTGGACGGGTCGTGGGCGTCCGGGATGGTGCCGGCGCCCGCGCCGTCCTTCGCGACCCACTGCTGGGCGCCGGCGGGGCTGGTGGTCAGCTCCCACTCGTAGCCGAAGAGGTTCTCGAAGAAGGTGTTGCTCCACCGGGTCGGCGTCGTGGTCCAGGTGACCTCGAGGCCGCTGGTGATGGTGTCGGCGCCCTTGCCGGAGCCGTACCCGTTCTGCCAGCCGAAGCCCTGCGCCTCCAGCGGGGCGGCCTCGGGGTCGACGCCGACGTGGTCGGCGGGGCCGGCGCCGTGCGCCTTGCCGAAGGTGTGACCGCCGGCTATGAGCGCGACCGTCTCCTCGTCGTTCATCGCCATCCGGCGGAACGTCTCACGGATGTCGCGGGCCGCGGCGAGCGGGTCCGGGTTGCCGTTCGGGCCCTCGGGGTTGACGTAGATCAGACCCATCTGGACGGCGCCGAGGGGGCTCTCCAGCTCGCGGTCGCCCGTGTAGCGCTGGTCGTCGAGCCAGGTGGTCTCGGGACCCCAGTACACGTCCTCGTCGGCCTCCCACACGTCGGCGCGGCCGCCGGCGAAGCCGAAGGTCTCGAAGCCCATCGACTCCAGCGCGACATTGCCCGCGAGGATCATGAGGTCGGCCCAGGACAGGTTCTGCCCGTACTTCTTCTTCACCGGCCACAGCAGGCGGCGGGCCTTGTCCAGGTTGGCGTTGTCCGGCCAGCTGTTGAGCGGGGCGAACCGCTGCTGGCCGGCGCCGGCGCCGCCGCGGCCGTCGCTGATCCGGTAGGTGCCGGCGCTGTGCCAGGCCATGCGGACCATCAGGGGGCCGTAGTGGCCGAAGTCGGCCGGCCACCAGTCCTGCGAAGTGGTCAGGACCTCCTCGATGTCCCGCTTCACGGCAGGGAGGTCGAGGGACTGGAACGCCGCGGCGTAGTCGAACCCCTCGCCGAGCGGGTTGGCCACGGCGGGGTTCTTGGCCAGGATCTTCAGATTGAGCCGCTCGGGC
Organism: Streptomyces sp. NPDC043896; assembly: GCF_056435605.1. NCBI lineage: Bacteria > Bacillati > Actinomycetota > Actinomycetes > Kitasatosporales > Streptomycetaceae > Streptomyces > Streptomyces sp. NPDC043896. The sequence goes on from NZ_JBWKEE010000016.1 coordinate 94,157, forward strand.
CACCACTGGCGGTTTCCGCCGCCCTGGGTGGGGTGCGGGGCGCGCCCGTGCGCGACCGGGCAGCCGCCTGCGCCCTCCGTTTCGGCGGCTACGACTGCGTCATGGTTCTCAGACATGCATTTCCTTCCGGACCAGGCGGATCACGCTGTTCAGGAACGGTTTCCTCAACCCTTGGCTATGAACGTCTCAGATCCTACGATGGACACAGTCCAAGTCAAGAAGCAGACCAAATCCGGATCCCATCGGTTCCCGGAGCCCGTCGGGGGCCCGGGCGGCCCGTCGACCCCGAGAAGGTGAGCCGACATGAGTGACCTGCTGGACCGGCTGCGCAGGCGCGGCTGGCGATTGACCTCCCAGAGACGTGTCGTGGCCGAGGTCCTGGACGGCGACCACGTGCACCTCACCGCCGACGAGGTGCACGCGCGTGCCGTGGCCCTGCTGCCCGAGATCTCCCGGGCCACCGTCTACAACGCCCTGGGCGAACTGGTCGCCCTGGGAGAGGTCGCCGAAGTATCCACCGACGGGCGGGCCAAGCGCTACGACCCCAACGCGCACCATCCGCACCACCACCTCGTCTGCTCCGGCTGCGGCCTCATCCGGGACGTCCGCCCCGCCGGGAACCCGCTGGCAGACCTGCCGACGGGGGAGCGTTTCGGCTTCTCGGTGTCCGGGGCGGAGGTCACCTACCGGGGGCTCTGTCCGGCCTGCGCGGGCTGATCCCCCAGCGGACGCCGACCGGCCGTCCAGAGTTCGTCGAGCCGATGTCCAGGCGGGCGCCCCGCCCGCCACGTCGCCGGCCCCGGTCCCCGGGGTGCCGGCGACCGCCTTCCGGGCCGCCGCGCCCGACGGGCCGAGCACGGCCGTGAGCGGGTCCGGGCCGCGGCCGCCGCCCGGACCGCGCACCGCCCCGGGCCCGCGGAGTACGCCGGGCCGTGCTCCCCCGCTCGATGCCGGCGGAGCCGGTCCGCAGGCCGTCGAAGAGCGGCACCCACCCGGTCGGAGTACCCTCCCGCCCTCCGCGCGCCGAGCCGTACGCGCCCCCGGAGAGCCTCTTTGACCTGCCGTGACCGGGTGCGCTACTCCACTGGTCAACTCGCGGGTCCCGACGGCGGACCCGGGGGACGCGTCGGCTCTCGGAAGGCCCAGGCCATGACCAGAAGGCAGTTGCGCACCAGGCTGATGACCGCGGCGACCGCGTCGGCCATACTCCTCACCCTGCTCCCGGCGATGGCCGCCGCGGCGCGGCCCGCCGCCGACGGCCCCGACGGCCCCACCGTGCGCCGCGACCCGGCCACGGGACACGCCCGGATGGTCTTCAGGTCCGGCGGATACCTCACCGAGCCCGCCGCCGGGCCTGCCGAGGAGGTGGTACTGGGCTACGTACGCGACCACCGCGAGCTCTTCGGCCTTTCGGACGGGCAGGTGGAGCAGCTCGTCGTCGCCTCCTCCTACCCGACGAAGCACAACGGCGCCCGCCAGGTGACCCTCGGCCAGGACATCGACGGCATGCGCGTCCACGGCGGCCTGCTCACCGCCACCGTCGACCGGCACGGCCGGCTGGTGATCATCGGCGGCGCGGCGGCGACCGGAGAACCCGCCGGCAGCGTCGAACTGACCGCGCAGGACGCCCTGGACGTCGCCGCCGACGCCCAGGGCGTACGCGCCCGGCTCCGGCTGAAGGGTTCCGACAACCGCGACAAGGGCCGCCAGAAGTTCGCGAACCCGTACGCCCGGAAGCTGAAGAAGCCCAACGACGTCACCGCCGAACTGGTCTGGTACCCGCGCGGACCGGGCCACGAGCTGCGGCCGGCCTGGCTCACCGACATCGAGGCCTCCGGCACCTCCTGGTACCAGACGCTGGTCGACGCCGAGGACGGCGACATCCTCGGGCGGGAGAGCCGCTACCACCACGACGGCCCCGAGGGCCGGGTCTTCACCGCGCAGCACCCCGACGCCGCCGGCGCCACCCGCACGGTCACCCCCTTCACCGGACGGGACGGCTCGTGGGTGGCGGACCGGCTCACCCAGGGCAACAACGCCAACGCCTACCGGGACGAGGACGGGGACAACGCCGTCCCCGACACCGGCAACGACGCCCTGCGGCCGCAGTCCCCGCCCGGCGGCGACCCGGCGCACCAGCACTTCGACCACCCGTTCGGCGACGTGTGGCGCACCAACGCGGCCGCGACCCAGGCCAATCTGGACGCCGACCTCAACCCCGTCGTCACCCAGCTCTTCTACTACACCAACGTGATGCACGACCACCTCTACGGCCTGGGCTTCGACGAGGCCTCCCGCAACTTCCAGGCCTCCAACTTCGGCCGCGGCGGCGCACAGGGCGACCCGGTGCTGGCCGAGGCCCAGGACGGCTGGGACTTCGGCTGCGAGGACGACGCCACCCCGCCGAACCGCATCCGCTGCCTGAACAACGCCAACTTCGGCACGCCCCCGGACGGCGCCAGCCCCCGCATGCAGATGTTCATGTGGCAGCCCGGGCGCCCGTGGCGCGACGGCTCGCTCGACGGTGACGTCATCGCCCACGAATACGGCCACGGCGTGTCCAACCGCCTGGTCGGCGGCGGCAGCATGGGCGACGGCCCGCAGACCGGGGCGCTCGGCGAAGGCTGGAGCGACACGATCTCCTTCCTCAAGTGGGGCGACGCCGTCGTCGGCGAGTACGTCACCGGCAACACCTCCCGGGGCATCCGCTCCCAGGCGTACGACACCTCCACCGAGGGCTGGGGCAGTTTCAACCCGGCCCGCGGCGTCCACCGCAACGGCGAGGTCTGGGCCGCCACCGTCTACGACATCCGTGAGGCCAAGGGCATCGCGTACACCCAGCAGATCGTCGTCGACGGCATGAAGAACACCGTCCACCGGCCGAGCTACCTCGACGCGCGCGACGGCATCCTGGCCGCCGACATGACCAACACCGGCGGCGCCAACCAGTGCCTGCTCTGGCGGGTCTTCGCGGGCCGGGGCATGGGCGAGGGCGCCGCGTCCAGCGCCGACCAGACCACCGTCACCACCTCCGGCACCGTCCCGGCCGCCTGCCGGCCCACGGCCGACGCGGGCGGCCCCTACACCACCGACGAGGGCACCGGCGTCACCCTCGACGCCTCCGCCTCGGCCGGCGGAACAGACCCGTCCGCCGGCGGCCCCACCGCGTACGCCTGGGACCTCGACAACGACGGACAGTACGACGACGCCACCGGGGTGACCACCGTCTTCGGCCGCGTCGGCCGCGACGACGTCTTCACCGTCGGCCTCCAGGTCACCGACAGCGCCGGCAACACCGACACCGCCTCCACCACGGTCACCGTGAGGAACGCCGTCCCCTCCGTGGTCCTCCAGCAGCTCCCCCCGGCGGCCGAGAACGGCGGGACCACCCTGACCGGCGAGATCACCGACCCGGGCTGGCTCGACCCGCTCACCGCCACCGTCGACTGGGGTGACGGGAACGGCCCCCAGCCCCTGGACGGCACCCTGGAGAACACCCGGCCCGACGCGACGCTGACCTTCACCGCCCCGCACACCTACGGGGACGACGGGACCTTCGGCATCGAGGTGTGCGGCACCGACGACGACACCCGCGCCTGCGCCACCACCGAAGCGGTGATCGGCAACGCCGGCCCGACCGCCGTCATCGCCCCGGACGGCCAGACCACCCACAACGGCCAGAAGGCCTACATCGCCCACGCCGGACAGCCGATCGAGGTCACCGGCTCCTCGGCCGATCCCGGCAGCGACGACCTGACCCTGACCTGGAACTGGGGCGACGGCTCCGCCGGCGAACTGCTCTCCCTCGTGAACCCGCCGGCGGCCGACCCCGACCCGAGCCCGTCGGTCCAGCCGCGCGCCGTCACCGGCACGAAGACGCACGCCTACGCGGCCGCCTGCCTGTCCACCCTCACCTTCACCAGCCAGGACGACGACGCCGGAAGGGCCTCCGACACCGCCGCCGTCATCACCACCGGCAACACCCGCCAGGCCCACAACCAGGCGTACTGGATGAAGCAGTACGACGGCCGCGCACCGGACGACTTCACGCCCGCGCAGCAGCAGTGCCTGCTGGACGTGGCCTCGTTCATGAGCACGGTGTACGGACCCCTGACCCGCGACCAGGCCCACGGCATCCTCGCCAACGGCTCGCCCGAGCCCAGGCGGCTGCTCTCCCAGCAGCTGCTCGCCGCCTGGCTCAACTTCGCCAACGGCTCCTACGACCTGACCACCCCGGTGGACACCGACGGGAACCGGCTGCCGGACTCCACCTTCGGCGCGGCGGTGGCCGCGGCCGAGGCGGTCTACAACAACCCGGCCGCCACCCGGCTCCAGCTCCAGAAGCAGGTGGACGCCCTGCTGCGGTTCAACATCCGTGACGGCGGTTGACCGCCGCCTGGCCTGCCTCGCCGCTCTCGCACTCTTCACCGGGTGCGGGAGCGGCGTGCCGGGGGCCGCGCGGACACGGACCCCGGTGACGGGCACGGGCCCCACCCCGCAGGCCCCGCCCCCGGCACGCGGCCGGGTGCTCGGCCCGGCGGACGACGGCTACACGGGACGGCTCGCCGTCGGAGAGACCGCGCTGCTGAGGATCCCGGAGCGGGAAGAGGGCCGGCCCGCCCTCGACGGCGCGTCGGTACTGCTGATCCCGGTCCAGAGCCTGGCCCGGACCGGCCACCGTGAATGGGAGGTCCGGGCGGTGCGCCCGGGCACCAGCCGGATCTCCGTCCCCCGGCCGGGCCGCCCGCCCGCCGCCCTGACCCTGATCGTCACCTGAGGGGCACAACCGGAGGAAAACGGACGGACCGCCCCTGGCCCCCGCGTAGCCCCCGGGGGGCAGGCGGCGGTGCCGGGGGGTCAGGCGGCGGTCCAGCCGCCGTCCATCGGCAGCGAGGCTCCCGTGACGTGGCCTGTGTGCGGACCGCAGAGCCACAGCACGGAGGCCGCCACCTCCTCCGGCTCGATCAGCCGCTTGACGGCGGAGCCGCGCAGCAGCACCTCCTCGACCACCCGCGAGGCGGGGATCCCGTGCGCCTCCGCCTGGGCGGCGATCTGCCGCTCCACCAGCGGGGTGCGCACGTAGCCGGGGTTCACGCAGTTGCTCGTCACCCCGTGCGGGGCGCCCTCCAGGGCGGCGACCTTGCTGAGCCCCTCCAGGGCGTGCTTGGCCGCGACGTACGCCGACTTGAAGGCACTGGCCCGCAGCCCGTGCACGCTGGAGACGTTGACCACCCGCCCCCAGCCGCGCCCGTACATGTACGGCAGGGACCGCCGCAGCAGCAGGAACGGAGCGGTCACCATCACCTTCTGGATCAGCTCGAACCGCTCGGGCGGGAAGTCCTCGATGGCCGCCACGTGCTGGAGACCGGCGTTGTTGACCAGGACGTCGACCTCGGCGGGCAGCCGGCCCACGGCGGCGGGGTCGGCGAGGTCGGCCGGATGGGCCCGCCCGCCGACGAGCTCCGCCACCTCCCCGGCGGCCCGCGCGTCGACGTCCACGACGTGTACGAGGGCCCCGGCGCCGGCCAGTGCCAGGGCGCAGGCGCGCCCGATGCCGCTGCCGCCGCCGGTCACCAGGGCCACGCGCCCCGCCAGTACGGACGCCGTTCCACCGGACCCGGTGGTGAGTGCGCTAGTCATGGCCCGAACGTTAGGTACGCGCGCCGCCCCGTGCCGATGTGCGGGGCCACCACACTCGGTGCCCCGGCCGTGGCGGGCGGCGCCACAGGTCGGCCGGCGCCACGGGGCGGGGGGGGGGGGGGGGGGGGGGGGGGGACGCTCGGACACCCACACTAGGGGGGGCAGGGAAGGGCGGGAGGCCGCACCTCGACCGTGTCCCTTATATGGCACGCGGCCT